>NZ_CABVGP010000002.1:2506233-2817950 GCF_902497555.1 Amycolatopsis camponoti | reverse complement strand
AATTCCCGCGCCGGGCCGGAGTTCGACACGGCCCAGCGGCTGCGCACTGAGCCCTTTCACCGGATAGCAGAACAGCGCCTTCACCGAGCCTCGTTCCTTCACCATGGAGGCGCCCACCCCGCTGTCTCGATGCTACTGGCGATCGCGTCAGGGCCGAGGCTAAGGACATCCGGAGTGGACGACAAGTGCACTTTCGGCAACCCACGATTCACTTTTCCGGAATCCGCCCGGTCTTCGCACCGAAACGGTCGAACCGAAGGGGAGCGTGCTGGCCTGCGTGTCCCGGGCCGGATCCGCGCAGATCGTCGTCGGCCCTGGCCGTCACGCTGGGCCTCCGGTGCCTCGGCAGCGGCTGCCGAGGCACCGGACACCCTGGGTTGGTGCAGCAGGCTCGCACTCAGCGCCCTTCGGTCAGGCGGTGAGGACCTCCAACGCCGCGGCGTGCACGCCCGGGGCAGCCGCGAGGTAGCCGGTGCTGGTGAGGGTCCACGGCTTGCCGTCGAAGTCGGTGACGACACCGCCGGCCTCCTGGACCAGCAGCACACCGGCGACCTGCGAGCGGACGTTCTCGAAGTTCCAGTGCAGATCCATCCGGCCCGCGGCGACCTGGGCGAGCTGGTGGGTCGCCGGCACCGAGATCCGGACGTAGATGGTCGACTTCATCATCGCGGTGAACGAGGCCCCCATCCGCTCCGCGATCTCGGGGTCCTGGTTCGGCTTCGACTGCCCGGTGCCGGCCAGGGCGCCGTCCAGCGACTTCTTGTCGGAAACCCGCAGCCGTACGCCGTTGAGAAACGTCCCTCCACCCTCCGTGGCCGTGAACATCTGATCCAGCAAAGGAACGTAGAGCACCGACAGCACGGGGCGTCCATCGCGAACGAGGCTCACCCCGACGTTCCAGTCGGTCATTCCGTGCACCGTGTTGACATTGCCGCCGACCGGGTCGATGAGCCACCACTCGCCCTCGTCCAAGGGACCGAAGCCGTGCTCGTCGTTCAGCCAGCTCGCCTGCGGGCGGATCTCGGCCAGCGCCGGCCGCAGCACGTCGACCACCGCGGCGTCGTTGTCGTAGGCGGCCGCGAGGAGTTCGGCGCGACCGGACTGACGTGTCTCGGTGGAGTAGCGCGTCAGCAGCCGTTCGCCCGCGCGACGGACAGCGGCAGTGGCGGCGGGAAGCAGTTCGGTGGTCATGGGTACTCCTTCAATTGCGTTGGACGCATTGGTTTTCCATTACTATTTACTGTCATGCAGGTAGATCTGAATATGCTCACGGTGCTCGACGCGCTGCTCGAGGAGGGCAGCGTGATGGGCGCGGCCGAGCGGCTGCACCTCTCATCGCCGGCGGTGAGCCGTACGCTCGGCAGGCTGCGCAAGGTGACCGGGGACGACATCCTGGTGCGTGCCGGGCACGCGATGGTGCCGACCCCGTATGCGACGGCGATCCGGGAGGACGTTCACGGCCTGGTCAGGATGGCCCACGAGGTGCTCCTGCCGGCCCGCAAGCCGAACCTCGCCACCCTGGAACGCACCTTCACGATCCAGTGCCACGACACGCTGGCCGCGTTACTGGTCCCGGCCCTGGTCGGACGGGTGCAAAGGCAGGCCCCCGGCGTGCAATTGCGTGTGCTGGCGGAGAATTCGGCCGACACCGACGACCTCCGGCAGGGCCGCGTCGACATGGAACTCGGCGGTGGCCGGCCGGAATCGCCCGAGATAGAGTCCGCGGCGCTCGGGCACGACCCGCTCGTCGTGGCGATGCGACCGGGGCATCCCTGCGCCGACGGCCTCGACTTCCGGGCGTACGCGGAACAACCGCACGTGCTGGTCTCCCGGCGCGGTCGTCTCAGGGCACCGATCGACGATCTGCTCGCGGCCGAAGGCCTCGACCGCAGGGTGGTGGCCGCGGTCGCCACCCTCGCCGTGGCGCTGCAGATCGCGAGCAGCAGCGATGTACTGGTCACGAGCACAGCGATCCTCAGCCGTCCGCTCGTCGAGGCGTTCGGCCTGATCACGCGGCCGCTCCCGGTCGAGTCCGAACCCGCGGCGATCATCTGCAACTGGCATCAGCGCTACAGTTCGGATCCCGCGCACTCCTGGCTTCGCGACCAGGTGCGCGCGGCCATCGAGGAAGCCATCGAGGAGGCCGTCGCGGCTTGACTAGCCGGCCAGCGGCAACGCGACCGCGCCGGGAAAACGCGGCGTCTCGGCTTCGTCGAGCATCGCGGCCGCGACGGTTTCCCGGCTGACTTTCGCGGTGAGGTCGAAGGGCGGCGCGGCGTCCAGCCCGACCGTGCGCCGGTGGGCACTCTCCGGACCTTCGTCGAGGAGGCCGGCGTGGAAAACCGTTCCCCCGGCGGCCAGAATGGTGTTGTCGGCGTCGATCTTGTCCGGCAGCCGGTCGCCCAGCAGCTTTCCGAGCACCGCGGCCCCTTCCCCGGCCACCTCCGCGGACTTGCCCGTGCCGTAGGCGCCGAGCCAGACGATGCGCCGCGGTCCGGCGGCGACGAGCGCTTTGGCGCCGGCGAGGAGGATTCCCGCTTGTTCCGTCCCCAGTCCGGAAAGGACGACGGAATCCGCGCCGACGACGGCGGCGATGCTGCCGGGATCGGTCACATCGCCCGCGACCTTGCGCAGCTCGGGTGATTCGGGAAGGGCGATGCGCGCGGGGTCACGCGCGATCGCCGTGACGGTGTGGCCACGCTGCAAGGCTTCTCGAGTGATGGCGAGTCCGGTTCGGCCGGACGCGGCGAGGACGGTGAGGTTCATGCCGGAAACATTACGGAGCCCGCGATTTAACAGCAAGTGCATGTCAGTTAAGGGATTATTTACCGTCATGCAATCGGCGTCGCGGCCCAGCGGCTGTCAGGCATGCAGGAAAAACTGGTCGCCATCGGTGGTGAGAGCGATGTCGGCATAGTGCGGGATGCGGACAAGACCCGTTGTGGCCGCGGAGGTGTGCGTGCCGACCACGATCGTCGTGGCGCCCGACGCGCATGCGGCGAGCACGCCGGCCTCGGAATCCTCGAACGCAACACACTGGGCGACCGAGACGCCCAGGAGGTCGGCGGCTTTGAGAAAGCCTTCGGGATCAGGCTTTCCGCGCGCGATGTCGTCGGCGGAGACGAGCACGTCCGGTACCGGAACGGCGGCTGCCTTCAGCCTGAGCAGGGCGAGGTCCCGTGGCGCGCTGGTCACGACGGCCACCGGTGCTCGC
The DNA here is from genome assembly GCF_902497555.1 of Amycolatopsis camponoti. Taxonomy (NCBI): domain Bacteria; kingdom Bacillati; phylum Actinomycetota; class Actinomycetes; order Pseudonocardiales; family Pseudonocardiaceae; genus Amycolatopsis; species Amycolatopsis camponoti. Next base: position 2,814,736 of record NZ_CABVGP010000002.1, on the reverse strand, counting down.
ACCTGCTGGAGCGCCGTGATGAGCGCACCGGCGCCGACGATCTCGACGATGCCGTCGGTGTCATCGAGTTCTTGCCGGGCGAGGTCCGCGGCGATGGCTTCACGCGCTTCGATGCTGTGGCCGCGCAGGAACTCGGCGAGGCTGTCCATCGAGGGACGCCCATGGGAAAAGCGGATGACGGTCTCCGCGTCGAGTCCGTGCCGGCCGGCGAACCGCGTCCAGACGGCTTCGACCACGGTGGTCGAGTCGACCAACGTTCCGTCCATGTCGAACAGGAAGCCGTCGGCGTTGACGCTGAACGGGTGGGTCACAGCTACGGATCCTGTTCTGTCGCGGTATGCGAAGAGGTTACGTGAAAGATCAGGCACGCGAGTGGCAACCGGGTGCGTGGGTCAGGGTGGGGACATGAAGGCCTCCAATCGGTGAAGCGGTTCCCGAACAGGTCCACTTCACCGCCGGAGGCCTTCACCTGTCCGCACGCCAGGCCGCCACCAGTCACCTCGACCCGGGACGACGTCCGGCTAGGTGAACGCCCCTTCGAGGAAGTCCGCCATGGCAACCCAGGAGCGGCGGTTCGCCGACGGGTGGAACGCGGCCCCGTGCTCGGGCAGATCAGTACCAGGGACGGCGAAGGCATGCATCGCACCGGAGTACGTCACGACCTGCCAATCCGGCGCGCCGGCCGCCCTCATCTCCTCCTCGAAGGCCGCGAGCACGGGCGAAGGCACGACCGGGTCGTCCGCCCCGGTCAGGACGAGGATCGGCGAGACGATGCTGCCGGGACGCGCCGGCGCCCGGGTCTCCAAGTTCCCGTGGAACGTCACGATCGCCGAGACCTCGGCGCCGGACCGAGCGAGTTCGAGCGCCCCCGTTCCGCCGAAGCAGTAGCCGATGACGGCAACTCGGGACGCGTCGACCTGCGGGTCCGCCCGCAACGCCGCGAGGTTCGCGGCGACCCGCTCCCGGAACAACGCCGGGTCGCCGGTGTAGGTGGACGCCAGGGCCATCGCCTGCTCCGGGCCCTCCACCGACACCGCCGCTCCGTAGACGTCTCCGGCCAGAGCGACGTATCCGAGCCGGGCCAGCATCCGCGCCCGCACCCGCACGTGGTCGCTGCGGCCGAACCAATCGTGCAGCACCAGCACGCCAGGGCGCGCGAGCGATGGGTTGCCGGCCGGACGAGCGAAGAAACCCTCGTACTCGGTTCCCGCCGTCCCGAACCGGGCCGTCTCCGTCCGGACGGGAACCGTCGCCGCGACGCTGTCGAGCAGAGCGTCCAGTTCCGGCGACACCGTCCGCTCGCTCACTGGATCCACTTCTTGGCCCAGCCGGTGTCGGCGCTCGCCGACCAGAAGTTGTCCATCAACTGCGCCGCGGCACGAGGCTCGAACCCGAGATCCTCCGGCGGCAGTTCGCGGCGCTCCGCAGGAGTGCCCAGCCCCATGATGACCTGCTCGAAACCGGCCGGCGTGTAGCCGTTGAACACGTGCGCGGCGCTCTTCGTCGTGAAACTGTGCACCGTTCCCCGCGGAATCCACACCGAGTCACCCGCCGTCGCCCGCATCGGCGGCTCGTCCTCGACGCGGAACTCGATGGAGCCTTCGAGGATGTTGAACCATTCGTCGATCGGGTGGACGTGCGGCGGCGGGCCGCCATCCGACGGCATCCACTGCTCCATCACCGAGAACGCTCCCCCGGTCTGCTCGGAATCCGCCAAGACGACCCAGAGAACACCGAACGCCCAGTACGCCGGGGCCGTGTCCCTCCCGGCCAGGAACGGCACCCCATGAGGCGCCACGGCAGCGGCAGTGTCCTTTTCTTCGATCACGATCGTGTCCTTTCGCAGCGGAGTTCGTGTTGGTACTCAGTACCGTAGCACACCGCGTTCCAAATGAGCCTGGGATCCGGATGCGCGTATGCTGGTTCGGTGACACCGGAACAGGCGCCTGACTCCCTCATCCAGCGCAAGCAGTTGCGCGCACGGCAGCGCATCATCGATGCCGCCGACGAGCTCTTCGCGAGGCACGGGTACGACGCGGTGTCGGTGACCGACATCGCCGCTCGCGCCGAGGTGGGCCGCACGACGTTCTTCCGCTACTTCGGCGACAAGACGGAGGTCGTCTTCGCCAAGGAGCAGGCGCTGCTCGACACGATCGCCTCGGCGGGCGCAGACGACACCGTCGGCGCCGCGAGCGACCACCGGGAGGCCATTGAACAGCTGCGCCCGATCGTCCTGCGCCTGTTCGCTCAGGTGACGGACGACCTCGACGCGTACCAGCACCACACCGACCTGGTCGAAAAGCACCTCGAGCTGCGCGCACGTGAAGCACTCAAGACCCAGCAGCTCGCGTCGAACCTCACCGAGGTGCTGCGAAGCCGCGGCACCGCGCAGACCATCGCCGTGTTCGCCGGGCAGATCGCGCTCGCCTGCTACGAGACGGCCCGACGTCGTGCCCGTACCGCCGCCGACCTCGTCAGCGAGTCAAGCGCCGCGTTCGACGAGGTCCTCACGCTCGGGTGCGGCTGACCGTCGCACGCACCCTCCCCGGCAATCCTCGCGCAGTACCCGCGGCGCGGCTCGCGACTTTGTGCGCCAGCACGAAATCACGGGCAGGCGGACGACGCGCGGACGGACCGCATTCCGCACCGGCGACCTCGCCAGGCATCGACAAAAATGAATACTGTCGACAGAAATCAGACCAAACCGTAGGGTCGATGCCCGGGGGACGGACCCGTCCCCGCGGAGGCGGACCGAGAGTCCCCGCCACCTGCGCGAATCGACGAGAGGTGCGTATGACCGAGAACATCGTCCGCCGGCGGTGGCGCGACCACGAGCCCGCCTTCGGCGCCATGCTGGGCATCCCGGCCATCTCCACCGCGCACGCCATGGCCGATGCCGGGTTCGACTGGGTCATCATCGAGCAGCAGCACGCGTACGTGACCGAGGACAGCATCCCGGCGCTGCTGTACGCGCTGGAGCTCGGCGGGACCACCCCGTTCGTGCGCATCGGGGAGAACGACCCCATAGGCATCCAGCGCGCCCTGGACCTGGGCGCCCGGGGGATCGTGGCGCCGATGGTCAACACGCCGGAGCAGGCGGAGATGGTGCGGGACAACACTCGGTTCCCCCCGCTCGGTGCCCGCTCGTGGGGGGCGCCGCGACTGCACGCCACGCCCGCGGCGGCCAATGAGGACGTGCTGACCCTGGTGATGATCGAGACGCCGCTCGCGCTGTCGAACATCGACGCGATCCTCGCCGTGGAAGGAATCGACGGAGCGGTCATGGGACCGTCGGACATGGCACTGAGCATGGGTGCCGATGTGGCGGCGGGGATCGACGCCCCGCAGGTGTGGCACGCCTTCGAGACCATCGGCGACAGCGCCAAGCGGCTGGGGAAGCACTACGGCGCGTATGTCTTCACCGCCGAGGTGGCGCAGCGGATGGTGGACCACGGGGCGGACTTCGTCCTGTTCAGCACGGACATCGGCTACGTGGGCGCGGGTGCCGCGGCCGACATCGAGGCGATCGGGCGGATCCGAAGCCGGAGCGCGGTCTGAGGATCTTGCCGTAAATCGGCGAGGAGCGGGGGACCAGGTGCCTGCCCCCGCTCCCCCGACGCCACGGGCGGCCTCAGAGCGGGTCGAGCACCTGCGGTGCCGCCATTCCGCGCAGGACGTGGTCCTCCCACACGCGGACGAGCTCGGCGACGTCGCCGCCCTCGACGGCGGCCCGCATCAGGTCGAGGAGCCGCTGGTGGGCTGCCGCGATCGAGGGAGTCCGCTGCCAGGTCTCGATCTCGTTCGCTCGCAGCACGAGCCGGATCTGGTCGATGAGCACCTCATAGCGCTCGACCAGCCGAGGCAGGCCGGACAGGCGTACGACCTCGGCGTGGAAGGCGGCATCCGCGGCGAGTCCCTTCGTCGGATCGTTCCCGGCCGCGGCCATGGTTTCGATGGCGGCGGCGAGGGAGTCCAGCGGCAGCCGCTTGGTCACGATGGTGCGGATGGCGAGGATCTCGTCGGCCGCCCGCAGCGCGGCCAGCTCATGGACGTCCTCGGGGGCGAACGCCGGTATCCGGTACGAGCGGTTGTTCGTCTTCTCGACGAGTCCCGCCTGCTCGAGCAGACGTAGGGCCTCGCGGACCGGCGACCGGCTCACGCCCATCTCCTCGGCCAGCACCGAGTCCCGGAGACGCTCTCCCGGGCGCAGGTGACCGGTGAGGATGTTGCGCCGGATCTGTCGCCGCGCCTCATCGACCAGTGAGCCCACCTGGATGCGTTCGAACTCGGCTGCGGGGTCCGTCGCGGTCATGGCCGAACCTTACCGGAAAATATTCTGTGGACTGTCGACAGAACGCAAACGAGCCCGTAGCTTTTCAGCAAGCCCGAGCCGACGTCACCGCCGACGAGAGAGGAACTCCGATGACCAGCGAGCCATCGATGACCCCGTCACCCCAGACGGCGCCGAGTTCACCCGCCACCGAAGCGGAGGCGGTCGCCGTCCCGCGGCGACCGGCGCGCTCCGGCACCCGTACCGCGGTCGCCGCGGGTGTCGGGACCGCGATCGAGTGGTACGACTACGGCCTCTACACCGTTGCCGCGGGCCTGGTCATCTCGAAGGTCTTCTTCAGCGGTCAGTCCGCGCAAGTGGCCCTGCTCGCGACCTTCGCCGCGTTCGCTGTCGGGTTCGTCGCGCGTCCGGTGGGCGGCATCGTGCTCGGCGCCGCGTCCGACCGCTTCGGCCGCCGGCCGGTGCTGATCTTCTCGCTGATCCTCGTCGGTTCCTCCACGACGATCGTCGGCCTGCTCCCCTCGTCCGCGGCCATCGGCATCTGGGCACCCCTCCTGTTGCTGCTCATGCGGGTGACGCAGGGGTTCGGTGCCGGCGCCGAGATGGCGGGGGCGATCATCATCGCCAACGAGAGCGCGACGCCCGGGCGCAAGTCCTACCTGTCCTCGCTGGCGATGGCCGGCGCGACTTTCGGCGTGCTGACCGCCTCGGTCCTCTTCGCGGTGACCAGCGCCGTGTTCTCCGCCGAGGACTTCCTCAGCTTCGGCTGGCGCATCCCGTTCCTGCTCAGCGCGGTCTTCACCGGCATCGGACTCGTCCTGCGGCGGTCGATGCTGGAGTCCCCGGAGTTCGAAGAGGTCCAGCACGAACGGCAGCGCGGCGAGCTCGCCCAGGCGCACCGCAACCCACTCGTCGCGATGGCGAAAGCCGTCAAAGCCAGTCCCCGCAACTGGGTGGCCGGCTTCCTCGTACCCTCCGGCCTCAACGTCACCAGCTACATCACCAGTGCCTTCGCCATCAGCTACATCAGCGGCGCGCTTCGCCTGCCGGGCAGCTACGCGTTGCTGATGTCCTGCGCGGTCTTCGGGAGCGGGTTCCTGGCGCTGCTGGTGTTCGGCCGGCTCGGTGACACCATCGGCGTCCGCCGCGTCATGTTCATCGGCATCGCGGGCGCGCTGCTGCTGGCCGTCCCGTACGTCGCGATCCTCAAGGCCGGTGCGATCGTGCCGATCATCATCGCGAGCGTGGCCCTCAACGCCTTCGGGTGGGCCGGCGTGGCGGCCGCCCACACCGTGCTCATGCCGGCCCTGTTCCGGGCCGAGTACCGCTCCTCAGGGCTGTTCTCGTCCCGCGAGCTGCAAGGCGCGCTCATCGCCGGCCCGACGCCGCTCCTCGCGGCCTTCCTCGTCGGCCAGCTGGGCGGGGAACCGTGGATCGTCGCGGGCATCCTCGCGGCCGCCCAGCTCATGACGCTCGCCGGCATCTTCCTCGGCCGGCCCCTCTTCAGCGCCGAGGAGCTCGCCGAGACCCCGGCCCTCAAGGGCTACGCCGCTACCCCGACCGCCGTTGGCGGTGCACGGTGAAGGTCGTCTGCACCAGCAAGCTGATCGAGTTCAGCGACGAAGACCTGAGCGCCTACGACGGCCTCGACGTCGACTTCCAGGTCATCGACGGGTCGAGCGAGGAGGCCATCCTCGCCGGTGCCGCGGACGCGGACGCGCTCATCGTCGTCGTCGAGGAGATCAGCCGCACGGTCATCGAGGGACTCGAGCGGTGCCAGGCGATCGGCCGGTGCGGCATCGGGTTCGACACCGTCGACCTGGACGCGGCCACCGGGCGCGGCATCTGGGTGAGCAACGTGCCGGACGCGAACTACCGCGAGGTGGCCGTCCACGCCATCGCGCTCACTCTCGCCGTGCAGCGGCGCCTCCCCGCTCTCGACGCCGGGATGCGCGCCACGGGCTGGGCGGACTGGGCCGTGCCGGGGGTGCACCGGCCCGACGTGCAGACCTTCGGCCTGTACGGGCTCGGCCGCATCGGTCGGCGGGTAGCCGAGATCGCCGGCTCTCTGGGCTACACGGTCATCGGGCACGACCCGGCGGTCGGACAGGCGGACGTCGAGTCGCTGGACATCGAGCTGGTCGGCAGCGAGGAGCTGCTCGCCCGGTCGGACGTCCTGTCACTGCACGTCCCGCTGCTCGAGTCCACCCGCAACGTCATCGACCGCGCCGCCCTTGCCCGGATGAAGCCGGGCGCGGTGCTGGTGAACGTCTCGCGCGGCGGCCTCGTCGACGAGGTCGCGCTCGCCGACGCGCTGCGCTCGGGGCATCTCTTCGGCGCCGGCATCGACGTCTTCGACGCCGAGCCGGTCGACCCGGGAAACCCCCTGCTGAGCTGCGAGTCGGCCATCCTCACCCCGCACGCGGCGCACTGGAGCGAGGAGTCGCTCGCCGAATTGAAGCGGAAGGTGGTCGAGGAGTCGGCCCGCATCCTGCGCGGCGAGGCACCGCGCTCACCGGTGAACCGGCTGCCGAGCGCCGCGGCCCGGGCGCAGCGATCCACAGGAGCATCGAAATGACCAAGACCTTCGACATCGTGTTCGCGCTCTGGCCGCGGTGCGCGCAGCTGGACTTCCTCGGCGCCTACGAGGTGTTCGCGCACCTGCCAGGGGCGAACCTCCGGCTCGCCAGCGAGCACGGCGGCGACCTCACGGGCGCTCTCGGCCTCCCGCTGCGGGACGTCGAGAAGCTCAGCGACATCGAGCGCTGCGACCTGCTGTTCGTCGGCGGCACCGCGGACATGAGCGCGGCGACCACACCCGGCATGCTCCAGCAGCTCCGGCGGCTCGGCGAGGACGCGCGCTACGTGACCTCCATATGCACCGGCTCACTGATCCTCGGCCAGGCCGGTCTGCTGCGGGGCCGCCGCAGCGCCACCCATTGGGCGTTCCTGGACCAGCTCGCACAGTACGGCGCGATCCCGGACCCCGCGCGGACGGTCCGTGACGGGAAGTTCTGGAGCGGTGGTGGGGTCACGGCCTGCGTCGACTTCGCGCTGGAGCTGATGGCGGACATCGAGGACCCCACCTACGCCCAGATGATCCAGCTCTACATCGAGTACAACCCGGCTCCGCCGTTCGGCTCCGGGCACCCCAGCACCGCGCCCGCCGAGGTCGTCGAGGCGCTCCGAGCCCGGTTCGGCGAGAAGCTCGGCAAGATCGGCGGCGTCGTGCCCACGACCGCCCTGACCTGATCTCCACCGGTCGGTTCGCCACACGTCACGAGAGAAGGGCACGACCATGCGAACGCTGCAGAACCACATCGACGGGCGGTGGGTCGACTCGTCCGGGGCCGACACCATCACGCGGCTCAACCCGTACCACGAGACCCCGGTCGCGGTGCTGCCCGCCGGCACCGCCGAGGACGCCGACACCGCGGTCCGGGCCGCTGAGCGCGCCCAGCCGGCATGGGCGGCACTGAACCTGCCGGACCGCCTGGCCCGGCTGCGGCACCTCGCGGCTCTCGTCGAGAAGAACGTCGACGACCTGGCGGCCATGGAGACCGAGGAGATGGGCAAGCCGCGCCAGATCGCCGCGCAGTTCATCCATGCCGGCCTGACCGCCTTCACCGACGCCCTCCACCACGCCGAGAGCTACCGGTTCGCCCACCGGGTCAAGGTCGTCGACGGGGTCGCGACGGACGTCCAGCGGTTCCCCGTGGGTGTCGTTGCGCTGATCGTCCCGTGGAACTTCACCGTCACGACGATCCTCATGACGCTGGGGCAGGCACTGGCCGCCGGGAACACGGTGGTCGTGAAGCCGTCGGAGAAGGCGTCGATCTCCGCCGTCGGGTTTTTCGAGCTGGTCGACCAGGCGGGCCTGCCCGCCGGCGCGGTGAACCTCCTCCTCGGTGACGGGCACTCCGGCGCTCCGCTGGCCGGGCACCCCGGCATCGACCTCGTGCACTTCACCGGCTCGGTGCGCACAGGCCGCTCGGTGGCGACGGCGGCCGCAGCGAACTTCAACCGGGCGCTGCTGGAGCTGGGCGGGAAGGACCCGGTCGTGGTCGATTCCGACGTCGACGTGCACGCCGTCGCCGAGGAGGTGGCCGTCGGCTCCTACCTCAACAGCGGCCAGATCTGTACGGCCATGGAGCGGATCTACGTCCACCAGGACGTGGCCGAACCCTTCGTCGACGCGCTCGTGGCGGCCACCCGCCGGCAGGTTGTCGGGGATCCGGCCGACCCCGGGACCCAGATCGGCCCCATGGTCGACGGGGACCAGCGGCAGCTGGTCCACCGGCAGGTCGAGGCCGCGGTCGCCGCCGGTGCCCGGGTGCTCGTCGGCGGCGAGGTCCCCGAGGGACCGGGCTGGTTCTACCCGCCGACCGTGGTGGTCGACGTGCGCCCCGAGATGGAGTTGATGTGCGCCGAGACGTTCGGTCCCGTCGCCGCCGTGCAAGTCGTGCCGTCGTTCGAGGCCGGGGTCGAGGAGGCCAAGCGCACCGAGTTCGGCCTGGCGGCCACGGTTTACACGGCCGACGCGGACCACCGGAAGCTGGCCTGCTCCATCCCCACTGGCGTGCTGTGGCTGGGCGGGTGGCAGCTGGGCGACCTGGGCCGGCTCATCGAGCCCGCCGGCGTCAGCGGCATGGGTGCCTCCGGTGGCGTGTACGCGTTGGACGCCATGACGCGTCCCACGTCGGTCAGCTATGTCGTCCACGCCGTCCAGGACGGCGCCGACACCGACGTCCGCGGAGAGATCAGCTGAACTCACCCCGGCGAGCGCCGCACTCCCCCGGAGTTCACAGGCTGTCCCAGAAGTCGATCAGCATGGCGGCCGCCCGCGCCGGGTCGTCGAGCATCCACCAGTGGCCGAGCCCATCAAGGTCCGCGGTGCGGGCGGCGGCCCGTTCGGCGGCTCGGTGGCGGAGGGCGGGACTGCCCACGGTGTCGTCCTGCAAGGCGATGGGGACCAACCCGGGCCTCGTTGCCGCCGCGGACAAATCGCGGCCTCGCTCGACCAGCACCCGCTGGGGCACGGACCGGTACAGCGCGAGAATCGCTCTGCTCATCTCCTCGCCCTGGTCGAGCGCGATCTCGCCGGCGGTCGGCTCCGGAATGCCCCAGCCGACCATGCGCGCCGCCCGGTCACCTGCATCCCCCGAGAAGAGTTCGTCGACGTGGCGTTCCCCCTCGCCGGGTGTCTGCCACAGTTTCGCGAGGTCGTGCCAGGTGTAGTCCGGCTCGTAACCGGCGACGGTGTCGCTGACCCAGCTGCGGATCAGGTCGGGACGGCTCATCGCCACCTCCAGCACATACCCGCCCGCCAAGCTGTGGCCGACGAGGTCGACCGGCGCGTCGAACCGCGAGAGCTCATCGATGAGCCAATCCCGGTAGTCGTCGAACGTGGCCGCGAAATCCGCGGGGAGGGGTGCACCGAAGCCCGGCGGTGCGAGCAGGACCGCCTCTCGCTGCCGGGCCTCGGGCAACTCGTCGATCAGAGGCGTCCACACCGCGGGGGTCACCGGAACGCCGTTGACGAAAGCTATGGTCATGTCCCCAAGACACCACCACACCGTGCCGTGGGTCCAAGACCTCGTTCGCACGTCGCCATACCGGGACGGCATGACGGAGTAGCCTGCGGACATGCTCCCCGACCTGGACCTCCGGCTGGTCCGGTACTTTCTGGTGGTGGCCGAGCAGCTGAACTTCGCCCGTGCGGCCGAGCAGTTGCGGGTCGCCCAGCCGTCCCTGAGCCGCCAGATCCAGCGGCTGGAAAACGCACTCGGGGTTCGTCTCTTGGAACGCACCAGCCAGGGCAGCCGGCTCACCGCCGCCGGCGCGGCGTTCCTGCCCCAGGCACAGCAACTGGTGCACCACGCCGAGCAGTCCGTGCTCGCCGCGCGCGCGGCGGCGCCGGCCCGGACCATCACCGTCGGGTACGCCGACGACCTCGTCATCACCCCCGCCGTCCGCGACCTGCGAAACCGTTGTCCCGGCGCCCACGTCCGCACCCGTCATCTCAGCTCACGGGAGGCCGGTGCGCTGGTGGCCCGGCAGATCGACGCGCTGGTCATCCGCGCACCACTGCCGATCCCCGAAGACGACCTCGCCGTGACAGCGCTCTACACCGAGCCTCTGGTCGCGCTGGTGTCGACCGCCCACCGCTTCGCGGGCAAGGAGTCCATCGACGTCGCGGACGTCCGATCGGAGCCGCTCGTCGGCTGCACCGGCATGGGCGAGGACTGGACCGGCTTCTGGCGTCTCGAACCCCGCGAAGGCAATGGCGCGGCCCCGTTGGGTCCCACCCTCGCCGACACCTACGACGACAAACTCGAGGCCATCGCCGAGGGCACCGCCATCGCGGTCGTCCCCGCCGATGACCGGCGCTTCACCCTGCGTCCCGACCTGGTCGCCGTTCCCGTCGACGGGGCCGAGCCGAGCCGGGTCGTCGTCGCCAGCCGTGCCGGGGAAACCGACCCGCTCGTCGCGGAGTTCATCCGCTCCGCGGAGAGGCTGCTCGTCCGCGATGCCGCTCGTGCATGACCAGGTGCGGAACAGGTCTTGGACGCGCGCGCCGGCCGCCGGTTCGCTGGGGGCATGACCGTTGACTACCGCGCCCAGACCGTGCTGCTCACGGGAGCGAGCTCCGGTATCGGAGCCGCGTTCGCCCGGACACTGGCCGCCCGCGGCGCGAACCTCGTGCTCGTCGCCCGCCGCGCCGACCGGCTGACCTCGCTGGCGGAGGAACTCCGCCGCACTGCCGACGCCCGCGTCGACGTGGTCCCGGCGGATCTCGCCCGGCCCGACGCCGCCGATGAACTGCACCAAACGGTCACCGGGCAGGGCATCCACGTCACCGGCCTGATCAACAACGCCGCGTCCGGATCGTTCGCCCCGTTCCTCGAATCAGAACCCGCCCGGCTCTCCGCCGAGGTCGCCGTGGGTGCCCTGGCACCGATGCGGCTGACCGCCGCCTTCCTCCCCGGCATGGTGAACGCCCGCCACGGCTTCGTCATCAACCTCGCCAGCGTGTCCGCCTACCTGCCCGCACCCCGGATGGCGGTCTACGGCGCCACGAAAGCGTTTTCCCTCAGCTTCACGGAATCGCTGTGGACCGAACTGCGCGGCACGGGCGTCACTGTGTTCGCCGTCTGCCCCGGCGCCACCGCCACCGACTTCACGTCGAGCATGGGCCCGGACGCGGCGGTGCTGACCGCCGGAAAACTCCGCCGGCCCGACGACGTCGTGACCACCGCACTGAACCACCTGGAGAGCCGCGACCCGGGCCCGGTCGTGATCGACGGCCGCGCGAACCGCCTCGGCGTGCTCGCGAGCCGGCTCCTGAGCCACCGGCGAGCTGCCTCGACGATGGCGCGTGTCTTCGATCCTCGCCGCGTCACCGCCCGGTAGTTCTGTGGCCCCTCTTGAAAAGCAGGTCATCGGACGCCCCGACCGCGGTCAAGTCCGGGTCGGGACGGCCGATTCACCTACCGGCGTCAGTTCGCGAGTCACCTGCTGGCGGAATCGGCCCGGCGACACGCCGAATTTGCGCCGGAACGCGTTTCCGAAGGCATACTCGCTCGAGTAGCCCACCTGACGCGCGATCACCGCCAGCGGCGCCGTTGAATCGCGCAGTGCACGCGCGCCGCGCGTCAGGCGCCAATCGATGAGATAGGTGATCGGCGGCGTACCGACCAGAGCGGTGAACTGTTGCTTGAACGCGGTGCGCGACATGCCCGCGATTTCACTGAGACTTTTCAACGTCCACGGCTGCTGCGGATTGGCGTGCATTTGGTCGATCGCCGCGGCGATGCCCGGATCCGTGACATCGGGCCACTCCGTGTCACGGGACTGCTGCCATCCGTGGCGCAGCGCGTGGGCGAGCGTCAGGTCGACCAGCGCGGCCCGAGCCGTCGCCATGCCCGACGCGCCTTCGGACACGTCCGCCGAGAGCAATTCCATCAGCGCCCGCAGCTCCGGGTGCCGCTCGAAGTCCGGCGAAACGGCGACGACCGGCGGGAGGTCTCGAAGCAACCGGTGGGTCCGGGTGTGCCCGACGTGGTAGCACCCGAGGATCAAGTCGATGTGCGCGGATCCCTCGGCGGGCCTGGTCCAGAGCGGTTGCCGCATCATCGGCAGGCTCCCGAGCCGGGCCGCGGCCGAATGGCTGAGCCCGTGCTCCGCGCCGTACGGCACGAGCACCACATCTCCGGGTCGCAGCCTCACCGGCGGACCGCCGCCTGTGGTCAACCAGCCTTCGCCGCCGAGCACCACGTGAAAGCCCATGCCCTCGATATCCGGAAGCCGGAAGCCCCACTCTCCGGACTGGCTGACCCGCGCCGCGGACGGCCTCCCTGCGTGGAGTGCGCTGATCACCTCGCTGATCATGTCCACGAAGACGATCGTAGCTCGCCGTCGCGGCGACGACAGGCGCAGCGGGCTCCGATGCCGTCCGAATTCTTATGAATCCGGACCGTGCGCTTATGGCAGCGTGCCACCGACCGCGCTTCGGTGGACATCGTGATCGAAATCCTCGCCGCCAACGCTGCGGAAACCGAACAACGCGGTCGGCTGGCTTCGACCAGCCTGAAGGCCGCGAAGGCGGTCGGCGCGTTCGCCCTCCGTACGCCCGCCACGCACGGCGGCTCCTGGGCGACGGCCACCACCGTCGCGGACGTGATCGCCGCGATGGCCCGGGATTGCCCGTCCACCGCCTGGATCGTGAGCACCTGCCTGGTCAGCAAGAACATGATCACGTTCGGCGACTTCCCCGACCACACCCTCGACGAACTGTTCGCGGATCCCGACGCTCTGTTCTGCGGGGTCGGCGCGCCGACCGGTCGCGGCGAGAGCGGCCCGGATGGCGTGCGTGTCAGCGGCCGGTGGGCGGCCGTCTCCGGATGCGAGGACGCCACGTGGGCCAGCCTCGGCACGATCGTCGACGGTGAGTTCGCGCTCGTCCTCGTCCCGACGGCCGAGCTGAGCGTCGATCACACGTGGGACATGGCCGGCATGCGCGGTACCGGCAGCCATTCACTCGTGGCCGACGACATCCTGGTTCCCCTTGATCAGGTGGCGTCGGGCCATCGGGTGCACTACCCACCCGACCCCAAAGCCATCAACTTGTGGGGGCTCAGTGTGCTCGCGACGGTCGTGGGCGCGACGTTCGGCGCACTGGACGTCATCGGCTCGATGTTCGCCTCACCCCGCAAGCCGTTCATGACGTCGTACACGCGAATGAGCGACTCGCCGGGCGCCCGGCACTGGCTGGCGGAGGCGACGACCTTGGCGCAGCGCGCCGAGCGGACGATGCAGGCCCTGGCGGCGCGGATCGACGCGGAGCCGGCCGTCACGCCCCTCGAAAACAGCCGCATGCAGCAGGAGCGGGCCGACGCCGCAACGGATTGCCGCGCGGCGATCGAGCGCATGCTCGACCTCCACGGCGCGAGCGGCTTCGCCACGAGCAACGCGCTGCAGCGCTTTTGGCGCGACGTGGCGGTGGCCGGCCGTCACCCGCAACTCAACCCATACCTCGCTGTCGAAGGCTTCGGCCGATTGCTGAGCGACGCCACCTGAAGCTCTGCAACGACGACCTAGGCTGCGGCGGCAAGCGGAGCCAACAGCGCTGTAGCGTGACACCGGCATCGAGGCTCTGGTTCTCGACCGCGGCATACGGGAACACCGGGCGCCACGCTGGGGCAGGTGTCGACGTCCAGAAGCGTCGAGGCGTTCCGCACCCGTGATGCGGCGCGCAATCGCCGCTGCCCGATGGACGACGTCGTGGACCTGGATCAGCTCGCCGCACCGCTTGCGGGTTCGCCGTCGGCCGCGAGCAGACCGGAGCTGGCGAGGACCTGGCCGGTCCGGGTCACGTGCGCTTCGAACCGCGCTACGGCCAGGTCGGCGTCGCGCGCGAGCGCGGCCTCGAGCAGGCCCCGGTGCTCGGCGGCGACGTCGCGGTGCACCTGCCGGGTTCCGGCGGCGGACCATGCCCGGTAGAGCTCGGCGGTGTCGGTCAACCGCGCGCAGATGTCGAGCAGGATCGGGTTGCCGCAGGCCTTGATCAGGGCGTGGTGGAAGTCGATGTGCGCCTGAGCCCACTCCTCGTTGCGTGGTGGCGGGTCGCCGGGCAGGAACAGCGGCTGGCTGGCCAGCCGGTGGTGCGCGGCCAGGACTTCGGACTCCCAGCTGACGTCGCCCCGTTGCACTGACAGCCGCACCGCCGCGCCTTCGTTGATCAGCCGCGCCTCGGTCAAGTCGGCCAGCGTCTCCTCGGTCAGCGGGGTGACGTGGAAGCCGCGGTTGCGGTCGATGCGCACGAGCCCCTTGGCGGCCAGCATTCCGAGCGCCTCACGGACGACGCTGAGGCTCACGCCATAGCGGCCGCTGAGGTCTGCGGGCTTCAGCCGCTGCCCCGGGAGGAGTTCGCCGCTGTTGAGGATCGCGGACCGCACCTGCTCGTACACGGCCACGGCCAGGCTCTCTCCACCCGCACGCTTCACCATGCCGGCAACGATACCACACTCTACCCCACAGAATCGATTCTCTTGTTGACGATCGAGAGTTTGCGGTGGAGTATGAAATCTCGGAGGTCGTCACCCAGCTGAGCAAGGAGGCCATCGATGGGGCTGCACCGCTTGACCGATATCACCGTCGGCGTGCCGAACGTCGAGGAAACCGCCGGCTACTACCGGGAGTTCGGGCTCACTCCCTCCGGCGAGGGCAACGGGCACCGGTTCGCCACCACGGACGGAGGCGACCAACTGCACATCAGGCACAGCCCGCGCCGACGGCTGCTGACCCTCGGCGTCGGCGTCGACGACCCGGACGACCTGGAGCGCGTCAAGGCGTCGTTGAACCGGCTCGAGGTCGATGCCCGGCGCGAAGGCGACGCCCTCCGCGCCGCCGACCCGGTCACCGGCCTCGAGGTCGTGGTGTCGATAGCGCCTCGGCTGCAGCAGAAGCCGACGCCCGCTCCCCTGTACAACACGCCCGGCGCGGTCACCAGACCCGACGTGCGGGCACCCGGCGTCGAGCGGCAGGAGCCGGTCCGGCCCCGGAAGCTGGGTCATGTGGTCTTCGGATCCGCCGACCAGGCCGCGACCCAGCGGTTCTTCACCGAAGGCCTCGGCTTCAAGGTCAGCGACGAGGCCCCCGGACTCGCGTCGTTCCTGCGCTGCTCCACCGACCACCACAACGTCCTCGTCCAGCAGGCGCCCGTCAATTTCCTGCACCACACATCGTGGGAGGTCGACGACGTCGACGAGGTCGGCCGGGGTGCGACCGCGATGCTGGAAGGTCACCCGGAGCGGCACACCTGGGGGCTGGGCCGGCACCACATCGGCTCGAACTTCTTCTGGTACCTGCGCGACCCGGCCGGCAACTTCTCCGAGTACTACTCCGACCTCGACTGCATCGTCGACGACCAGCTTTGGAAGCCCGGCGTCATCGCCGGCGAGAAGAGCCTGTACGCCTGGGGACCGCCGCCCCCGCCGTCGTTCCTGAAACCCGAGGACCTCGCGGAACTGATGACCGACTCGCACGAGAAAGCCTGATCGACCATGCGTATCGCCAATGTCGGAGGACGCCTGAAGCTCCTCATCGCCGACCGTGCCATCGACGTCGCCAGTGCCAGCGAGGGCCGATTCGCCGCGGATCCGCAAGCCGTGTACGAGGTCTTCGACGACTTCAAGCAGTGGGCAGCCGGACAGGACGACCACCTTGACGCGGCCGAGCTGGACCCGGCGTCGCTCGGCTCGCCGGCGCCGGCACCCCGGCAGGTCTTCGCGATCGGTCTCAACTACGCAGACCACGCCGCCGAGGGCGGTATCACCCAGCTCCCGGAGGAGCCGACGGTCTTCACCAAGTTCGCGAGTTCCTTCTCCGGGCCGGTCAGCGTGGTGCGCCTGCCGACCGCGGCCGTCGATTGGGAGGTGGAGCTCGTCGCGGTGATCTCCCGGACGGCCCGCGACGTCGACCTCGAGCACGCCTGGAGCCACGTGGCCGGGCTGACCGTGGGCCAAGACCTTTCGGAGCGCCGGTCGCAGCTGCGCGGCCCGGTCCCGCAGTTCAGCCTGGCCAAGTCCCACGCCGGTTTCTCCCCCACCGGCCCGGTCCTCGTGACGCCGGACGAGCTGCCCGACCCCGACGACCTGGAGATCGGGTGCACGGTCAACGGCGAGGAAGTGCAGAAGGCCCGAACGGCCGACATGATCTTCTCCGTCCCGGAGCTGATCGCACACCTGTCGTCGGTCGTCACCCTCTATCCCGGCGACGTGATCTTCACCGGCACGCCGGCCGGCGTGGGCATGGGCCGGAAACCCGAGCGGTACCTGCGGCCCGGAGACGAGCTCCGCAGCTGGGTCGAGGGAATCGGCGAGCTGCGGCAGCGTTTCGTGGCGCGCTGATGACCATCCCGCAACGCGCTCTCGCGCGGATCGAAAGCAAGACGCACCTGGGGCCGGACGCCCAAGTGGACGACCGGTACCTCGTCATGGGCCCAGCCCGTCCGGAGCTGACCGATCCCTTCCTCGTCCTGAGCGAAGACTGGTTCTCTTCTCCCGGCTTCGAATGGCACCCGCACCGCGGCGTGGAAACCGTGACCCTGGTCGTCGACGGCGTCCTCGAGCACGGAGACAGCGCCGGTAACAGCGGCGCGCTGACCACCGGCGACGTGCAGTGGATGACCGCGGGCCACGGCATCATCCACCGCGAGCTCGCCTTCCGCGACGAACGGGCACACACCCTGCAGCTGTGGGTGAACCTTCCCGCCGACCGGAAGCTGACCGGTCCGCGCTACCAGGACCTGCTCGCCGGACAACGCCCTGTCATCGAGCAGGACGGGACTCGGATCGACGTGATCTCGGGCCAGGTGGGCGAGCTCAGCGGACCCGCTGTCACCGAGTGGCCCATTTCCGGCGCGATTCTCACGCTGGAACCGGGTCACCGGCTCGACCACCTCCTGCCCGGCCGCGACCGCGCGTTCCTCTACGTCCTCTCCGGCCGAGCGTCGATCGCCGGACACGCTGTCGAAGCCGGTCAGATCGCCTGGTCCGACCCCGCCCCACATGCGCTCGTCTCATCGATCGCCGTGGAGGCACGGGGAGACACACCTGTCGTCGTCATGGCCTGCAGCGGAGAACCGATCGGCGAGCCCGTCGCCGTCGGCGGCCCGTTCGTGATGAACACCGAGGACGAGATCGCCCAGGCCTTCCGTGATTTCCACCGCGGCGACTTCGGTGACGTCCCCCGCCAAGCCCGCCTCCAGTACCGCTGACCGAACGGGGGAACCATGCGCCTGGTCACCTACGTCGCCCCCGGCGAGCTGCCGCGGGTGGGCATCCAGCACGGCGACGTCGTCGTCGACCCCGACCGCGCGCTGCGGGGCGCCACACGGGGCGATGCACCACGCCTTCCCACCGAGATGGTGGCCTTCTTCGGAGAAGGTGCTCGCGGGCTCGACCTCGGCGCGCACGCACTGCTCCTCGCCGACGAGCGCGGACCCGAGCTGAGCGCGCCGGACGGGACACCGGCGGTCTTCCCCCTCGACGACGTGCGGTTGCTGGCACCGGTCCCCCGCCCGCGCCGCATCCGCGACTACCTGACCTACACCGACCACGCGGCAGGATCCGGGCTACCGGTTCCACCGGCCTTCACCGCCATGCCGATCTGCTACCAGGGCAACGCCGAGACGGTCGTCGGACCTGGTGATCCGCTGCTGTGGCCGTCCTACACCGGACAACTCGACTTCGAACTCGAGCTGGGCTTCTTCACTTCGGGCGGCGGGGTCAACCTCACTCCCGACGAGGCGGGCCGCCTGATCGCCGGCGTGACGATCTTCAACGACGTGAGCGCACGGGACATCCAGTTCTTCGAGATGAGCCTGACCATCGGGCCGTCCAAGGGAAAGCACTTCTGCACCGCGATGGGGCCGAGCGTGCTCACCATGGACGAAGTCGACGAATGGTCGATCGGGCTGGCGGCCCGGGTCAACGGCGAAACCTGGGCGAGCGGAACCACGGCCGACCGGCAGTTCTCCTTCGCCGAGGTGCTGGCTTGGGCCTCCCTCGATGAACCCGTGCATCCTGGCGAGTTCTTCGCGCTCGGCACCGTGGGTGGCGGCTGCGGTCTCGAACTGGACCGCTGGATCCAGGCCGGTGACGTCGTGGAGCTGGAAGCGTCCGGCGTCGGCGTGCTGCGCAACCCGGTCGGTGCCCGGCAGGTCCCGCCGCCCGGCGCCGGGCTGCCCAGCTACACCGGGGCGCCGCGCGCCGCCCCCGCGTCTTCCTAACCCATCGAACCAGTCATGAAGGAGTACAGCCATGCCCGAGAACCCCGCCACCGCCCCGGTCGACACCGGCCGTCCGGGTCGGCGCTACCTCATCCGCGGCGGAGCCGTCATGTCCATGGACCCGGAGGTGGGCGACTTCGAGATCGCCGACGTCCTGGTCGACGGTGACAAGATCGCCGCCATCGCTCCCGCGATCGAGGCACCCGGGGTGGACGTCGTCGACGCACGCGGGCGCATCGTCATGCCCGGCTTCATCGACACCCACCACCACTTGTTCGAAACCGCGCTGCGTTCGTTCCTCGCCAACGGCCTGCTGGTCGACGACGGATCCGGCACGCCGAGCGCGGACCCCACGTATGTCGGCCACGTCCTGCAGCGGTTCGCGCCGGTGTACCGGCCCGAGGACGTCTACATCACCACGCTTTTCGGTGGGCTCGCTCAGCTCGACGCCGGCGTCACCACCGTGCTCGACGTCTCCCAGATCCACCACTCCCCCGAGCACACCGACGCCGCGATCGAAGCCTTGGCCGACGCCGGCCGTCGCGCGGCCTTCGGCTATTTCGAAGGCGACGGCCGCGCCGAAGCCCGCTACCCCCAGGACGCCTACCGCGTCCGCAAGCAGTGGTTCTCCTCCGACGACCAGCTGGTGACCATGGTCATGGGTGGCGAGTTCTACCTCGGCGAGGAGCTGTATTCGAACGCCTGGGGCATCGCCCGCGAGCTGGACCTGCAGATCGCCGCCCACGCCGTGGGTGCGTTCGGCATGCGACCGCTCCTCGACGACCTCGCCCACGGCCGCGGCGGGACCGGAAAAGACATCGGCTTCGGTCCGGACGTGCTCCTCATCCACATGACGGGCATGTCGGACTTCGCGTGGGAGCGCGTCCGCGACGCCGGTGTCCACGTCTCGGTGTCCACACCGATCGAGATGACCATGCGCCACGGCACCCCTCCGCTGCTGAAGCTGCAGCAACTGGGCTTGGAACCTTCTCTCAGCTCCGACGTCGAGACCACCATGGCACCCGACCCCTTCACGCTCATGCGCTCCACGATGACCATGCAGCGCATGCTGGTCAACGAGAGCGTCCTCGCCCAGGGAGGCTTCACCCCGCCCGGCCACTACCCGGCGCCCGCACCGGGCACTCCGCAGCTGTTCACCGTCCGGGATGTCCTGCGGTTCGCCACCATCAACGGCGCCGAACACCTGCGTCTCGACCACAAGACCGGCTCACTGACGCCGGGCAAAGAAGCCGACATCGTCCTGCTCGACGCCACCGCACTCAACGTCACCCCGCTCAACAGTGTGCCTGGAGCCGTGGTGTCGCTCATGGACCGGAGCAACGTCGAGACCGTCATCGTCGCCGGCAAGATCCGCAAGTGGCAGGGATCCCTGCTCGAAGCCGACCTCGTCCGCCTGCGCGGTGAGCTCGAGCGGTCCCGCGATCACCTGTTCCGCGCAGCGGACGTCCAGCAGAACCTGTTCGCCTACAGCTGACGCCGGTCGGCCGGGAAACGGGCGTGACTATGGGCTGAGACAAGCGTGCAGGTTCGAAGAAGCCATCGTGATCTCCTGGCCAGATCGCCGGGGAAGTGGCGAGGCCACTCCCCCGGCCGAGAACCGGTGCTACTTGCGGATCATGGGATTGCCGTACCCGATGACCAGGCCGGCGGTGAAGGCACTGACCTTGAAGGTCTTGTTCAGCAGCGCCGCCGCCGGGGCGGTCAACGCCAGCGTGACGCCATCGGGTGTCGCGGCGCCGACGGTGAACAAGTCGGCCCGGGTGCCGAAGTCGACCCGCCCGCTCAGCACGCCGCGGTTGAGGTCGATCGTGTAACTGGTCAGGTACAGGCAGGTCCCGCCCGCGCGCAGCAGCAGCCCGCCGACGTGCTCGATGGTGCCGTCCTTGGGGTTTCCGACGATCGTGAATCCGAACACGGTCTTGCCGCCGGGGTGGCTGACCTTGGCGAGGACCGGGGAAACCCGCACCCCGAGCGAGGTGAGCGCGCCGGCGGCCGCCGGGTCCAGCGTCAGGTCGGTGCGGCCTTTCCCGAAGTGGAACCCGTGGTGGTGCGAGGCGGCATGAAACGCTGCCGTGGTGCCGGCCGGCTGAGCGGCCTGAGCCGGCGCTGCCACGGCGCCAGTCATGATCGCCGCTGCGGCAATCGATACTCCGACCACGCGAAGACGCATAACAGCTCCATTCTCGATGCTTCCGGACGCAGTTGGTACGGCGACAGCGGCCATGCCGGATGCACCACGGACGAGAATTCGCGGTGGCTTTCGCTCTCGCTCGGCTACGGCCCTTCGACGCGGAGGGTTCCCTGAACCATGCTGGTGCCGTGCTCCTGCTGCCCGAGCTGCTGCGCCGATACGTCGACGATCGGGAAGGCTTGCAGCGTCAGGGTGTGGGGGATGGCGACGTCGGCATCTGTGCCGGCGACGACCCCGAGCGGAATCATGGTGGTCTTGCCGTCGTAGAGCCAGATCTCGTACAGGCCCGCCGGCGCCGGCATGCCGGTCAGCTCGAGCTTGAGTCGCAGCGAGCCGCCGCCGCTGTCGATGATCCGGACCTGACCGGCTGCCTCGGCGGGCGCGGCCACCTGCCGGTTCAGCTGCGCCTGCGCGATCACCCGGCCCTCATCCGGGCCACCGCCCGTGAGAGCCACCGTCACCACGGCGGCCACCGCGGCGGCGGCCGCCGCGACCACGCCGTACCGTACGGCCCGGCTGAAGCGAGGCCGCAGGACATCCCGACGATCGGCATCGTGTGCCGATTCCGCCGTCTCGCGCGCGGCCCCGAGCGACGGCTGACCGGTCTCGGCCGCGATCCGCTCCCACACCGCCTCCGCCACCGGTGGTAGAGCCGTCTCCGCCGCCGCCTCACGGCCGAGGCCCGCTACCGCTCGCAGCGATTCGAGCTCTTCACGGCAGTCGGCGCAGCTGTCGAGGTGAGCGGTGTCCGCCGCGCCGGGTTCCTGATCGTCAAGGGCGAGCAGGACGAGGTGATCGCGATCGGGATGCGTCATCGGGCACCTCCTCCGGCGCGCTGTCGAGATCGGAGCGCAACTTCTGCATGCCGCGGCGCAGGTGGCTCTTCACCGTCCCGAGCGGCAGGCCCGTCCGCTCGGCGATCTGGGTGTGGGTCAAGTCAGCATAGAAGGCCAGTTCGAGCACCTCGCGCTGCGCGTCCGGCAACCGGCGCAAACCGTCCGCGACGATCAACCGGTCGACGATCCGCTCCGGGGACTCCGCCGAGGGCGCCTCGGCCGGGGCCGTCGCGGCGGCAGCGGCACTGTCGCGCTGCCGGCGGCCCCGGGCGCGCAGCAGGTCCACGATGCGACGCCGGGTGATGCCCAGCAGCCAGGCCAGCAGGCCGGCCTTGTCCGGGTCGTAGCTGTGCCGCCCGTTCCACGCGGAGACGAAGGTGGCCTGGACGACATCATCGACGTCGGCCTGGTCACGCAAGCTGGCGCGCACCAGCCGCTGCACCGCCGGGCCGTGCCGGTCGAACACGGCCCGCAAGGCATCCGGCTCCCCGTCGGCGAACCGGCGGGCGAGCTCGCCGGCCATCTCGGCGTCATCGGACACGGGCGCCACAGTAACCGCACTCCCGGTCGACGCAACACCTTCCACCAGCAGCATCCTCGTGCACCTCGAGTTCCGGTCCCCGGGCCGGCAGATCCCGGCGAACAGCAGTACGCCCGCGGCGGCCCCGGCGGATTCACCCCCGGCGACCGGCTGTTTCTTCCGCGTCGCATCCGTTCGCCCGCTCCGCGGCGAACCACCGGATGCACGAGCCACCGATCCGAAGGAGCAGTCGATGCCCAGATCACTGCGTTCGCTCGCCCTGGTCGTCTCCGCCGGGGTCCTGGCCACTTTCTCGGCACAGGTTCCCGCCGGCGCGGCCACGGAATCCATGGTCTCGGTCGTCCACGGCATCCCCGGCCAGCCGGTCGACGTCTACGTCAACGGGAAGAAGACCCTCGACAACTTCCAACCGGCGAGCGTGGCCGGCCCGCTGTCTCTGGCCGCGGGCAGTTACGACGTCGCGCTGACCAAGCCCGGCGAGCCCGTCTCCAGCGCGCTGCTGGAGAACAAGACCCTCGCCGTCCCCGGCGGGAAGAACCTCAGCCTCGTCGCTCACCTGGACACTGCGGCGAAGCCCGCGCTGACCGCGTTCGTCAACGACACCGGCCGGACCGCGCCGGGCAAAGCCCGGGTGGTCGTCCGGCACACCGCCGCCGCGCCGGCCGTGGACGTGCGCGCCGCGGGAAAGCCGGTGTTCACCGGGCTGACGAACCCGAACGAAGTCATGGCCGACCTTCCCGCCGGCGTCGTCAACGCCGACGTGACCCTGGCCGGCACCGCCACCGTCGTGCTCGGGCCGAAGGACCTCGACCTGGCCGCCGGAACGGCCACGATCGTCTATGCGATCGGTTCCGCGGACGCCAAAACCCTCGCTCTCGCCGCCCAGACGATCAAGAACCTGGGTTCCGCACCCTCGTCGATGCCGACCGGCTCGGGCGGTCTGGCTACCGACGAGGTCGCCGGCGGCTGGTCCCTCCTGGCCGCGGGTGGTGTGCTGCTGGCGCTCCTCGGCACCGCCCTGCTGGTCCGCCGGCGTCCGGACCCGACGTCGCGATGAGCGGACCCGCGCATGGCGGTGCGTCCCGGTTCGCCGGGGCGCACCGCCACCTCGGTGCGACGTTCGTCGCCGCCGGAGTCGTCCTCGCGGTGGCCGGCACCGTTGCGTCGACCTCACAACCACAGCGAGAAGTCGTCGCCCTCGCCACCACGGCGCCGCCCTCGGTCACCCCGGAAACCACCGCACCGCCGACCAGTGCCGCCGAGTTGCCGACGCCGACGCGGGTCATCAACCCGACGGTGCTTAAGCTGCCGGAAATCGGCGTGACGGCGACGGTGCTGCCCGCGGGAGTGGACGAGACCGGCGCCTTCGACGCGCCCCGCGACGTAGGCGCCGTCGGCTGGTACCGGTACGGCCCCGGACTCGACGCGAATACCGGGTCGCTGGTCATCGGCGGCCACGTCGACAGCGCGGAATCCGGCCCCGGCGCCTTCTTCCAGTTGCACCGAGTGCGGCCCGGATCGTCACTGCAACTCATTGGCGACGACGGCAAGACACGCACTTACGTCGTCACCGCGCGCGAGCAGATTCCCAAGGAAGACATCGACCTGCGGACCTACTTCGACACCGAGGGCAGCCCTCGCGTCACGTTGTTCACCTGCGGTGGCACGTTCGACCGAAAGACGAGGAACTACCTGGACAACATTGTGGTCACGGCGATTCCCCGATAACACCCCGGCGATCAAGGTGGCCGAGTCGCGTTCCCGAGTCCGGTGCGGCAGGACCGCCGCGGTGAGCGGAGGCCCGGCATCAACGCCCACCCTGCCTGGGCCGCCAGGCGACGCTTACTGTGGTCGGAGACGCCGAGCCCGCCGCGAGGGAGCACGACATGGAAGACAACCTGCTGTCCGAGCGGGACGCCGCACGAAGAGTGGACGACGTGACCGACGCGCTGGATCGCCTGACCGGCACCATCGCCGAAGAAGAGGAACTGCTGGTCGTTCTGCAGCGAGTGTGCCGGCAGGTCATGCATGCGGTGCCGGACGCGGAAATCGCCAGCATCACCCTGCTGCGCGACGGCGCCCCGTACACCGCGACAGCGACCGGTGACAGCGCGCACCACGTCGACCAGGCTCAGTACGACGCCGGGCGAGGCCCGTGCCTGGAGGCCGCCCGCACCGGCGAACTCCAACGCGTCAGGGTGACCGAAGCCGCAGCACAATGGCCCGAATTCACCGCGGCCGCGAACGAACACTCAGTCGTCGCCTACCTGTCCGCCCCACTGTTCGTCGACCACCACTACCACGGTTCACTCAACCTCTACGACACCGGCGGCAACAGCTTCGGCGCGCTCGACGCCGCGCTGCTGGGCCTCTACACCGCCGCCGCCGAATCCGCGCTGCGCAGCACCCTCCGGCACCACACCGCCCGCGAGACCATGGGACAACTACGCGCCGCGCTCAACTCCCGCGCGGTGATCGACCAGGCCAAGGGCATCCTCATGGCCCTGCACAGCATCCCGTCCGACGACGCGTTCGACCTGCTCGTCAAGGCGTCACAGGACCAGAACGTCAAACTGCGCGACGTCGCCGAAAAGTTCGTCGCCGAGACCACGGCTTCCCCGAGCCGGCACTGACCAGGTCGGGCGCGACGAACCGCTGATGTCCATCAAGGACCGATGTGCGCACAGAGGCGGCCGCCGTCGGCCGTGCCCACTCCGGACAGGACGCCGCCTATGACGTCCCGCACGAACTCCTGGTCGAGTTTCCGATGCCCGAAGAGCACGCGGAACACGACCGGAGCGGCGAAGAGGTCGATGAGGACGACGTCGAGTCCGGGGCGGATCTCCCCACGCGCCTCACCCTTCTTCAAGGACTCGACGCACGCCTCCCGGCGAGGCTCCCAGACGACGGCGAGAAAGGTCTCCCGCAGTTCCGGATCGTCGGCCAGGTCGGCCATCCCGAGCCGGAGCGCCTCGAGATGTCCGAAAAGGTCACAGCAGGTGCACCCGGTGTCGACCTCCACGACCCCGGCGCGCTCCTCGGCCAGCGCGGCGACGACGACGTGTTTCTGACTTTTCCACCGGCGGCGGACGGCGGGCTTGGTGGTGCCCGCGCGCTGGGCGATGGCCTCCATGGTCAGGCCCGGGTAGCCGACCTCGCGCAAGAGCGTGGTGACGGCGGCCAGCACGGCCTGGTCGATCCGCTCGTCCCGCTGGCGTGCCATCGAACTCTCCCACCGGTCCAGGACGCCCGGCTCTGCGGAAAACCGTGCAACAGCAGGATCGGCTCACCCTCACCGGCCACCGACAGGGCGCCGAGCCCCCGGCGAAGACGGACCCGAAGGCCGCCCCGAGCGCGCCCCGCGACCTCGAAGCCCTGGACGCCTGGCTCGCCGAGTCGACCGAACTCACGCTCGGCGCGCTGCGCGCCGCCGGCCCGGATCGCGGCTGCTGGACGTGGTGGCCCCGCTCGCAGGCCCCGCAGACCAGCGGGGCCGTGGCCCGGCACCAGCTCCAGGAGATCGCCGTCCACACCTACGACGCCCAGCTCACCCGGGGGGCCGCGCAGCCGCTGCCGACCGACGTCGCGGTCGAGGGCGTCGACGAGTTCCTGACCACCGTCTCGGCGACGACTGTCCCCTGGCCGTTCACCCCGGCGACCATCGACCTGCACACCACCGAGGGCCGCTCCTGGCGCCTGACCCTCGACGCCGACGGCGTCCGCCGCGGCGACCTCGCCGCCGACGCGGAACCGGGCGACGCGGCGATGCGAGGAACAGCAAGCGAACTGGTCCTCTGCTTCTACGAGCACGTCCCGCTCGACAGCCTGGAAATCACCGGCGACATCGAGCCGGTGGAGCAGCTCGCAGCCTGGGAGCCGGACGCGTAACCGCGCACCTGTGAAGCACCGGTCGTCTGCCAGTAGCCGATATGCCCGCTCGTGCCGAAGAGCGGACGCGATCTGCCCACGGCACTGGTGTTGATCAGCACCCTGCGTAACAGTGCGGACGGAAGAAGCGACTGTTTGTGGTAGCCCGAGGGAGGAGCCACGGTGGCTGGTCAGGTTGTGCCGATGCGTTTCGGTGGGGTCGAAGTACTGGTAGCGACGGTGCCGGTGGCGGGGACGGAACCGACGTCAAAGCTCGGAGACGCTGGCGCGAAGGCGCTGGATGCGTTCGGTCGCGCGCATGAGGTGATCGTGGGTGCGGCGGCGTCGACGGTCGAGGTGCTGGGCAAGCTGACGGCGGAGTCGGCGCGGCCAACAAAGCTGGAGGTCGAGTTCGGGCTCGGGTTTTCGGCCAAGGGCAATGTGATCGTTGCGGGCGGCTCTGTGGACGCAACGTTGAAGGTGAAGCTGACCTACGAGCCCGACGCTGCGAAGTAACCCTGATGCCGCCGGACTCGCGCATACGTGCCTATCTGGGGCGGGTGCTCAATGACGAGGGTGCCTCGGTAGGTACCTGTTTCCAGGTGTCGCCGAGTGTGTTGGTCACGGCGTGGCACGTCCTGAACGATCTCGGCCGCGGCGCCGAACACGACACGGTCAGCATCGACGCGCTCAACGGCGCGATCGAACCCACCACAGCGCAGGTCATCCGGACCGATCCGCTGCACGATCTAGCCGTACTGCGGGCGTCACAGCCGTTACCCGGGTCGGTGACCGGGTGGTTCGCGACCGACTGGACGGAACTCAACGATCCCGTCGTGGTCACCGGGGTCGTCGAGGTAGACGACCCCGAACACGAGTACCGGCACCTCGACGCACCCGGACACTGGGCGGGCGGGACGACCCGGGACCGGCAAGTCCCGCTGGGACGGTTGTCGGCGAAAGACGTCATGAAAGGCATGAGCGGCGCCCCAGTCCGGCGGATCTCCGACGATCGGGTGGTCGGGGTCGTGTCGGCCCGCTACAACGCGGCGGACGGCTGGCTGGAGCATTCGGTGTGGGTGGCCCGCACTGAAGACATCGAGAACCTCCTGGCCGGCGTCGTTGACGTCGTGGTCGACGGCGCGCCGGATCTGGGCGAGGCCGTCGATCTGGTGCTGTCGATGTCGGAGACCGAGGTCCGACTGACCGGCCCGAACATCGCCATCACGGCACCCCATCGCGGGGTCAGCGAGGGCCTTGCTGCCGTGCTGGGCGACGCGCACCGCGCCCGGGCCCGCGCCGGCGCCGGCGCCGGCGCCGTGGACCGCACGATCGCGCCCGACGCGGAACGTGCCGAGTCGATAGGAGCAGTGTCGCTGCGGCGGGCCGGGCAGTTGCTGGCGGAATCGTTCCTGCCCGCGCCGATCGCGGACGCGCTGGCGCGGATGCTGCGGCGCGCCACAACCGAACATGTGCCGGTCCGTCTCGGCATCGACGCGCCGGGATGGCCTGGACTGCCGTGGGAGTCGCTGCCAGACCCGGTGACGTCGCGACCGCTGGCCTTGTGTCCGCTGGTCACCGTGTTCCGTCAGGTGCAGGCACCGAAGGTCCGCAAGATTCCGGGGCCGCTGCGGATCCTGGTCGCGATCTCCGCCCCGGAACGCGGCGGCGGTGCGCTGCTGGACTACGAACGCGAACTCCGCAACGTGGTCGCCGCGGTCCGCGGCGCCCGCGCCGGTGACGCGGACGTGCGGGTGGTGCCGTTCGCGACGACCGCGGCAATCCGCGCCGCCCTGGACGAGGCACCAGCGCACGTTCTGCACCTGTCATGCCATGGTGGCCCCGGTGTCCTCGTGCTCGAAGACGACGACGGCGCAGCGCGGGCGGTGACTGGAGAGGAGTTGGTGGAGGAGGCGGTCCCGCCGGGGATGATGCCGCCGGTGATCTGCCTGGCCGCTTGCTACACCGACGTTCCCGGCGAGGAAGGAGCGCCGTCGCTGGCGGCAAACCTGATCGAGCACGGCGCGAGCGCCATCATCGGGACCGAAACCTCGGTGACCGACTGGTACGCCACCGCGCTGTTCGCCCGCGTCTATCAGGAACTCGCGCAGTCGTCGGTCCCGGACGTGGTCGCCGCGGTCGCCGATGCCCGCCGGATCGTCCAGCTGTACCTGGCGGCCTCGGAGCATCCGCGAGAGAGCATCCTGGCGGCGCTGGACGAATGGAGCGTCGTCACTGTTCTGGCGGGTTCCGGCTCGATGAGGGTGTTTGATCCGGCAGAGCAGGAACGGGTGTCGTGGCCGAGGAGCAGGTCGGTGGGTGGGTTGCTGTGGCGTGGTCACGGCGAGTTCGTCGGCCGTCGTCGCGAGCAGCGAGCTCTGCCGGCCGCTCTTGCGGGGCGTGCGGTCAGCGGTGTCGTCCTGCACGGTATCGGCGGCGTCGGGAAGACGACCTTGGCCGCGGAACTTCTACAACATCTGCAGTTTCCGGTGGTCGCCGTTTGTACGGGCGAAGTGTCAGTGGATGACGTGCTCGCCGCGGTGACCGGCGCGCTTCGCCGTCATCTGGCGACACAGGGCGGCTACGAACAGCTGCTGCGCATTGTCGGCTATGCCAGCCAGGTCAGCGAGGCGTGGCAAGACCGGTTCCTCGCCTTATGCGAAGAAGTGTTCAGTCAGGTCCCGGTCCTGCTGGTGCTCGACAACTTCGAAGACAACCTCACCAACCGCCGGCTTGGCGACGACGCGCTAGCAAATCTGCTGGCGCGCTGGGCTACGGATCCGGGTGAGAGCCGGTTGCTGGTCACGTCCCGCTATGAGTTCAGCCTGCCCGGCGACGCGCACCGGCATCTGCGGTCTTCGCTGGTCGGGCCGATGTCGATGGCCGAGACATTCAAGCTGATCTGGTCGCTGCCGGCACTGGACCGGCTGGACGATGACGACCTCGAGAAGGTGTGGCGACTGGTCGGCGGGCATCCCCGCAGCCTCGAATACCTCGACGCCCTCCTCAACCACGGCCACGCCCGTTACCACGACGTCACCGCACGCCTGAGCAAGGCGCTGCAGGCCCACCCCAAGGCTCAAGCTGCCGTGACTGCCGACACGCTCGACGCTGCGCTGGCGCAGACGGTGACGCTGATCGCCGATGACGTTCTGCTCGACGCACTCCTGCGCACGCTCGAGAAGCACCCCGGTGCACGCGAGCTGCTGCTCGGCGCATCCGTCTACCGGGAACCGTTCGGCCTTGATGCGCTGCTGTTCCAGATCGGCGACGTCGACGAGGACGCCGCACATGTACCGGAATATGAAGGCGCACAGCAACACATCTCGGATGTGCTTGAGCAGCAACATATCCCGTTGGCCGAGTTTGATATCGGCAAGCTGCCGGCGCACGTGCTGGCCCAGGTTCAATCCGATCTCGACGAGCTCGCGGCTGTGCCGATGCCACCACGGTCATCTTCATACGACCTTGGCGACCTCGTAGCGGCATTGGCGGCGACCAGTCTGTTGACCGTGGATTCTGAGGCCGGGGTGGTGTTCGTGCATCGCTGGACCGCCTCCGCTCTCGAACGCCGCTGCCGCGACGACGAGCTGCGGCAAGCGCACCGCAAGGCCGCGGAATACTGGAACTGGCGCATCAGGGTCTGGCCTCAGGACCGCGAGGCGGATCTGCACGACGCTCTGGAAGCGCGCCACCACCTCATCGCAGGCGACCAACTAGACGAGGCAGAAGCAATTAGTTGGACCATCGCTCGCCGACTTCATGCTGTGGGCGGCTGGGATCACGAACTGGCACTTATCCATCACACACTCGCTGTCCTGGCACGGACAGTAGATCAGCAAGTACCGTGGCAACACCAACTCGGCATCCTCGCCCAAGCCCGGGGTGACTACACCGAAGCCGAACGCCGCTACACCGACGCACTCACCATCCTGGAGGAGCTCGGCGACCGCGCCAGGATGGCCAGTAGCTACGGGCAGCTAGGCATGCTGGCCCAGGCCCGGGGTGACTACACCGAAGCAGAACGCCGCTACACCGACTCCCTCACCATCAAAAAGGAGTTCGGCGACCGCCCCGGCATGGCCATCACCTACCACCAACTCGGCACCCTCGCCCAAGCCCGGGGTGACTACACCGAAGCAGAACGCCGCTACACCAACTCCCTCACCATCAAAAAGGAGCTCGGCGACCGCGCCGGCATGGCCAGCACCTACCACCAACTCGGCACCCTCGCCCAGGACCGGGGTGACTACACCGAAGCCGAACGCCGCTACACCGACGCACTCACCATCAACGAGGAGCTCGGCAACCGCGCCGACATGGCCCGCAGCTACGGGCAGCTCGGCATCCTTGCCCGGGCCCGCGGTGACTACACCGAAGCCGAACGCCGCTACACCGTCGCACTCACCATCCTGGAGGAGCTCGGCGACCGCGCCGGCATGGCCATCACCTACTACCAACTCGGCATCCTTGCCCAAGCCCGGGGTGACTACACCGAAGCCGAACGCCGCTACACCGACGCACTTACCATCGACGAAGAGCTCGGCGACCGCCCCGGCATGGCCATCACAACCAGTCAGCTTGGAACTCTCGCTGAAGCAATGAACGACCATATCGGTGCTGTCGCGCATCACGCGCACGCCGCCCACGTGCGCGTTCAGCTGAATCTGCACGAACAGGTTTTTGATCTTCGCCGACTTCAGTCCCTGCGCGATGTGGTAGGGGCACAAAGATTTGACGAGGCAGTTCGAGGAGCTATCGGCGAAGACGCGGCTACTGCACTCACTACTGTTTTGGAAATCTATGGGCATAACGAATAGCCACTGGGCACCTCGCTGGTGCACCACTTTCAGTATGTTGACCATCTACTCGACCTGCTATACCGACACCCGCTCAGGCCGCAGAGCGTGCTATAACCGACGCGGCCGAACTGTGGCTGATGGCGGCGGGTGCAGCTGCTGTGTCCCGGGCAAGCTCCGCGCGGTGCTGACCGAGCAGCTAAGCAGGCAGTAACAGGACCTAGGCTGAGTGCGACTGGGTAAGCGGACTCGTGTCGATGGGGGTGTTGTGAATGGAGCCGGCTGTCGGAGGAATCGGTGGCTGGCTGGTCCAAGCCTTCCCCGACATCTCCAGCAATCTGATCGCGGCAGCCATCGGGGGCGTGCTGGTCTGGTCGACGACGACCGCGAGACGACGCCTGAAGCTGGTCCGTGCGCGCAGATTCTGGCGGGCGCTGGGTGGCCGCCACCCGCTGATCGTCCTGGGAGCCCACGACTTCGGACCGCGGCAACGGTGGGCCAGAGCCGGCGTGGTCGGCATGGGTGACATCCAGGCCCTCGTTGAAATCGAAGCCCAGCTCCGCAAGCTGGGCTTCGCCGGGAAGATCACCGAGTCGAAGCAATTGACCCCGCGTGAACTGAGTTCCGACCTCGTCCTGATCGGCGGGCCGGTGGCTAACGACGTGACGAGGACCATGCTGGCGAAGCTGGACGGAGTAGTCTCCTACGCTTTCGCCGAAGATCCGGACCACGAGGCGCACGTCGTGAACGACCTGAGATCAGGCCGAACGCTGGCGCCGCAGTACGAGGAGTCAGGCTATCCGGTCAGAGACCACGCCTTGATCATCCGGACGCCGAACCCCTTGGCTCCGGATACGTCGGAAATCGTCATCGTGGCGGGCTGCTGGGAACATGGCACCGCAGCCGCAGCGGAGAAACTCGGAGACCGGAAGCTCCTCCGCAGGCTGAAAAAGATGAAACATTTCGAGGTCCTTGTCGAGACGACGGTCGTGAACGGTGCCTACTACAACACCAAGGTGATCGAAACTCGGCGGATTTCAGCTCGTTGACCGGTGCGGCGCGGAAGGTGCCCGTCATCCTGCCACGACGCACGCTCACGCCGATGGGCGGATGCCGGGTGAGGTCAGGCCTGCCCGGCCTGCGCCCACGCGATCAGATCGCGAACACGCCCGGCCTCCGGCACGGCGACCAGTCCCGTCAACACCAGGGGCCCCAACGAAGGAGGGGGCATCACACGGGCACGCGAGAACCTGCCGAAGACGATGGTTCCGCTGCCGTCTCGCCGGATCCGGACCACCGGCGGCGGCAACGTGCCCAGATACGCCGATGCGCGCGTCCTCCCCGAGAAGCGATCGGCCAGCACGATCCGCCGGTCGGTCACGACGTACTCGACACCGCGCCGCCCCCGCAACCTGACGACGACCGGCACCCAGAGGGACGCGACACCTCCCACCCCGACGACCCAGGCCAAGAACGACAGCGATTGGTGCCTGGCCACCGGGACCACGATGGTCGCGATCAACCAGGACAGCCCGAAGACGAGCTGAAGCCAGTCGAACCGAGCAAGGGTGAAACGCTGTGGCCGTCCCGACCACAGCAACCGCTCACCCGGCAGCAGAACATTCGACGGCACATCCAAAGCGACCTCCCGGCGTTCCCGTGCCGGACTGACGCCCAGAAGGGCCGTCCAGGTTGCCCCAGCCGAACGAACTGCCCGTTCCGAACCGGGTCGATGGTCCGACTCACCAAAACCCGGGCGCCCCCTGGGGCCCTGCCCCAGTGTGTCGACCGGGATCTTCCACGGGCGCGAATCGCCCGAGCGGGTTGCCACGCTGGTGCACATCCGAAGAGCCGGCGAGGGGCATACCGCCTCCCGTACCCGGATCCGTTCGTGCCGGAATTCGAGGGAAAGGCCGCGCATGAGATGACCACGCTCGAGCAGCAAACGAGCCACGCGATCCGACCGTTCACCGTGTCCTTCCGCAAAGGGGCGCTCGACGACCTACGCCACCGGCTGGCGGCGACGCGCTGGCCGAGCCGGGAGCTCGTGGGCGATCGCTCCCAGGGGGTGCAGCTGGCGACGATCCGGGCGCTGGTCCAGTACTGGGCGAACGGGTACGACCTCGGCCGGGTGCAGTGTCTTCGCGCAAGCCGGGGTGCGGTGCGGTGACTTCGCCGACGTCGCGCAAGCGATCGCGGAAACCGATGCGGCCGGAGACGGCGCCAAAGGCTCGGGCGGTGATCGAGGCCGTCCTGACCGAGGCCACGGCGGCCGGGCAGGGAACGGTGACCGAGCGCTGCGACTTCTCCCGCGCCGTTCTGTGCAACGGGCTCGGCCAGTACGAAGAAGCGCTGGTCGCCGCGCGCGCGGCCGTCGACTACCACCCCCGGATGTATCTGTCCGCCTGGGCCGCGGTGGAGCTGCTCAAAGCCGCAATCCGAGCCGGCCGGACGGCAGTCGCGGAGGACGCCCTCCACCACGTGCTCGAGGCCACGGTCCACCTGCCCAACGACGCGGCTCAGGGCATCGTCGCCCGGTCCCGGGCGTTGATGACGACCGGCGAGCGGGCTGACGGCTTGTACCGGGACGCCATCGAGCGGCTCGGCCGGAGCCTGCTGCGCGCCATGAGCTCAATCGTCGGAGCGCGGCGAGGCGCCCGATGGCCGCGTCGAGCTCAGTCGCCCGCTCTAGCGTGACCAGCGCCTCGTACGCCGGATCGTTGACTTCGGTTCACCGGAACGCGGCGCGTCGCATACCACTCGCTTGCTCGGTCATGACCGTTCCTCACCCCAGAGACGACACGAACCCCCGGAACGCAGCGACCAACTCACGCAGCGACCGCACGTCACAGGACCCTTCGTAACTTGTCCCGTCAGCTGACGTCCAGAGCCAACGACCCGCTCCAAGGTCCACTTTCGACCTCGGCAGCACTCGGCCCTCCACACTGGTGCCCACGATGTCGACGCGCAGCCTCCAACCCGGATTGTCCAACGTCTCGAGCCGGACGCCGAACTCGTGCTCCCAGTCGCCGTCGCATTGACTCGAGAACCACTCACTCAACCACCGGATCTCTTCTGTCACGCCTCGCTCGGCCGCTTCCCGTAGTACGCGCGAACAACCTTCCCCCAGCTTCCACTGGATTCCACTGGATTCCACGCAAAGTCGGGAGCGTCACCACACCGTCAAGCCCGGTCGTCGTCGGCCACTCGCACCCCGTACCCGCCGGATCACCGACGAAGACGATCTCCGCCGCGACCAGCTCGTCACTACACCGGGCAGGACCACCCCACTCCACCAGCGCCCGGTCCAGCAGCGCGATCTCCTCCGAGGCGAGCAAGTCGCCCGGCATCACGTCGACCATCTCACCGGCGACGTGGGCGGCGGTTCGGGACTCGAAGAACTCGACCGGGACAGTGCGGCGGGCAAACCGCCCCTGCTGTCCTCACCCATGTCGTCCGGAGTCATCGAACCTCGACGACCACGCCGAACTCACCCAAGACAGCCGTGATCGCGCTCACGAACTGCTTCCCCAGTGCCTCTTCAGAGGAGGAGAAGTCTTTCCACAGGAGCCTGACCGGTCGCGTCCCCACCGGACTCGAGCGGAGGCAATCGGCGAGGGCGTCGAGATTCGAACCGAAGTAGCCCCCCGGACCGTTGGCGGCTTCGCCCAACGCACAGTAAAAGCCGGCCTTCGTCACAGTCGATGCACCGTCGAGGGTCATCACCTCCGCGTTCCCGTACCTGACAGCACCGTGACCGGTGGCGAACCACGAGTTCCGCACGACGTGCAGCCAAGCCTGGTGGTGGCCGCCCGGGCGTTGAAGCCACTCGCCCGTCAGCAGCGGCCGTCCCGACGCCCACCGCGGCCAAATCCCGGCTGCTTCCGGATACTCACACCGGTCGCCGAAGTACCGGAACGAAACGCGGGGAACTTCGCCCCGCGCGTCCGCCGTACCGGAGTCACCGAAAATCACCCCTCCGACGAGGTACTCACCTATCCTTTCGCGCTGTGTGTTCACTACCTCGAGGACCGCGTCCTCGACGCGCCGCGGAGGTCTCTCACCGAGGCGCGCCCGTAAGAACGCGACTTCCGACGAGTCGTCGCCCGGAGAGACGAAGAAACCGTCCAGCTCTTCGGCCCCGACGAGCAGGTTGCCCCCGCTCCCGTCGACCAGGCGGTACAGCGCACCACTCTCAACGGACTCCACCTGACTCCCCCTTTCCCTTCCCGTCACCGCTGGACGCGCACGACCGCTGCCGACTCCTCAGTTCCAGCCCGAATCAGGGAAGTGCGGCGCGCTGAACCGTTGGATCTTCCTTGGCTCCGCCCCACCACGGGTACTCGCGTCCCGAGTAGGTGTCATGCGACGTCAGCTTTCCGGCTTTCACATCGTCGTAGGCAGAGGCGATCTTGTTGTTCATGCCCTTGGGCAGGGGGTCGGACAACTTGCCCTTCGGGCAATTGTCGTTGTGGACGAGCACCGGACGCTCCCCGGCCTCGACGCAGAAGGTGTGGTCCGCGTCCACCGTCAGGTTGTGGACCCGCGCCGGCCGAGTCAGCTCGCGGACCGCTGAAACCGTCACCACGGCCCCACCTGCCACCAGCAGGTCATCGCCCGCCCGGAGGGCCTCCGCATCCACCCAGCCACGCTGCGAAGGCACCCAGAACGGGTGACCGTCGGTGGCCACGATCGGGGCTTGACCCGCGACCGAGATCTGCACCATGTGCTTCCAGCCCTGGCCGATGATCGTCGCGACCACCTCGCGTGAGGTGGTTCGGCCCGTCGAAACGTCCGTGGCCAGCACCCGGTCCCCAAGCCGGATCTCTTCGATCGGACGACGGCTCCCGTCCGCCATCAGGACCAGCGTGCCCGGCGCGAAGCTGTTGCACGAAACCTTCGACAGGCGCTCCTCGGCCTGCTCGACCCGCCGCAGATCCGCTGCCGCCTTGTCGCGGCGGCGCATCCACGTCAGCGTGTCCTTGAACGCCGACACGATCTTGTCGACGATCTTGCCGCCCTTGAGCACCTTCCCCCATGGCAGCGAGGTCAGGATCTCCCAGGCGCAGCCGGCCAGGTTGAAGTCCTTGATGCAGTTGTCGACAACGCCCTTGACACCGATGATCTCCTGCAGGATGTCGCCACCGACCTGGATCGCCACGTCGATCCAGCTGCGCTTGTCCGCCGCCGCCTTCTTGGCTTCCTCGTACTCGGCTTGGCTCAGGCCCGCCTCTTTCAGTGCCTGCTGTTCGGCGTCACCCGCCGCCCGCCCCACCACCGCCCGCCCACGGCGGGTCGATCCAGATCCGGTATTAGAAGACCTGCACAACCCAATAAGTCACCGCCACCAGCATCACGACCGGCATGAACAGCCCGACGATGTAGAGCGCCCAGACGAACGTCGTCACCGCGGTCCGCTTGGCCACCGAGACGGTCTTCCAGTACAGGCCGTTCGGGTCCGAGTTCGTCACCGGCGAGTTGTTGCCGTAGGCGTACCCGTTGAGCTGCTGCGGATCGTCGAAATCCAGCACCGGGTCGGCCGAGGCGAACCGGCCGGTCACCGGGTCGTACTCGCGGGCGCCCAGGCGGGCAACCGCGGCGTCCCATGCCCCTCGAGCGCCGACCGGGACCGCAACCGGCACCGGACGAGGCACGAGTCGATCGTCCGCACGGTGGTCGGCATCCTCGAGAATCCGCGGTACACAGGGCGGCAGGTGTGAACCGGCACAGCGCCGGCACAACCGGCCCGGCCCACCACGGTCTTCCCACCCGACAGTCACATCCGGCGCTCGTGGACGAGGCGACTTTCCCGGCGATCCAGGGCATACGCACGGCCCGACGCACACAGCGCGACGGCATCCGGACTCGCCAGGAACGTCTACGTTCGTGAAGACCACTTACCTGAGAACGAACTGCCTGACGATCAGCTGCGGCGGTCCCACACGAGAAGTCACTCCACAACCCCACCCTGAAGTTCACGACCGACCTGCAGCTCGTGTGACCAGCCCGTGGGCGGACCACCCGGTCGGTGACGTCCACGGGATCCCCCGGCGTCAGGGAACGGGGACCGTCCACACCAGACGGGTGCCACCTCCGGCCGGGCGGTCGAGCCGCAACGATCCGCCCGCCTCCGCGGCGCGCTGCTCGAGGTTGCGGAGTCCGCTGCGGGCCACGGCTTCCGGCATCCCGACCCCCGTGTCCGACACCTCGACGACCAGGTCGCCTTCCAGGGACACGGTGACCGCCAGTTCGGCCGCCCTCGCGTGCCGCAGGACGTTGGTGACCGCCTCGCGGACGACCGCGTCGGCGTGTTCGGCCAGACCGGCGGGCACCCGGTCGAACGCCCCCGACAGCCGCACCGTCGTGCGGATCGCGGAGTCGGCGGTCGTGTCGGCGATCGCGTTCTGCAGGCGGGCCCGCAGGCCCCGCCCGGCTCCCGGCTGCGCTTGCAGGGCGAAGATCGCGCTGCGGATCTCCTCGATGACGTCCTGGAGCTGGTCGATGTGCTGGGTGAGCCGGCTGGTGACCGCGGGCGAATCGGACCGGCGGCGGGTGCCCTCGATCCCCAGGCCCACCGCGAAGAGCCGCTGGATGACCTGGTCGTGCAGGTCGCGGGCGATCCGGTCGCGGTCCACCACGACGTCCAGCTCCCGGCGGGCGGCCTGGCTTTCGGCGTCCCGCAGCGCCAGCGCGGCCTGGTCGGCGAAGGCGGACACGAGCTGCAGCTCGTGCTCGGCGAACCGCGCCGCCCCGCGGCCGCGGATCGCCAGGAGCACCGCCGCGCCGGACCGCGAGCCGGACCGCAACCGCACCACCAGCGCCGGCCCGAGGTCCACGCCGAGGCCGCCGGCCAGGTCGTACGTCAGCTTCGGCACACTGCGCGGCACGTGGTCCCGCAGGACCGCGCCCGAGGTCGACCCGTCGAGCGGGATGCGGCGACCGGCCAGCACATCGGCGTCCGGGCCGGCGCACACCGTGACGACCAGTGCCCCACCCGGCTGCTCGGGCAACGCGATGAGCGCGTCGTCGGCGCCGGTGAGCTCGGCGGCCCGGGTCGCGATCAGGTGCAGCACCTCACGGACGTCCGTGCCGCCCAGGAGCTCGGCGGAGATTTCCCCGGTGGCTTCCAGCCACCGCTGCCTGCTCCGGCTCTCCTCGTAAAGCCGCGCGTTGTCGACCGCGATCCCGGCCGCCGCGGCCAGCGCCACGGTCACCCGTTCGTCGTCGGCGGTGAACGGCTGCTCGCGGCTGAGGTACAACCGTCCGAGGACCTCGCCCCGCACCGGCAGCGGGACGCCGAGGAACGCCCCCATCGGCGGATGGCCCGGCGGGAACTCACCGGTCCCCAGGTGGGCCAGGCGCACCGGAGCCCGGCCGGTCACCAGCGCGCCGAGCAGCCCGTGGCCGTCCGGTGGCGGGCCCAGCCGCTCCCGGGTGGCGTCGTCGACGCCGGTCACGGCGAACGCGGTCGTCCGGCCGTCCTCGTCGAGCAGGGCCAGCGCGCCGTACCGGGCG
Organism: Amycolatopsis camponoti; assembly: GCF_902497555.1. NCBI lineage: Bacteria > Bacillati > Actinomycetota > Actinomycetes > Pseudonocardiales > Pseudonocardiaceae > Amycolatopsis > Amycolatopsis camponoti. The sequence continues at coordinate 2,776,382 of NZ_CABVGP010000002.1, read as the reverse complement.
CCGACCAGGCCGGCCGCGGCCGTGACGATCCGGTGCAGCGTCGTCTCGAGCTCCAGACCGGCGGAAAAGGCGAGGACGGCCGCCGGCAGCGCGTCCATCCGGTCCCGGCCCGACGTCGTTTCCTCGGGCATGCCACCACTGTGACACAGCGGTCCCGATCCGGGTCGCAACCGACGACCTTCGCCCGGAGGCGGGGGCCGTTCGGCACTGGGCGGAGCCCGCTGTCCGGGCAGACGGTGAAAGCGCATCCAGTAATCCAGGAGTTCGGAGCCGTCCATGAAGACCGGTGTCATGCCCGTCGGCCACCTCAGCGCGAGCCAGGTGCACGCCGTCCTCCTCGCGGCCACGGCTCCCCCGCCGCTGCGGTCCGCCCGGCCGTGGCGGTTCCAGTGCACCCCGGATTCCGTCGAGCTGTACGCGGATCCGCTCACCACAGGCACCGACAGCGAACAACGGGAACGAATGCTGGACTGCGGCGCGGCGCTGCTCAACCTCCGGCTGGCGATCAAGGCGCAGGGCAGCCACGCCGACGTCCGGCTGTTGCCCACGGCGGGGCGGCCCGAGCTGCTCGCCGTCGTACAGCCGAACGGCTACGAGACGATCACCCCGCACGACGGGGAGCTCGTGGCGGCCATCGCCGGCCGGCAGAGCAACCGGCGCCCGTTCACCGCCGCCGTCGTCCCCGACGCGGTGCAGCGGCAGCTCCGGCGGGCGGCCGAAGTGGAACGCGCCTGGCTGGCCACCATCACCGCCGACCAGGTGCCGCAGCTGCGCGACATCATGCGCCGCACGGAAGTCTCGCCCGGAACACCGGGACCGGGTGGCGGGAACGACCTCGACGTTGACCCCGGCCGGCTGGTCGTGGTAGTCGGCACGCTGCACGACACCCCCCTCGGCCGGCTCCAGGCCGGCCAGGCCATGCAGCGGGTACTGCTGACGGCCGCCGCCGCCGGGATCTCGGCAGCCCTCTCCTCCCAGGCGATGGCCGAGCCGACGACCCGGCGTGAACTGCGGCAGCTGCTCGGCGGCGGGCTCTGGCCCCAGATCATGCTGCGGCTCGGTCACGGCACCGCGGTGCCGTCGTCGGCGCGGACCCCGCTCGAGGACGTCGTGATCAGCGACGAGCACCCGTTCGCCACTAGCCGCCCGGACGGCGCTCCGCGTCGTGGATCCCGGTGACCAGCACCGCCGCCTGCGACCGCCGCTCCAAGCCGAGCTTCGCCAGCAAGCGGGACACGTAGTTCTTGACGGTCTTCTCCGCGAGGAACATCCGCTCGGCGATCTGCCGGTTCGTCAGGCTTTCCCCGAGCAGGTCCAGCAGGACGAGTTCCTGCTCGCTCAGCCCCGCGAGGGGCCCCGGTTTCCCGGTCTTCGCCCGCAGTTCGCCCACGAGCGCGGCGACCGCCCGGGCGTCCAGCAGGGTCTCGCCGGACCCCACGCGGCGGATGGCGTCGACCAGCTGCAATCCCTTCACGTCCTTGATGACGTACCCCTCGGCGCCGGCCAAGACCGCTTCGACCATCGAATCCTCGTCGGTGAAGGAGGTCAGCATCAGGCACCGCAGGCCGGGCAGCGCCGCGCGCAGGTCTCGGCACAGCTCCACGCCGTTCCCGTCGGGCAGCCGCACGTCGAGCACCGCCACGTCCGGGCGCAGCGCGGGGATCCTGGCCATGGCCTCGGCGACCGAGGACGCCTGCCCGACGACGGTCAGGTCGGGTTCGTCGTCGACGAGTTCGGCGACTCCGCGCCGCACGAGTTCGTGGTCGTCGACCAGGAAGACCGTGATGACGGGGAGGTCGTGCTGCGTGCGGTCATCCACTTCCCCAGGCTACGCCCGCCCGCGCCGAACGACCCCGGAAGAAGGGTCCCGCGGCACTAGGCAGCGCGGTGCGGACGGACCACGGTGGAGGGATGACCGAGATCCAGCACAGGCCCGATCATCACCTCAAGACCGCTGTCACCGATGAACTCGCCTGGACCCCCAGCGTCAACGCCGAAGGGATCGGCGTGACCGTCTCGGACGGTGTCGCGACGCTGTCCGGACACGTGGGCACCTACCCCGAGAAGGAAGAGGCGCTGCGCGCCGCGACGCGGGTCCAGGGCGTGACCACGACCGCGGACAAGATCCTCGTCCGGCACGGTCACGACGTTCCGGTGGACGCGGATCTCGCCCGGGAGGCCATGGCCGTGTTCGACCGCCACACGATCGTCGTGCCGAAGGACTCGGTGCAGGTCGACGTGCGCGACCGGGTGGTCACCCTACGCGGCTCGGTGGACTGGCACTACCAGCGCGAAGCCGCCCGCCGGGCGGTGGCCGTGCTCCCCGGCATCAGCGGGGTGCGGAACCTGATCACGCTGCGGCCTTCGCCGGGTGTCTCGGCGTCCGAGACCAAGGCGCAGATCGTCGCGGCGCTCGCCCGGCACGCGCCGGGGTTCGCGCAGCACGTCGAGGTCGGCATCGACGACGGCCAGGTCACCCTGACCGGCCAGGTCCTCACCCCGGCCGAACGCCGTTCGGCCGAGCAGACCGCGTGGTTCGCCCCCGGTGTGACCTCGGTCGACAACCAGGTGAAGCTCTCCGGCTGAACCTCCTCCCGCGCTAGCCGCGAAGTCTGGAGCACCATGAACGTTCTCGTGATCATCGCCATCGCCGCCGCGTTGCTGCTTCTCCTCGCTACCGCGGTGCGGATCGTCAAGCAGTACGAACAGGGTGTCCTGTTCCGGCTCGGCCGGGTGATCGGCGTGCGCGAGCCGGGGTTGCGGCTGATCGTCCCCGTCGTCGACGTCCTGCGCCGGGTGCCGTTGCGGATCATCACGATGCCGATCCAGTCCCAGGGCATCATCACCCGGGACAACGTGAGCGTCGACGTGTCCGCGGTGGCGTACTTCCGGGTACGGGACGCGGTGAAGTCGGTCGTCGCGATCGAGAACGTCTACGCCGCGATCGACCAGATCGCCCAGACGACGCTGCGGAAGGTCGTCGGGCAGCACACGCTCGACGAGACGCTGTCCGAGACCGACAGCATCAACGTCGACATCCGCCGGATCCTGGACGTCACCACGCTCGACTGGGGCGTGGAAGTGACTTTGGTGGAACTGAAGGACATCCAGCTGCCCGACACGATGAAACGGGCGATGGCCCGGCAGGCCGAAGCGGAACGCGAAAAGCGCGCCAAGATCATCAGCGCCGAAGGCGAATCCCTCGCTGCCGCCGCACTCGGCGAGGCGTCGGACACGATGATGGCGCACCCGCTCGCGCTGCAGCTGCGCAACCTGCAGAGCCTGGTGGAGATCGGCGTGGACAAGAACACCACCGTCGTGTTCCCCGCCCCGCTGATGAGCACCATCGGCGAGCTGGGCTCCTTCCTGGCCCGCGAGAGCGCCGCCGCGACCCGGCCGGAACCGGCCGCCACGGCCCCGATCGTGCCGCCGAAAGCGGCCGTGAACGGAACCCGGGCCGAAGAGCACTGACCCGCGCCGACGGACTCCGCAGTGTTCTGTGCGAAAAGGACAGAGCACTGTGGACCCGGGCGGGTCACCGGCCCTGCGAGGAGAGTCCATGTCCACCGCCACCCCACCGGTACGAGCCCTGCTCCCGGACGGCGAAGTCGCCTGGGTCCGCGAGCTGGAAGCATGCGACGGCGCCGCGGTCCTCGCGCTGCGGGCCCGGCTCTCCGGACGCGACCGGCACCTGATGTTCTTCGGTCTCGGCGTGGCGGGGCTCGCCGAGCTTTCGACGCAGCTGTCCCGCGGCTCCGGCGTCGGGCACACGGCGGTGGGGTGCTTCGTGCACTCCCGGCTCGCCGGCGTCGCCCGCTACGACGTTCTCGCCGACCCGGCCGAAGCGCAGGTCGCGCTGGTGGTCGACGGCCACGGCCCGGTGCTCGGCGTGGCGGCCCTGCTGCTCGAACAGCTCGCCGTCTCGGCGGAACACGAAGGGGTGCGGATGTTCGTCGCCGACGTGGACGCGGGAAACGCGAAGATGCTCGGCGTCTTCGCTGCACTGGGCATCCCGTTCCGGCCCGGCCTGCCAACGCGGAACCGCTCCCCGGAGTGACGTCCGGTCAGCCGCCGGCTTCGCCGGGGGACGCCGGTGGCGAGGCATCCAGGCGGGCGTGCAGCCGTTCGCGGATCTCGTCCGGGGTGTAGGCCCGCCGCCGGCGTTCCTCGCGCGCGATCACCACCCCGGTCGCGGCGACCCCGACGAGCCCGGCCAGTCCCACTGTCTTCCACCAGCGCATCGGCCTAGGCTACTGCCGTGCCGGGGAACCAGCTGGATCTCGACGAAGCCGTGGCCGTGACGCGCACCGGCGACCTGTGGTTGTTCCGGGGCCGGTCCGCGGCCGACCGCACGATCCGCGTCGTGACGAACAGCCCGGTCAACCACGTCGGCATGGCCGTGGTGATCGAGGACCTGCCGCCGCTGATGTGGCACGCGGAGCTGGGTCGGGCCCTGCCGGACGTCTGGTCCGGGACCCACCAGCGGGGCGCCCAGCTGCACGACCTGCGCCGGGCGGTGCTCGTGTGGGCGGAGAAGTACCACCAGCAGGTCTGGCTGCGCCAGCTCGACCACCCGGTCACCGGGGAAGCGGAGGACGCCGTCCTGCGGACGATCGCGCGGCTGGACGGCACGCCGTTCCCGTCGACCGCTCGCCTCGCGTCGCGCTGGCTCGGCGGCCGGCTGCCTCGTCGCAGGCGGGAGGCCCGGGAGGCCGGTCTCGAAAGCGCTTACTGCGCCGAGATCGTCGCCCTGACCTACGAAGCCATGGGCCTGCTGCCCCGCGACCGCCGGCCGAACTGGTACGACGCGGGCCGGTTCTGGAGCGGTGACGACCTCGAGCTGGCCGGCGGCGCGGCGCTGGGCGACGAAATCGGCGTGCGCCTCCCGAGCTGACTCTTCAGTCCACTGTGGACATCAGTGGCGGACCTCGGTCGGCAGGCGGGGTTCGCGGTGCAGCAGTGCGAGCGCCTCGGTGTCGGCGACCGCGGGGAACTTCCGGTAGCTGTTGCCGACCGCGTGCAGCCAGGGCAGCGGGCGCAGGCAGGCGAACTGGTCCACCTCCCGGGCGAGCCGGTCGACCACGTCGGCCTGGGCGACCGGGACCGCCAGCACGATCCGGCGGACCTGGCGGGCCCGCAGGACGCGGATCGCCGTGTGCGCGGTCGTGCCGGTGGCGGCGCCGTCGTCGGCGAGGACGACCGTGCGGCCGGCGATCGCCGCCGGCGCCACGGTGCGCCGGTAGACGGCGACCTGCCGGGACAGTCCGGCCCGCGCCTCGTCGAGGAGCCGGGCGAGCTCCGCCGGGTCGATGTCGAACCGGCGGATGGCGTCGTGGTCCCAGACGACCAAGCCGCCCTCCCCGACGGCGCCGAGCGTCGTCGGCGGCGGCCCCGCGGCCTCGATCCGGCCGGTGAGCAGGATGTCCAGCGGCGCGCCGAGGACGTCGGCGATCTCGCCGGCCACCACCAAGCCGCCCTCCGACAGGCCGAGCACCACGGAACGGTCGCCGCGCAGTGGTCGCAACCGCAGGGCCAGCCGCTCGCCGGCTTCCCGGCGATCGCGGAACCGCATGGGAACTCCCGGGAGTCGAGGGCCGGTCGGCCGCTTCCAGCATCACGGCACCGCGTCCGGGGCGCGAGGGCCGTTGGTCACCGCCAGGTGGACCGTTCGGCACCCTTTCACCGGTGGCGCAACGGACCCCCGGTCAGTGGGAGTGACTCGTCTCCGCGGGGGCCAGGACGACCGCGGGAGCGAGATCGCGGTCGGCCAGCGCGCGGGCGACGTCGCTGAGCCGGAGGTTGTTCCGCCGGGCGAAGCCGCGCAGGGCCCGGAAGGCCGCGTCCATGCTCAGCTGCCCGCTGACGGCGAGCACACCCTTGGCCTGCTCGATGATCACCCGGCTGTTCAACGCGGTCTGCAGCTGCTCGGAGAGGATCTCCCCCTGGCGCAAGGCTCGTTCGTGGAGGATGCCGATGGTCGCGGTGTCGGCCAGCCCCTGCGCCAGTGCCACGTCGTCCGCCGACAGGTCCCCCGAGTCGTGCCCGAAGAGGTTCAGCGCCCCGATCGTCTGCTTGCGCAGGCGCAGCGGCAGCGCGTGCACCGACGCGAACCCGTCCTTGGCCGCCTCGGCGGCGAACCGCGGCCACCGCACCGCCTGCGCCGCGATGTCGGCCACCAGCACCGGGGTGCTGGTGGTGAAGCACTCGATGCACGGGCCTTCGTCGATGTCGAGCTGGAACAGCTCGAGCAGCCGCGCCTGCTCGGTGGAGGACGCGAGCAGCTGCAAGCCGCCCCGTTCGTCGACCAGTGTCAGTCCGGCCGCGGCGACGTCGAGCAGCTCCACGCACTGCTGCACCAGCGTGTGCAGCAGGTCGGCGACGTCGTAGTCGTCGACCAGCGTGTCCGCCAACGCGACGAACGCCCGGGTCACCTGTCGTTCACGGTCGGCCATGCCCACCATCTCCTGGTTCGTCAGCTGCCTTCATGGTGTACCTCACCGAACTCCTCGTCCAACCGCAGCCGCCCGGCCACGATGTCGGCCGCGATCTCGAGCAGGGAACGTCCGTGCCCGAACGCGTACGCCCGCAACCGGGCCAACGCGGCAGACGCGGGCAGGTCCAGGTGCGCGATCAGCATCCCGGTGGCCTGGTGCACCTCCCGGTACCGCATCCCCGCGCCCTCCATCCACCGCCCGTCCCCGTCGAGCCACAGACCACCTCCGGCGCGCAGTCCCGAGAGGGCGAGCGCGGCGATGTCGGCCACCTGCAGCGCCGTCGACAGCTCGTCCGGGCTCAGCGAGCCCGGCGTCGAACGGTAGGTGTCGAGGGTCGCCACCCGGACCGCCCCGATCTGCACGGGGAACGTGAACAGCGCGGCCACCGGCTGCGCCGCGGCCTCGGCCGCGAACACCGGCCACGCCGGCGGCGGCCCGGCGGCCAGATCGGGCACCAGGACCGGCCCACCGACGGTGAAAGCCTCGAAACACGGCCCTTCACCAAGGGAGAACTGCAGTTCCGCCAGCGCTGTGCTCACCGCGTCACTGGCGTAGACGATCTCGCGGTGCCCGGCATCGGCCATCACCGACACCGCCGCACCGTCCACCGGCAACAGGCGCACACACGCCCGGCACACCCGGCCGACGACGTCGACCCCGCTGCCGGCTCCACCCTCACCCAGCGCGGCCAGCACGCTCGCGCGCAAGACTTCGACCTCAGCCACCGCGTTTCCACATCCAGTTCCGCCCATGTCGGTGCACGTGATCGCCACACCAACTCGGACACAGCCAGGTCCGGATCAGCACCGCTGTCGCGGCCGCGGGCACCCACCCTACCCGCAACCGCCGGCCGGGCCGGGCCATCACGGCACCGGCGCGGCGGTGATGTGCCGGCGCAGCGCGATCAGTGCGCGGTGCTGGCTCACCCGCACCGCGCCCGGGCTGGCGACCCCGAGCACCGCGGCCGTTTCGTGGGCGGACAAGCCGAACAGGACCCGCAGGACCACGACGTCCCGCTGCTGCGGCGCCAGGAGGTCGAGCAGGTCGCGCAGCCGTTGCCGCCGCTCGAGGTCTTCGACGTGGCGAAGCGGGCCACGCTGCCGGGAGGGTTCCGGAGCGAACTCCGGAACGGGGACGCTGACGTCGGCACCGCGGCGCCGGTGCGCATCGACCACCTTGTGCGCGGCGACGCCGTAGACGAAGCCCATGAACTCGCCGGCACCGTGCCGGTAGCCCGGCAGCGCGCCCAGCACGCCGATCAGGACCTCCTGCGCGCAGTCGTCCGCGTCGCTGTCGCGGTGCCACCGGTCCCCCAGCCGGGCCCGGCAGTACTGCAGCACACCCGGGTGCAGCAGACCCAGCAACGCGCTCGTCGCGGTGCGGTCGCCCGACACCGCCGACGCCAGGAGCGTGCCGTCGACCCGCATGGTGTCCTCCCCGGCCGGTCAGCTTCCCGTGGTCAGGTACGGACCGGGATCGCTGCCGGCCCGGGCGCCGCTGTCGAGCCAGCGCAGGAACCCGCGGCGGTCGCGACGTTCGATCTCGTCGAGGAAGTCCTGCCGGCGCTGGACGACACGCCGTCGGGCCGGCTCGTCGGTGGCGAGGAGCAGGAGGAAGTAGCTGCGCCGCCACGCCACGCACAGGTCGTCGGTGGCCATGTCGGCCACCGGGACGGGTGGCACGGGGCGCCGGACCGAGCGGTCGTGGGGCTCGGGTGCGGTGGACGGCGCAGCACGGTGGCGATAGCCGGCCCCCAGCCCGCCGGCGACGAGCAGGACCAGGACGGTCGCGGTCAGGGCGCCGCCCACCGTGGCGAGCAAGCCGGCGAGGACCAGGCACGCCGTGACGAACGCCGCCGCCGCCGCAGCGCCCACCGGGAGGTCGGGCCCATTCGCCGCATCTCGCCCGCGCCGGAGCCGCGAAGCGCCGAAAGCGACGAGGATTCCCGCGCCGGCTCCCAGCAGGATCCAGCCGAACAGGACGTCCCCCGGCAAGGTCAGGGCACCGATCGCGGCCAGGGCACTGACGGGACCGATGAGAACGGCCACCGCCCTACGTCCCACCATCGTGCGCCTCACCGTCCGGGCCGGGCGTCGGCTGCGAGCCGTGCCGCGAAACAGGATCGCCGAGGTCTGGGGCGTCGTGCCCAGTCTAGACCTCGGCGCCCGGCAACGCGGGTTCGCTACCCGTTTGCCCGCGCCGGCGCCCGCTCCGCGCGGCGAGGAGGTCATCGGGACTTGCCGTGTCGTCCGGGTCCGCGGCGGTCCTCAGGACGGTGGTGGCGGTGTCCTGCGGGGTGCCGGGTGCGATGACGAGCAGGGTCAGGCGCCGCTGCTGGGTGCCGATGAGGGTCAGGGTGTGCGCCGGCATGGCGTGGAACCCTTCCAGCCGCACGAGGTGGCCGTCCACCACGAGTTTGCGGTGGGTGAGCTCCCAGCCGTCGCCCAGCGGGTAACCGATCCGCTCGACCTGGCCGACCTGGTCGCGCGCCGCCGTGATCAGGTCGGCGAACTCGACGCCGGCTTCGCGGGAGCGCGGCCACCACGCTCCGTCGACGTACCCGCCGCCGGCCGCCGGTTTCCGCTGCAGCCGGACCTCGTCGCGAACGGCGGTCATGACCGGCTCCCACGGCCGGGGTGCTGCCGTGCCGGCGTCTCGGTGAGCAGTCCGCGCTTCAGCCTGCCGAACCCGCGGGGGGCCGCGCTGTAACCGGGATTGAGCTTGCGGGCCAGGTGTTCGGCCCTCGGCCAGCGGACGTCGGTGGCCCAGCCGAGCTTCTCGAACAGCCAGATCAGCCGCGCGGACATGTCCAGCTGGCCACGGCGGACGCCGTGGCGGGCGCCGGTGGGGTCGGCGTGGTGGGAGTTGTGCCAGGACTCGCCCATCGAGGCGATGGCCAGCGGCCAGAAGTTCGCGGACTTGTCGCGGGCGGCGTAGGGCCGTTCGCCGATCAGGTGGCACAGGGAGTTCACCGACCAGGTCACGTGGTGCAGCACCGCCACCCGCACCAGGCCGGCCCAGAAGAACGCGGTCAGCGCACCCCACCAGGACAGCGTCACCAGGCCGCCGATCAGTGCCGGGGAGAGCAGGGTGACGACGGTGAGCGCGGGGAACCAGCCGTCGATCCGGACGATGTCGCGGTCGGCGAGCAGATCGGGCGCGAACCGCTGGGCGTTGGTCTTCTCGCGGTCGAACAACCAGCCCATGTGGGCGTGCCAGAACCCCTTCGCGAGCGCGGCGGCGGAGGTGCCGTAGCGCCAGGGCGAGTGCGGGTCGCCGTCGCGGTCGGCGAAGGCGTGGTGACGGCGGTGGTCGGCGACCCAGCCGATCACCGGGCCCTGCATGGCCATGCTGCCCGTGACCGCGAGCGCGATCCGCAGGCCGCGGCCGGCCTTGAACGCGCCGTGGGTGAAGTAGCGGTGGAACCCGATCGTCACCCCGAGCCCGGTCAGGAAGTAGAACCCGACCGTCAGGGCGACGTCGGTCCAGCCGAGGCCCCAGCCCCACGCGAACGGCACCGCCGCGGCCAGCGCGAGCAACGGCACCACCGCGAACAGCTTGACCAGAAGGGTTTCGGTGCGGGACTTTTCGCCCGCGAGCATCGGCTCGGCGGCCTTGGGCGACCGGGTCGGCGGGCGTTCCAGTGTGTGGGTCATTTCCATCGCTCTTTCCGTGGCACGGCCAGTCGCCAGGGTCCGGAGCGATCGAAGCTGCAAGAGGCCCGTGGAAGTGATGGGCGGCAAGAGCAGCCACCACCCATAACGAACGAACCGAGGGAAAGGTTCCCCCGGCACGACCGGTACGTCGCCCGCCCGGCACGCCGGGCGGCGGCCGCCTAGCGTGGCGGGCATGGAGCATGCCGAACCCGACACCCGAACCCTGGAACGCAGCCTCGGCGAGTACGTGCGCGCCGTCGCGGCCGCGGTCGGCGTCCCGGACGAGAGCACGACGGTGGAGATCAGCGACACGGCCACCGCCTACCTCGGGCTGCCCCGGCGCTGGCTCGACCGGCCCGACCACGACGTCATGCTGGTGTGGAGCGAACGGCGCGGCTGGTCGCTCGCGGTGGAAACCGACCCCGCCGAAGCCGCGGTGGTCCTCGCGTACCAAGGCGGCGGCGACCTCGTGCCGGACCCGGACGCGGTCGCGCGGTTCGTCGCCGACACCGCCGCCGGGCGCCACACCGGCCAAGAGCGTCCCGCGCCGGTGGCTGCCGGGACCCGAAGGTCGCTGGCCGAGCAGCTGAGGCCCTACCTCCGCGACGTCCCCGAACCGGATTCGCCTCGCCCCGCGGGCGGCTGACCGCGGGGCACACCCGGCCGGGGAAACGAAAGCGCGCTGGGAGCCCGCCGGCAGTAGGATCGGAGCGCGGCTTCCCGAGCGTCCGGACCCTGCTCTCGCGACGGCCGGCAGTATCGCCGGCCCCGGCCATCCCCCACCAGGAGCAGGATCTTCATGTTCGCAACACAACCCGCCGCGCGCTGATCCGATGCCGGCTCCCGACTCTTCCCCGGTACCGTACGGGCTCCGCGTCGCGGCCGCCGTCGCCTGGCGCGCCCTGGTCGTCGCGGCCGCCCTGACGGTCGTGGGTTTCCTGGCCGTCAAGCTGGCCTCGGTGCTGGTCCCGGTCGCCGTCGCGCTCCTGCTGGCGGGCCTGTTCTCCCCGGCCGTTTCCTGGCTGGTGGGCAAGAAGGTCCCCCGCGGGCTGGCGGCCGCGATCGTGCTGGTCGGGGGAATCGCCCTGGCCGGCGGCGTGGTGACGTTCGTGGTCATCAGCGTCACCGTCGGCATGCCCGCGCTGATCGACCAGGTCACCGCGAGCCTGACCGACCTGAACACCTGGCTGAAGACCGGGCCGCTGCACCTGAGCCAGGGCCAGCTCGACGAGATGCTCGGCAACCTGACCGCCATGCTCGGCCGGAACAAGTCGGCGATCGCCTCGGGCGCCCTCACCACGGCGGTGACCGTGGGCGAACTGCTCGCCGAAGCCCTGCTCGTCGTGTTCTGCTTGATCTTCTTCCTCGCCCAGGGCCGCGTGATCTGGGTGTTCGTGCTGCGGGCCGTCCCGGCCCGCGTGCGCGACCGCGTCGACGCCGCCGGGCGCAGCGGGTTCACCACCCTGGCGCACTACATCCGCGGCACGGCGGCCGTCGCGCTCGTCGACGCCGTCGGCATCGGCCTCGGCCTGGTGATCATCGGGGTCCCGCTGGCGGCTCCGTTGAGCGCGCTGGTCTTCCTCGGCGCGTTCGTCCCGGTCATCGGCTCGGTGATCGCGGGCGCGATCGCCGTCCTCGTGGCCCTGGTGACCAACGGCGTGTGGGCCGCCGTCATCGTGCTCGCCGTCGTCGTCGGTGTCATGCAGCTCGAAAGCCACGTCCTGCAGCCACTCCTGCTCGGGCGCGCCGTCCGGCTTCATCCCCTCGCTGTGGTCCTCGCCCTCACCATCGGGCTGGTCACCGCCGGCATCGTGGGTGCCCTGCTCGCCGTGCCCCTGCTCGCCGTCTTCAGCTCGGGCGTGCGCAGCCTGGCCACCCGGCCGGAGAACCACTCGCCCGGGCGAACCGCGCCCGGGACTACCCGTTCTAGTGTGGAAGACCGCGCCCCGGACCCCGGCGAAGCATGACGGCGTACTCCGTGCGCCGCGAGCGAAGGCTGGCACCGGTGGACGACGAGCAGACCGATGCGTACCCGGCGGGACGGACCACGGGGAGCGCGAACCGGACCTGGCCCACGCGCCACGGCGGTGGGTACCCACCCGGGTGGGTCGTCCGCTACCGCTACCGCCACCGCGCCTCGCGCGCGGCCCCGGCGTGGCGCGAAAACGTCGGGACCGTCGCGGGGCACAGCCTGCGCGACGAGCACACCAGCACCACCTGGGTGCCCATCCGCCGGCAGGGGTCCGCCTCGGACGAGCAGATCAGCCTGGTGCGGGCCACCGACATCCTCGACGCCCGGCCACCCGGTTCCGACGAGCGGACCGGGAACTGAGCCGTCCCTTTCCGGCAGGTGAAACCGGGTTCCGGCGTCAGCCGGTGTCCGCCGCCGCCCACAGCGGCGCCGCGATGGCCGCTGCCCGCGAGGTGTGGACGACCAGGCGTTCATCGGTGCGAGTGAGCCGCAGCGGCCGCCAGGTCGCGCGCGTCGTGGCGACCAGCCGCACATCGGTGCCCGGGGAGGCCCGGCGGTGGGCGTCGAGCAGCACCTCCAGCCCAGCGGCGTTCAGGAACCGCACGAGCGACAGGTCCACGACGATCCGCCGCGGCGCCCGGCCCAGGTTCGCGTCCAGGACGTCGTGCAGCATCGGCGCCGTGCCGAGGTCGACGTCCCCGTCCACGGCGACGACCAGCGTCTCGCCGAGCCGCTCCACGGTGATCGTCAAATCCTGGTACCGGTGACCGGCGACCGGCGCGCGCGGGAAGTCGATGACGACGGAGGGCACGATCGGCGCACACTGTCCACGGTGCACGGTCATGACCCGGCACGCCCGCCCTGGTGCCGGATGGAGTCCCCGCCCTTGTGGTGGTCGGTCCGCCCGTACACACCTTCGAGCACGCTCTCGAGTTTGTGCACGGCACCCCGGCACGCCTCGGCGACCGAACCCGCGTGGTGGCTGACGGCCACCGTCCGCCGTCCGACCGGCCGGGCCTCGAGCACGCAGCGGCGGTCCGGTCCGTCGGTGGCGGATTCCTCGCTGAAGTGGACCTCCAGCCGCGTGATGTGGTCGCTGAACCGCGACAACGTGGCGGCCAGCTCTCCCTCGAAGTGCCGGAGCAGCTCTTCGCCACCGGCCACGGCTCGGTCCGTGCTGATCTGGATCTGCATGTGTTGTCCTCTCGCCGACCGGCCGGCCCGGGTCTGCGCGACGCGGGCGTCCGGCCTCCGACCACCGTGTCCACTCCGGCGACGGTCTGCCCAGAGTCGCCCGCCCCCGGCCCGAGGGCCGAAGGAACCTTTCTCGCGTCCACCGCACTGCCGTGACGCCCGGCCGGTCGGGCTCAGCCGGCCGGGACGTCCCCGGGTTCCGCCTGGAACTCGGCGATCCGGGTCAGCAGTTCCCCGCCGGCCCGGCTGCTCGAGCGGTCCCGGAGCGCGGCCTCCAGCGGCCGCAAGCGCCCCTTTGCGCGCACCGACCGGATCGCGCGTGCGAGGCTGATGGCCTCCGTCCCCACGCGCGCGGCCGCCTCGGTGTCGCGCCCGAGGGTGTGGGCGAGGGCGAGCATGATCTGGGTCAGCGAACGGCTTCTGCTCATCTCCGGCCCGTAGGCGGCCACCGCGTCGTCGAGGAACGGGATCGCGAGGACCGCGTGGTAGCGCCCCACGGTACGGCCGAGCTCGACCCGGACCGTTCCGGTCATGGCGGCGAGATCGTTCGCGTCGAAGAACCGCGTCCAGGGCGCCGCGGACGCGTCGCCGGGGAACGCGTCGATCGCCTGGCCCAGGTGCCGCAAGGCGGCGGACTCGTCCGCCCGCATCGCCCAGGCCCACGCCTGGTTGATCGACAGGATGGCCCGCGCCCGGGCCGACGCCCCCCGCACCGCCGCGTCCTGCCCACGAGCGAACTCCGCCAGCGCGTCGTCGACCGAGCCGCGGTGCAGGTGCAGCCGACCGCGCCGGTAGCTGACGTTGGCGAGCAGATCGTGGTCCCCGGCTTCCCCGGCCAGCTCCGCCGCCACGTCGAACGATCGGAGGGCCGCCCCGTCGCGACCGGAGTCGAACTCCGTCCACGCCAGCAGGTTGTGCAGGTCGGCCAGACCACGGCAAAGCCGTCGCCGCAGCCGCGGCGGAACGGATCCCTCGCGCAGCAGAACCGTCCACGAGGCGAGTGCGGCGAGCGGGGCGTGGCAGTACCCGCCGCCGTACCGGTAGTCCAGGGCGCGGAACGCGCGGGTCGTCGCCTCGAGCGCTTCGAGATCGCTCACCTCGACCCGGAACGGCAGTGGTTCGCCGCGCGCGGCGGTGGTCATCGACGATTCCTCGGTAAGGACACGGGCGCGAAAAGCACGGAAATACCGACCATCGCAGCGCCTCCGTTTCCAGGTGTGACTGGATGCACCACCAGGGTCCGGAGCGTCAACCGATTTTAGCCGATCGTGAGCGCCACGAACCCACCGGACGGGTAATGCCGAAAGATTCTTTTTGAAAGGGCGGGAACATTCACGTGCATCCGCTGGAACACAAATGGGAAATGCGGAGGGCCGCCCCATCGTCTTGCGCACTCCGGGTCCGTCCGCCGCCGGTCCCGCGGAAGGGCCGAAAGTTCCCCGATGGGTGACCTGAGGCCCTACGCGGGACCGGGTGAGCCGGTGAGACTGGCGATCCACCGAGGGACGGAGCCCGGCCGTGCACGTGCGACTTTCCCTGCCGGAAAGGAACGATCTGACCCTCGGCGTGGAGGAGGAGTTCATCCTCGCGGACCCGGCGACCGGTGGGGTGGCGCTCGCCGCGCCCCGGGTGCTGGAGCTGCTCGACGGCGAACCCGCCGTGATGCCGGAGTTCCTGCGGTTCCAGATCGAAACCGCCACCGGGATCCACACCGGCCTCGACGAAATCCGGGCGGAGCTGCTCGGGTTGCGCCGGCTCGTGGCCGACGCGGCCGGTCGCGCCGGCTGCCTGGTGCTGGCGTCCGGGACACCCCCTTGCGGCGACCTGCCGGGCCTGCCCGGCGTCACCGCCGAACCCCGCTACCGCGCGCTGGCCGCCCGATATCCCGCGCTCCTCCCGGAAGCCGGCACGTGCGCCTGCCACGTGCACGTCGGCATCCCGTCCCCGGCACTCGGCGTCCGGGTCCTGGCCGGCCTGCGGCCCTGGCTCGCCCCGCTCCTCGCCATCAGCGCCAATTCGCCGCTCGCCCACGACGCGGACTCCGGGTGGGCCAGCGGGCGGTACCCGCTGTGGTCGCGCTGGCCGACCGCGAACCCGCCCCTGGACTGGCCGGACGCGACCGCCTACGCCGCGAGCGTCGACGGCGCGGTACGCCGTGATGAGGCGTTGGACGCGAACGGGGTCTACTACTACGCCCGGCTCTCACCGAAGTACCCGACGGTCGAGATCCGCATCGCGGACGTCGGCTTGACGGCCGAAGACGCCGTGCTGCTCGCCGGGCTGATCCGCGCCCTGGTGGTCACGATCCTCGCGGAGGCCCGGGCCGGCGTCGCGCCGCGGCCGGTGCGGACCGCGCCGGTCGTCGCATCGCTCACCGCCGCGGCCCGCGGCGGCTACCCCGGCCCAGGCATCGATCCCTGCACCGGCCGGGTCCTCCCGAACCACGTGCTCGTCGGCCGGCTCCTGGACTACGTCCGGCCGGCCTTGGAGGCCACCGGGGACTTCGCGACGATCGAGCGGCAGCTCGCCGCGGTGCGGGCCGGGGAAACCGGCGCGGCACGCCAACGCGCGCTGTTCGCGGAGACCTGCTCACCGGCCGCGCTCGTGGCGGAGCTGGCCTCGACGACTCTTGCCGGGAGCGGCGGCTCCCGCCCGGTGCCGGGGCGACGACCGGTGCCCGTCCACGACGGCTGAGCCGGCTCCGGGGACGACCTCGGTCCGCGGCAGACCGATCTCGCGCGCCGACCGGACCCGCAACCGTCGCCTCCATTCGAGGTCCCCCGTCCGGGGGATTCAACCCTGGTGGATGGCGTAGGACGCCTAGGCTGTCCGGACCGCCCCAGACCTCGGCGTGCCCGCCGTTCCCCGCACCGCGCGGAACGCACCCACGGCCGAGGAGGAGACGGATGACTGCCGGGAACCCGGACCGCGACGTGCCGGCTGACGACGTCACTCCCTTCCCGCCTCGGCGCCAGATCGCGTTCAGCGTCGGGAGCTGGCGCGTCACCTACGCCGGCCCGGATCCCCGCTCGCCGCGGACCGGCAGCCTCGCCGGCCGGCCCGAGTTCGGCCCCGGAGGGGCCCGCGTCCCCATCGTCGCCGACGACGGCCCCGCGACCTCGGTGCGCTGGGTCGACGACCGGGACATCATCGCCGTGACCGCGCAACCGGCCGGCGAACCACCGGTCCCCGATGCCCCCGAAGATCACGTCTCGCAGCTGGGCGAGCCGCGAAATGCGCCGCGACAGGTGTAGAATCCGAGGTACCGAGAGCATTTCGCGCGTCGGCGGCAGAGCCCGCGCCGTCCTCGGTTGCCCTCCACATCGATCACCGCGATCGGGACGGGACAGCGGCATGACGCCGGAATCGCCCACCAGAACCGGAACGCCCTCCGCGCGACCGCGTCGAGGTACCCCTCCCGCCCCCAGGCTGGGGTGGAAACCGCAGGGCGGGCCGGCTGGTCACGTCGACGGCGGCTGGTGGCCGCGGTCGCGTGATCTCGCGGCGGAACTGCCGGGGCTGGCCGCGGTGCTCACGGCCCGGATGGGCTACCTCACCAGGGTGGCGTACACCGTGTCCGAATGGGACGGTGCGCCGCGGCGGATGGAGATCGGCGGCCACGTCGTCCGGCTCGACGGTCTCCTCGACCGGGACGGCCACGTTCTGTCGATCACCGGCTCGGAACCGGATCAGCTCACGCTCCTCGTCGTTCCCCCGGAGGCGGCGGACCCGGCGGGCCACCGAGCGCTGACGACCGCGTCCCGTCGCGGCAACACCGACCGGCCCGCGGACATCCTGGCCGCGAGCGGGGCCCTCGTCGCTCCGGCGGCACCCCGGCTCCACCCCGACACCAGCGAAGACGGCTGGGAAACCGAAGGCGGGCAAGTCTCCTGACCTCCCCCGCCGAACCACGGAACACGAGACCGATGACCGAAGCCGATACCGGCCCGGGCACCCCGAGGCACAACCGGAACGGGCCGATGAACGTCCGAAAAGGACACAAGCGCGAGTTCCGCTCCCCCGCCAATCGGCATCGGTACGAGCACCGGACCGCGGGTGCACGGATCGCCGACCGGGTCACCGCTTCGTTCGGCTCGTGGCCGTTCATCGTCGGGCAGAGCGTGATCGTGCTGCTGTGGATCGGGCTCAACCTCGTGGCCTGGGCGGGCGGCTGGGACCCGTACCCGTTCATCCTGCTGAACCTCGTGTTCTCCACCCAAGCCGCCTACGCGGCCCCGTTGCTGCTGCTGTCGCAGAACCGGCAGGCCGAACGCGACCGGATCGAAGCCGAGCACGACTTCCGCGTCGACCAGCTCGCCCTGCAGTACCTGTTCGCCTGGCACCGGGACGCCCACGGCCCCGACTGCGACTGCGTCCAGAAGCTCGGCCCCGCCGTCGACACCGTCCTCGCCCGGCTGGCCGACGACGTGATCGCACGCGAAGCGACGGCGAACCCCTAGGGCGGCCGGAAACCGGGGGTCACGCGCGTGGCTCCCCGAACCCGGGAGCGGCGACGGCGGCCGCCCGCGAGCTGTGGATGACCAGGGTCTCGTGCAGCCGGGCGATCCGCAACGGCCGCCACGTCGACCGCGTCGCCGCCACGACGCGCAGATCGGTCCGCGGGCCGGCCCGCCGGTGGCAGGCGACGAGCACTTCGAGGCCAGCCGAACTCAGGACGCGGACCCGCGCGAGGTCCACCACGAGCCGCTGCGGGCACCGGCGCAGGACCAGGTCGAGGACCCGGTCGACCTCGGGTGCGGTGTAGGAGTCGAATTCGCCGTCCAGGGCCAGGATCGCGGTGCGGCCGATCAGCTCTTCCCCCAGCCTCAGCCCCGGCGACGGCGCCCGGCGTGTGCCGAACACGAGCGGTACCACCGGTTCCGGTGCGAAGTCGGGGCCACGGCGGATGGTCAGCGCGCTGAGCTTCATGGGTTCGCTCCAGGCATCACCGTCCGGCTCCCGCCACCTCGGGCGCGAGCGCGGGCGTCCGGTCGTCGCAAGCGCGGGGACCGGGCACTTCGGCGCTGTGCCGAGCGTACCGCGCCCGGCCGGGCCCGCCGGTTCACCGCAAGCCCGCTTCGGCATCGCGGGCGCCCGGGCAGCGGTACCCACCCGTTCGCCGAGGTCCCGAGCGGGCCGGGCGGGCTATCCTCGGTGGTGTCCGCCCCGGACCTCGGCGGTGCCACCCCGAAGTGGCCGGACCGGGCGGAGGGCTGTGATGATCAACGCGACACCGGGCACACCGGGTCACCGGCGAGCGGAGCCGAGCGCTCCCTTCGTGTCCCCACGCCGATGAGGCAGCCGAAGGTGGCCCCGCGCAGGGAGCCGGACCCCTTCGCGCTCAGCCCCGAGCAACGCCGGCGTGGTGCCCGCGTGGTCGCGTCGTCGGCCGACGACGCCGGCGACTGCGCCACGCTGCTCGCCATCCTCGGGCTGGATCCCGCCGACGGCCTCACGGCGCCGGACGACGAGCCGCCCGTCCCGGACTGAACCGACATCGGTCAGCCCGCCCGGGGTCGGCGAGCCGGACCCGCGCGGCCGTCACGGTGTCCCCTCCCGGACGACGAGGTCACCGGCCACGGCGCGGATCCGTCCGATCATCAGGAGCGCCTGCGCATCCGTGAACAGGCCCTGCCGGGCGAGATCGATGATGGCGGTCACCGCGCTGCGGTGCGGCTCGGCGATTCCCGCGAGATCAACGGATGCCATGGTGTGCTCTCCTCGGTCGGCTGGTCGTCGCGCCGGGTCCGGGGCACTCACCACGCACTCTACGCGCCGGGTCCCCATCTCGAAGGCGCGGCGTTCGAGGAGGCCTCGTCACGCGGTACGCCCGCTCGTCACGGTGCACGCCTGGAGCGACGTCACCGAGGAAGACTTCTCCGACACCAGCCGGATTCACGCCGCAGCGGATGGCGGTGGAGATCCCGGCCGCCACCTCCCCTCTCACCTCACGGGAGCATCCGGGGTGACGCGGCCGGTCAGCACGTCGGCCACGGCTCGTCGTGCCGTCGTCGCCGTCGTCTGGCCGTAGCCGATGCGCAGCAGCGTGTGGACCTGCCCGTGGCCGTCGAAGATCCGGTCGAGCGCTTCCCGGGTCTGCGGTGTCTCGAAGGGCTGGGAGAGGAACGAGGTCGCCAAGCCCGCCGCGGTGGCGGTGAGGAGCACGTGCTGCATGGCCATCCCGGCCCGGACCTCGGCGTGCGGACCGCGGTCCCGCGTGAGGACGGCGGCCAGCAGCGGGTCCTGCTCGAACTCGCGCGGCGGCAGCTCCTGGTTGGCGTGCGAGGCGCGCAGCGACACCGCTCTGGACCCGTACGGCGGAGGCCCGGAGGCGCTCGCCGGCACGCCGTCCGGGGCCGCGGTATCGCGGCGCATCCAGGACGCGGTCTCGGCCCGGAACGCGAGATCGTTCTCCTGCAGCGCTTCGGCACGACGCACCAACGTCGTCACGGTGGAAAAGTGTCCGGCCTCGTCGAGGTACTCCACCTGCCCGCCTTCTTGCAGCGCGGCCGACTTCAGCGCGACGCGCGCGACGGGCGGCACCAGCCTCTCCAGGAAGGGCCTGCGGTTGGTGTGCCGCCGGAACACGGCCGCGGCGAGATCGCGGTCGGTCTGCGTCACCTTCCGGTTGCCGTCGAGCCGGATCACGGCCAGGAGGTCGGGCGCGTCCGGATCCGGGATCGTCCGGACGGTCGTCGCGATCCCGTCCGCTCCCAGGTGGACAGCCGCGTTGAACGCGGCCGCGCCACAAGACAGCCGTGCTTCGCGCGCGAGCGGATCCGCCACCGCGAGCACGCGCTCGCGATCCAGCCACACCTCGATCGCTTCGCCCTCGAGCACGAACCGCCAGGGCTGGGTGTTGTGCGGAGACGGTGCGCGGACGGCCGAGGCGAGGGCCTGCTCGAACATCGTCGGGTGCGGTCGGCTCATCGCGCGCTCCGGACGTCGGGACTCTGTATCACTCCAGCATCGCGGACGGCGGCCGCCCCGCGCGCCGGCCGTTGGTCACCGGCGACCGGGACCTATGGCCCATGGGCGATGGCGCTCAAGCCGTCCCGGTGGACGGCTCGAGGGCTCCGCTGGTGGTCAGGATCAGCTCGGCGGACCCCACCGCGTCCGGCGCGGCGGCCGCTTCCAGCGCTCGTTCCGCCGCGGCCGGGTCGGCGCGGGCCGGTACCACCAGCAGGGTCAACCGGCGGATGTGCGGTCCGATCACGACGATCGTGTGCCGATCCAGGCCGAAGAACCCCGCCAGCCGGACGAAACCGCTCTCGGCCGCGAGCGTCCGGGGAGCCAGATCCCACACACCCGGGTTGAAGCCGATCCGGTCCACCGGGCCGGAGTCCGCGGCGAGCGCGGTGACCAGGGCGCTGAACTCCGCGACCGGCTCCCGCGAGCGTGGCCACCAGGCGCCGTCGAAGCAGCCCTTGACCGCGCCCGGCGGTTTCACCCGCAGCCGCTGCTCGACGGCCGGCGAGCCGACCACGGGCCTCGCGGCGCTCTCCGACAAGAACGTCATTTCCGGACGCGCATCGCGGCGGTGGCTTTTTCCGGTCCACCGGAACAGACGCAGCCGCGGGTGAACGCGCCCGCCTGCGTCGCCGTGCAGAATCGGCGCGCGATCACGTCGTGCGATCCGGCGGGATGGGGACACACCGCACAGGCGGTCACCACCGGATCGCCGATTTCCGCGACGGCCACGCCCGATTCGACATCGATGCTCGACATACCGGATTCTCCTTTTCAGATGGCCGACCACACGGGCGCGGTCCGCTGATCAGACGAGAAAAGTCAGGATTCGCTGGATATTCCGGCTTCGGATCCCAGTTTCACCGAATACGCCGAGGTCCGGGACGATACCTCCATCTTACGCGCCGTGCCGGCCATCCCCGCACTCCGGTCCGGGCCGCCGAACGCCCCTCGAAAAAAGGTCACACGACTCTAGGCCCGGACCGCGTGAGGAAACAGAGTCGCTGCATGACCTCGGCGTCGCCCCGGACGCGAGCGAGGACGTACCGCGGCCGCTCCCGGCTGCCGGGTGCGGCCGCCGACCCGAAGGGCCCGTGTGATCACGTTCGGTCTCCTGAGTACTTACCCGCCCACGCTCTGCGGCCTCGCGTCGTTCACGGCCTCGCTGCGCGCCGCGTTGCCGCCGGGCTCCGCGGGCGGGGTGGTCCGCGCGGTCGAGTCCGCGGCTCCCACGGGCGGCCCGGAGGTGGTCGGCGACCTGGTCGCCGGCTCGCCGGCGAGCTGCCGCGCGGCGGCGACCCTGCTCGACCGGGACGACGTCGCGATCGTCCAGCACGAATACGGCATTTACGGCGGCCCGGACGGCGAAGACGTCCTGCGCGTCCTGGAATTGCTGCGCGTGCCCGCGATCGTCGTGCTGCACACCGTCCTCAGCGCCCCGACACCGCACCAGCGCGTGGTCCTCGACCGCGTGCTCGCCACCGCGGCCGCGGTCGTGGTGATGAGCGAGACCGCGCGGGCCCGGCTCGTCGCCGGCTACGACGTCCCCGCCGGCCGGCTCGTCGTGATCCCGCACGGTGCCCCCGACAACGGCGGTCCGGCGGCGATGCCGCACCACAGCCAGCACCGCCAGATCCTGACGTGGGGCCTGCTCGGGCCCGGCAAGGGCATCGAATGGGGCATCGAGGCGATGGCCCTGCTCCCCGCCCAGTGGCCGGAGCCGCGCTACCTGGTGGCCGGCCGCACGCATCCGAAGGTGCAGGCGCAGCAAGGGGAAAGCTACCGCCGGTCGCTGCAGCTGCGGACCGAGCGGCTCGGCGTGCGGGACCGGGTCCGGTTCGACGCCCGCTACCTCGCCGCCGCGTCGCTGCGGCGCCTGGTGGCCCACGCGGAGGTGGTCCTCCTGCCCTACGACTCCCGCGACCAGGTCACCTCCGGGGTGCTCATCGAAGCCGTCACCTCGCGGACACCGGTCGTGGCGACCCGCTTCCCGCACGCCGTCGAGCTGCTCTCCGGGGGTGCGGGCCTGCTCGTGGACCACCGGGATCCGGCGGCCATCGCGCACGCGCTCCAGGAGATTCTCACCGACCGGGCCGCGGCGGGCCGGATGGCCGCGGCCGCCGGGATCGCCGCCGGCAGCCTCGGCTGGGCGTCGGTGGCCGCGCAGTACGGCCGGCTCGGCGCCGAGCTCGTCGCCGCCCGGCCCCGGGTCGTGGCGTGATGCTGGACGACCGTCACCTGCTGCGCATGTCCGACGACGTCGGCCTCTTCGAGCACGCGTGCGGGGCGATCCCGCGACGCGAGCACGGGTACTGCCTCGACGACGCCGCTCGCGGCCTGGTGGTGCTGAGCCGCGAGCAGGACCTGACCCCCCAGCTGTCGCGGGTGCAGGAAACGCTCTTCGCCTTCACCGCGCACGCGCACGAACACGGCCGCTTCCGCAACCGGCTCGGCTACGACCGCCGCTGGCAGGACGCCCCCGGTCTCGGTGACTGGTGGGGCCGCGCGCTCTGGGGCCTCGGCAGCACGGCGGCACACGCCGGACGCGCGTGGCTGCGCGCCGAAGCCCGCCTGCTGTTCGACGCGGGAGCCCGCCGCCGGTCTCCGGACCTGCGCGCGATGGTGTTCGCCGCGCTGGGCGCCGCCGAGGTGCTCACCCGGTTCCCGGCCGACGAGCCGGCGCGGGCGCTGCTCGGTGCCGCCGTCACGACGATCGGACCGGTTCCGCCCGGCCGGGACTGGCCGTGGCCCGAGCCCCGGCTGGCATACGCCAACGCCGCGGTCGCCGAAGTCCTGGTCGCCGCCGGCGCACTGCTGCCCGACCCGGACGCACTCGCCGACGGCCTGCGCGCCCTGGACTGGCTGGCGGACCGGCAGACCCGGGAGGACCGGTTGTCGGTGGTGCCCACCGGTGGCTGGGCACCGAGCCAGTCGCCGCCCGGGTTCGACCAGCAGCCGATCGAGGTGGCCGCGCTCGCGGCGGCCTGCGCCCGGGCCCACGCGGTCACCGGCGACGCCCGCTGGACGTCCACTGTGGAGCTGGCCCGCGCCTGGTTCCTGGGCACCAACGACGCCGGTGTGCCGTTGCTGGACCAGGACACCGGTGGCTGCGGCGACGGGCTCCGCGCCGACGGCGTCAACCGCAACCAGGGTGCGGAATCGACGCTGGCGATGCTCGCGACGTTCCAGGTTTCCCGCCGCATCGGCACCGGCGCGCTGACCGGCGCCGGTGCGGCGTGACCGGCGAAAGCGCGGGACTGGTGACCCGGCACCCGGCCGGGTTCCGGCCCGACCCCACGCGGGTCGTGACGAAGCTGTTCGTGCCCGGCGAGGAGGCACCGGAGACCCGGTCGCGGGCGGGTGCGCTGATCGCGCGCGTCCTCGCCCTGCCGGAAGGGTCGATCGATTCCACAGTGGACCGGGTCCTGGCCGGTTTCGCCGGCCGCCACCGGGATCTGCTCGCGGTCCTCGAGCACAACGCGTCGATCATGAGCCACCGGCTCGTCGATCCCCGCTCTCTCGACGCTCGGCGCCGGCTGCTCCTCGGCGCGTACTTCACGCACGAGTACGCGGTCGAGGCGGCCGCGCTGTGCAACCCGTCCCTGGTGGCGCACCCCCGGCAGGACGGGCTGTCGCCCGGTCAGGTGCGAGTGGTGCTCAGCCTGCGCGGGATCGGCGAAGGGCACATCTCCTCGATCGGGTTCGCCACCGGCGTTCTGGGGCCCGGGACCCGCGCGGAGTGGCGTTCCCGGACCGGGCCGGTAAGCACGGGCGAGCGCCAACCGGATTCCTGGAGCCGCTCGTGGCTACGCGCCGCCGTGGACCACGACGACTGCGACAACGAGATCACCGCCACCGTGACCGCGACCCTCCCCGATCCCTTCGGCCAGTACGACCTCGACCACGCGCTCGCCGCACTCGATCCGCGCCTGCTCGAACGCGCCGGGGCGGCCGGCACGACCCAGCGCATCCGCGAACTCGCCACCTCCGGCTACACGGTGAGCTTTCCCGGCGACACCGATCTCGCGCAACGGCTGCTGTGGCCGGTCGGCGCGTCCGAAAGCCACGGCATGGAGGACGCTCGCTTCGTCCGCTTCACCGACGACAACGGCGTGGCCGGTTACCGGGCCACCTACACCGCGTACAACGGCGCCACCGTGTCCCCCCGGCTGCTGGAAAGCGCCGACCTGACGTCGTTCAGCGCGTTCGCCCTCACCGGACCGGCGGCCCGCAACAAGGGAATGGCGCTGTTCCCCCGGCCCGTCGGCGGCCGGCACCTCGCGTTGTGCCGCGGGGACGGGGAAACGATGAGCCTGGCGACCTCGTCCGACGGCCGTTCCTGGTCCGGCGAGGTGCCGCTGCACGGCCCGACGGCGGCCTGGGAACTGCTGCAGGTCGGCAACTGCGGCTCGCCCCTGGAAACGCCGGCGGGCTGGCTGGTGCTCACCCACGGCGTCGGCCCGATGCGGACCTACGCCATCGGCGCTCTCCTGCTCGACCTCGCCGACCCGGCCCGGATCGTGGGCGCGCTGCCCGAACCGCTGCTGGTGCCGGGCGAGGACGAGCGTGACGGCTACGTTCCCAACGTCGTCTACTCCTGCGGCGGGCTGATCCACGACGGCACGCTTTGGCTGCCCTACGGCAGCAGCGACACCCGGGTCGCCCTGGCCACCGTACCGGTGGACGCCCTCCTCGCCCGGCTCGAAGAAGCGGGCCCGTGACCCTTACGAGTTGCCATTGCGACGAAAAGCTGTCGCCACTCGTGTGAGTGAATGCGTGCCTACACTTTCGTGTTCACCATGGGGCATTCTCTGGTGGGGCGATCCGACTCGGTCTACCGTTCACCGGATCGAGGGCAGGTGGCGCACGAGCACCGCTCCGATGTGGGAGGAACTTCCCGGCCCAGACCTCGCCGGCTTCGATCATCGAGTCGGTGGAGGCAACATCAATGAAACGCGTTTTCCGCACCACCCGGCCGGCGCGGACGTGGCGCCGGGGCAGTGCGGTCATGGGACTGTGCGCAACCGCGAGCACGCTGGTGCTGGGGTTGGCGATCGGGGTGCCTCAGGCCGTCGCCGCCGAAGCACCCGTCGGGCTCGGTACCGCGGGGTCCTATTCCGTGCTGGGTGGGCAGGCGGTGACCAACACCGGCCCCAGCACGCTGGCCGGGGACCTCGGCGTTTCCCCCGGGACAGCCATCACCGGCTTCCCGCCCGGCACGGCGGCCGGGGCCACGCACGCGGGGGATGCGGTGTCCGGTCAGGCCCAGTCCGACCTCGTCGTCGCCTACGACGACGCGGCCGGCCGCGCGCCGACCGCGAACGTAGCCGGCGACCTCGTCGGCCAGACCCTGGTCGGTGGTGTCTACAAGTCCACCGGCCCGCTCGCGCTCAGCGGAACCCTGACCCTGGACGGCCAGGGCACCTCCGGCACCGTCTGGATCTTCCAGGTCGCCTCGACCTTGATCACGGCTTCGTCGAGCAGGGTGGCGCTGATCAACGGTGCTCAGGCGTGCAACGTGTTCTGGCAGGTCGGCAGCTCGGCGACACTGGGCACGAACTCGGACTTCGTCGGCACGATCATGGCGCTGACCTCGATCACCGTGACGACCGGCACCACCGTCGCCGGGCGCGCGCTGGCCCGCAACGGCCAGGTCTCCCTCGACGACAACACTTTCACCACCCCCGGCTGCGCCCCGAACCCCACCACGACGCCGGGCACCACCGGCACCACCACACCATCCCCCACCACCGACACCACCACACCACCCCCGACTACCGACACCACCACGCCACCCCCCACCACCGAAACCACCACACCCTCCACTTCGGACACCGGCACGACCACGCCGTCTCCTACCACCGACACGACCACACCAGCCCCGACAACCGACACCACCACACCAGCTCCCACCACCGACACCACCACGCCACCGCCGACAACCGACACCACCACACCACCCCCCACCACCGAAACCACCACACCCTCCACTTCGGACACCGGCACGACCACGCCGTCTTCCACCACCGGCACCACCACGGGATCGACCACGAGCACCACGTCCTCCACCGGCAGTGAGACCATCGGCAGCGAGACGAGGACCACTTCACCCGCGGCAGGCCTCGGCGCGACCTGGACCACCACCGACCGCAACGGTGGTAGCGGGACTCAAGACACCGTGCCCGGTGGTACGTCCAACCTCGCCGGCACCGGAGCCAGCCCCTTGCTCCGGCCGCTGATCGCGCTCGGAGTGCTGCTCGTCGTCCTCGGCGGATTGCTGCTCACGATCGCCCGTCGCCGCAGGGCGAGGCCGTAGCCATCGGCCCCGGCCGCGGCCGTCGGGTGTCGTTCACCCGCACTTCCCGCTTGAATGAACGGAACTCGCCGGGCCCCCGACAGGCTCCCGGGCTGGTTCGGCGAGTTGCGTTCAGGCGAAGCACACGACGATGAGGCCGGCCGTACCGCCGAAGGTCGGCCGGCACTCTCAAGACCCACACCCGTCCCGTCGCGGACACTTCGTCAACCAGAAGAGGGTAGTTCACCCTTCCGCGAGGATATTCGCCGACGAGAGAGTCGAATCCGTAGACAAACGAGCGATTTCCCATGAATCCGATTAATCACGCAAGCCTGGACATTAATCGAATCGGTACAGTTGTGGCAGGTGAATCCCTTCATGTGCCGCCATTCGGGGGACCCCGGTATCGATCATCCGGCGGGCCGCGATAGGCTGACTTCTG
The DNA here is from genome assembly GCF_902497555.1 of Amycolatopsis camponoti. Classification (NCBI taxonomy): domain Bacteria; kingdom Bacillati; phylum Actinomycetota; class Actinomycetes; order Pseudonocardiales; family Pseudonocardiaceae; genus Amycolatopsis; species Amycolatopsis camponoti. The sequence goes on along the minus strand of NZ_CABVGP010000002.1, from coordinate 2,749,360 downwards.
TTGCCCCGGACCTCGGTACCTGATCCGCGCCCCACGATTACGGCGCAGATCACGAGCCGAGGTCCTTTTTCATGGACCAATCTCATCCGGCCGGTTCTATGAATCGGGCCGGCCACTGCGAAATTCTCCTGCCGGCGCGCCGCGCCGCAGCCCGACACTATTGTGTTCCAGGAAAGAAATCGTCATGCGACGCATCCACGGCATAGCCAGGCTCATGTTCGGCGCCACCGTCGCGACCGGAGGCCTGATCGCGCTGGCCCCGGCGGCGCAAGCCATCACCATTCCGGTGGCCTGCAGCCAGAACGCCCTCGTCGCGGCGGTCAACCTGGCCAATTCCACCCCCACCCCGGACACCCTCGTCCTGGCGGGTGGCTGCACCTACGGCATGACCACCGCCCACGGCGGCGCCGCGAACGCACTCCCCGTGATCACCACCCCGATCGAGATGATCGGCCCCGCCACCGTCACCAACGCCTCGCTGCTGGGCCTGGGGCTTTTCCGCATCGCCGAAGTCGGTCCGACCGGCAGCCTCACGCTCACCACCGGCGTCTCCTTCACCCGCGGCAACGTCGTCGGCGACGGCGGCGGCATCCTCAACCGCGGCGCGGTCACCCTGACCGGGAGCACCCTGACCGGCAACACCGCCTCCGGCAACGGCGGCGGCCTCGCCAACGCCGACACCCCCACCGGCACCGCACCCGCCGCGACGTTCACCAACAGCCCGCTGTCGGGCAACACCACCCTCCTCGGCGACGGCGGCGCCATCTACAACGGGCTCCGCGGCACCCTGACCGTCACCGGCGTCACCGGCAGCCCCCTGTTCATCACCGGCAACAACGCCGGCCGCGGCGGCGGGATCTCCGCCGTCGCCGCCACCGCGACGACCCTCACCCAGACCGCCGTCACCAACAACCACGCCCTGCTGCTCCTGGGCAACTCCGGCGGCGTCTACCGCCAGGGCGGCACCATGACCACCACCAACGCACCCATCACCGCCAACACCCCGAACAACTGCGTCGGCAGCGTCCCCGCCGTCCCCAACTGCACCGGGTGACCACCCGCACCGACCGCAGCCCGCAAACAGATCCACCCCACCACAAAGGAGAACCCACCATGGGCATCGTCATCATCGGCGGCTTGGTCGACTCCGTCGTCGGCATCGTCAACGGCGCCGTAGTCGCCATCACCAGCGCCGCCGCCGCCGTCCTCCTCCCCCTCCTGCCGCTGTAGCGCCACAGCTCGGCCACCACGACCCCCGCAGGCCACCCGGCCGGCGGGGGTCGTGGTGGATAGCCCTGGTCGGCCGAACGTGTTTACCCCTTTGGCCGCGTCACTCGGGTCGCGGCGCCAAGTACCGTCGACCGGTTGCTCGTTGCCTCGTGCCGGATGTTCGGTGGCTCAGGCCGGCTCGAGGACCGCATGATCGGAGGCCCGGTGAAGATCCTGCTGCTGTGCTCCGCGTTCAACGGCCTCAGCCAGCGCGCTTGGGCCGGTCTGCGCGCTCGCGGTCACCGCGTGACGGTCCGGACGGTGCACGACCCGCAGGAGATGGCCACCGCGGCGGTGGCCGTCGACCCCGAGTTGATCATCTGCCCGTTCCTGCGCCGGCGGGTTCCGGAACCGGTCTGGCGGAGTTACCGCACGATCATCATCCATCCCGGCCCGCCGGGGGACCGCGGCCCGTCCGCGCTCGACCGGGCGATCATGGACGCCGAGCACACCTGGGGCGTGACCGCCCTGCAGGCGACCGGCGACCTCGACGGCGGGCCGGTCTGGGGCACGCGGGTGTTCCGGATGCCGGCTGATCCGCCGCGCAAGAGCACCCTCTACAACACCGAGGTGTCCGACGCCGCGATGAGCCTGATCGACGAGGTGGTGACCAAAGCCGAAGACACCGGGTTCACGCCGCGAGGCCAGGACCGCCGGCAGCCCGGCGTGATAAGCAGGCTCCGCCCCCTGGTCCGGCAGGCCGATCGGTCCTTCTCCTGGGACGACCCGGCCGACCGCATCCTGCGTCGCATCCGCGCCGCGGACGGCCGTCCCGGAGTGCACACGGAGCTGGCCGGCGTGCCGGTCGCGGTGTTCGACGCCCATCCCGGCGAGTCCTCGCCCGGTGCGCCCGGCACCATCGCGGCACGCTGTGAAGGTGCGGTGCTGGTCCGCACCGGCGACGGCGCGCTGTGGATCGGGCACGCGCGGCGGCTGGCTCCCGAGGCCCCGGGCACGACGGTCAAGCTCCCCGCCGCACTGGCTCTCGGTGACGCTCTCGAGGCGCCGCGGATCGCGGGCCCGCCGAGCCTCCGGGAGATCAGCTACCGGCGTTTCGGCGAGGTGGGGTTGGTGCGCTTCGAGTTCTACAACGGCGCGATGTCCACCGCGCAGTGCCGGCGGCTGGCCACGGCCGTGCGCCACGCGGCCACGCAAGACACCGCTGCCGTGGTCCTGGCCGGCGGTGAGGTGTTCTCCAACGGCTTGCACCTGGGTGTCATCGACGCCCATCCGAATCCCGCGGCGGAAGCCTGGCGGAACATCACCGCGATCGACGACCTCTGCCGGGAGATCATCGCCTGCACCGGCCAGCTCGTGGTGTCCGCGCTCGCCGGCGACGCGGGCGCGGGCGGGGTGATGCTGGCCCTCGGCGCGGACAAGGTGATCGCCCGGGACGGCACCCTCTTCAACCCGCACTACCGGAAGATGGGCCTGTACGGCTCGGAGTACTGGACCTACGTGCTGCCACACCGGGTCGGCGAAGCACAGGCGGACCGGCTGACCACGCACTGCGACCCGGTCACCGCCGCCGAGGCGGCCCGGATCGGGCTGGTCGACGAACTCGCCGCGAGCGACCGCGCGGAATTCCTCGCGACCGCGCTGGACTACGCCACCGAACTGGTCGCCGGCGGACGCGCGAGGGCGCTGCTCGACCACAAAAGAGCCACCCGGACAGCCGACGAGCAACGCCGGCCGCTGGAAACCTACCGGGTACGGGAACTCGCCGAGATGAGCCGCGACATCTTCGACGACCGCCACGGTTTCGCCCACGCCAGGCGCACTTTCCTCACCGGCAGGCCCGCCGGCCCGACCGGATCGGAATCATCCCGGCTGCCCGGCCCACGTCTCCCCCGGCTGAGCGGCACTTTCACGTGAAAGTGCCGCTTCTCGCGGCCGACCGCGGAGTTGCGGCGGTGGGGTCAGGCCGCGGCTACCGGGCGGGTGCGCTCTTCGCACGGAGTGGCGCGCTCACGTCGTGCAGGTGCCGCAGGACGTAGTGGTAGGTCTTCAGCAGCCCGCATTGGGCGTAGTCGATCCCGTGGTCGGCGCAGAACGCGCGCACGAGGGGCTGCGCGCGGCGCAGGTTGGCGCGCGGCATGCTCGGGAACAGGTGGTGCTCGATCTGGTAGTTCAGCCCGCCGAGCGTGAAGTCGACCCACGGGCCGCCGCGGACGTTGCGGCTGGTGAGCACCTGCTTGCGCAGGAAGTCCAGCTGCGTCCTGTCGGTGAAGGTGGGCATGCCCTTGTGGCCCGGCGCGAACGAGCAGCCCAGGTAGACGCCCCACAGCCCCTGGTGCACCGCGATGAACGCGACCGCCACCGGCGGCGACAGCACCACGAACACCGCACCGAGGTAGACACCGACGTGGGCGATGAGCAGCACCGCCTCGAGCCGACGCGCTTTGACCTCGCCGCGCCACACCGCTTGGACGCCGGCCCAGTGCAGGCTCAGCCCTTCCAGCAACAGCAACGGGAAGAACAGGGCCGCCTGGTGCTTCGAAGTCCAGCGCACGAACCCGCTCTTCTCGGCCGACTGCCCCCGGGTGAAGGCGAGCAGCGGGATGTCGATGTCGGGATCGTCGCCTTCGTGGTTGGGATTGGCGTGGTGGCGGCGATGCTTGCCCATCCACCAGCCGTAGCTCATCCCGACGAGGCCGCCGAAGGCGTAGCCGGCGCGATCGTTGGCGCGCCCGGTGCGGAAGATCTGGTTGTGCCCGGCGTCGTGGCCGAGGAACGCGATCTGGGCGAACACCACCGCGAAGAACACCGCGGTGACCAGCTGCCACCACGAATCGCCCAGCACCGCGAATGCCACGCACCCGCCGACCAACGCGAGCAGCGTGAGACCGGTTTTCACCGCGTAGTAGCCGCGGCGACGCTCGAGCAGGCCTTCACCCCGCACGAGGCGAACAAGTTCACTGAAGTCATCACGCGGCTTCGCGCGAACACCGGCGCTCTCCGGAGGTACAACCATGGAAGCCCTTCCCCAAGTCATGGCGCCGGGGACCGGGGCGACCACTCGTTCACTTACTCCGACCGGGATTCCCTCCGGAATCCCCGCTAAACGAGACGAGACCGACACCACGGGAACCGTCAGACGCCCGCCGGGACGACCGCGGAGCGACCGGCTTCCGGCGCGCACCGGGAAGGAGCCGCGGGGGACGGCGGGCCGCCACGTCCTCGACCCAGCCGAAGGCGAGCACGGCCACGGCCGTGAGGACGGCCGATGTCGCCAGCCGAACCGGCTGGGACGACCAGCCCAGCCGGTCGTCGACGGGGTAGGACAGGTCGATGGCGACGTTGTGCCACAGGTAGATCGTCACCGCACGCGCGTTGAGCACGGTCACCAGCCGGCCGAGCACCGGCGTCCGGTCCAGCCAGGCGAGCTTGGGCGACACCCGCAGGAACACGAGGATCGCGGCGGCGGAGATCAGCGCTTGCCCGAGCGGGATCTCGTTGAGGTCGAACGTCCCGTCCGGCAGCGGGTGCCCCGCCGTCCACCAGGCGCCCAGTCCGACCGCGGCGGTGAACAGTCCCGCCAGCACGGCCGGGTGGATCCGGCGCAGCATGCCTTCCCGGTGGGCGAAGCCCAGCATCCAGCACGCCCCGAAGGTGACGAAGTCCAGCACACCCTCGCCGACCGGCCCCGAATCGGCGAGCGGGGAGCCCAGTACAGCGTCCACCGCGACGAAGACCAGCGGGGCGAGCACGGTGACGACCGGCCGGCGGCGGAACGCGAGCAGCAGCAGCGGGCTGAGCAGCACGAACCACAGGTAGGCGCGCAGGTACCACAGCGCCACCGTGAAGTCCGCACCCCAGAGACTGCCCGGCGGGTCCAGGATCGGGAACACCCAGAACACCATCCGCGGCCAGCTCAGGGCCAGGTCACCGGTGTCGCGGGCCCAGCCGTGCGCGAGCATCAGCCCGACCGCGACCAGGCCGAAGAGCCACAGCGGGGGCAACAGCCGGCGGATGCGGTGGCCGACGACGTCCACCGCGGGGGTGCGGCGCAGTGAGCTCACCATGAGAGAACCGCCGAGTGCGAACATCACGCCCATGGACGGGAAGACGAGGCTCAGCCACCCCCAGCCCGTGGCGTGGTAGAGCACGACCCGCACCAGCGCGACCGCGCGCAGGCTGTCGAGCCAGCGGTCACGGCGTCCCGGCGGCGAGGGTACGGCGGCCGGAGCGACCCGAGGCTCGGCCGGCGCGGCGGGCGCCACCCCGGCCCGCACGGTCGCCCGCAGCGCACCGATGCGGTGCATCCGTTGCCAGCGCACGAGAATCCCGGACACCGCCGCGCCCAGCGACTGGATGAGGACCACGTACATCAGCTGGCGGTATACCAGCTGCTGCATCGGGATCAGCCACAGCGCGCTCTTCCGCTCGCCGTCGAGGTGGAAAGCGTACGCCGCACCCGCGCTCTGCAGCAGCATCACCGACAGCCAGAGCACGAGCGTCGTCCCGGGATCGAGGAAGAACAAGCCGTAGACGAAGAACACGTCGATCAGCGGCGCGGTCACCGGCAGCACGATCTGGAACGCGACGACGTGCAGGAGCCCGAACCGGCCCAGGCGGCCCGCCGTGCCCCGCTGGACGACCGCCCGGCGGTGCCGCCACACCGACTGCATCGTGCCGTAGGTCCAGCGGAACCGCTGCTGCCACAGCTGCCGCAGGGTCGCCGGGGCCTCGGTCCAGGCGACCGCGTCGTCCACATAGGCCGTGCGCCAGCCCGCGCGGCCGATCCCGATGGTCAGGTCGGTGTCCTCGGCCAGGGTCAGTGAGCTCAAGCCGCCGGCATCGGCGATCGCCGCACGCCGGAACGCGCCCGCGGCGCCCGGGATCGTGCAGATCGACCCGGTCAGGTCGTGCACGCGGCGGTCCACGCTGAACCCGATGACGTACTCGATGTGCTGCAGCCTGGTCAGGAAGGTGTCGCGGTTGACGATCTTCACGTTGCCGGACACCGCACCGATCCCGGGCCGGGCGAAGGGCTGTACGAGGCGGCGGACGGTGGTGGGTTCGATCACGGTGTCGCCGTCGACCATGACGACGAGGTCGTACCGGGCCTGCGCGATCCCGGCGTTCAGCGCGGCCGCCTTGCCCTGGTTCGGCTGGCGGAAGACCCGTACCCCGGGCAGCTCGAGAGCTTCGACGAGGTCGGCGGTGCCGTCGGTGGACCCGTCGTCGACGACCACGACCTCCACCGGGTGGTCACTGGCCAGGATGGACCGCAGCGCCACCTCGATGTTGGCCGACTCGTTGTAGGCGGGCACGACGACTGAGACCGGGTCGGTCACCGGGGGTCCCCAGCTCCAGCGCGGATGGCGGCGCTGCCGGGCGTGCCTGCCCGCGTAGCCGAGCATCAGCACCAGGCGGACGATCACCAGCACGCCGACACCCAGCAGGATCCACTGCAGCCAGGCGACCACGGTGAGGGAAACGCCGATGGCGCCCAGCAGGATCTCCCCGGTCACCCGGTCCCGGGCGGTGGCGGGCTGGTTGGCCGGGGCCATCCCGGCCGCGGCGGTGACGGTGGCGAAGTGGTAGCCCTGCTGTTGCAGCCGCGGGATCAGCAGGTCCAGCGCCGCGACCGTCTCGGACCGATCGCCGCCGGCGTCGTGCATCAGCACGATCGAACCCGCGTCCGAGGGCGGCGTGGCGTTGTGCACGATCGCGGCGACCCCCGGCCGCGCCCAGTCGTCGCTGTCGGTGTCGGTGAAAACGCTGAGGTAGCCGCGCGCCGCGGCCGACTGCACGGTGCGGTAGCCGAGGTCGTCGATCGCGGAGACGGTGGAAGAGTACGGCGGGCGGAACAGGTTGGTGGTCAGCCCGGTGCTGCCGGCGAGCACCGTTTCCGTCTCGTCCAGCTCCCGGTCCAGCCGCCACGGGGAGACGTCCACCAGGTCGGGGTGGGTGAAGGTGTGCAGCCCGATCTCCGAACCGGAGTCGTGGATCCTGCGGAGGAGTTCCGGATGGCGCGAAGCCATCGAGCCGACGACGAAAAACGTCGCGGGCACTTGGTGCTTGCGCAGGATGGAGAGGATCTGGGGCGTCCAGGTCGGATCGGGCCCGTCGTCGAAAGTCAGTGCGACGGTCTTGGCGGCCGGCGCCCGCGAGACGACCGGAGACCGGGTCGCGTCGACCACCGCGCCACCGCCGACCACCGCGGCGGGTACCGACGAGGTGCCCACCGGGTCGTGCGCCTTGGCGTCGTTGCTGACCTGAGAGCTCGCCAGCCCCGCGATGACGAGCATCACCGACAGCAAGGCCACCGCGATGCCCGCGAACACCCAAGGCAGCCGGAGGCGGCCTCGCCACCTCCGGCGCCCGGTCACAGCAGGTTACCGAGAAGCGAGCCGACCGCCCCGGTCACGGGTGCGACCACACCGCCGACGACCTCGATCACGGGAGGGACGACGGTCACGACCGGCGCCACCACCGCCGGAGCGGGTGGCGGCACGACCACGGGCGGAACCACCGCGACCGGCGGAACCACGGCTGCGGGCTGCGCGGGCGGAACGGGATCGGCCCGCTTCGCCGGCGCCGGGCCGGCGGCCGCCTGGTTCCCCGGCGGCGGCGCCACCGCGGGGCCGCTCGTGCCGCTCTGCGCTCCGCCTGCGGGCTGCTGTCCCCCTGGCACGGCGCCGCCCGTTACCGCGGACAAGGGAAGGACGTTCGCGGGGATGGCGACCCGCGGCCCGGGATTCCAGCCCGTCCCCGGCGGCTGCTGCTTTCCCGCGACGGCGGCCGGCTGCCGCCCCGCACCCGGGACGGCCGGAAGGGCGCCCGGCGCGGAATTGGACTCGGCGTCGCCGGCGGCGGACGTCGCCGGCTCGTTGGCCAGTAACAGCCCGGTACCCGCGATGAACGCGACCCCCGCGACGGCCAGTACCCCGGCCGAACCGCGAACCAGCAGCCGCCGGCGCCCGCTCGGATCGACGAACACCGGATCGGCGCGACGGTTCGCCTCGACGGCGCGGGCCTGCCGGCGTTCGCCGGAACCGAGCCCGGCGAACAGATCCGGGCCGCGCGGATAGTGGTGGGTGACCATGATGACTCCTTCGTGCACTCGTGAACCAGGGAATCGTTCAGGGGCCGGAGATTCTCGGAGGCGGCGAGCACGACGTGCGACTGAGCCCCCAGTGACGCGGAGGCGGTGTGACGACTCCACCCGCCGTCCGCGTGTTGCTCTCCGTGTCCCCAGCATCCGGTCGAGGCAGGGGTGACAGCTAGGGCCTTGTGTCACATCAACTGCGCCGAAGAGACCAATCCTGCGGGTTCCCCGCCCCCACCCGGCGGTACCGCTGCTCCATTCGGCTGAACCCGGCCGCGAGGCGAAACGCCGGGCGCACCAGCCGCGACTGCCGCCGGAGGCGGACTGTCGGTCACCGAATCGCTCGCCGGCGGAAGTCGGCCTAGGATTCGGAAGAGCAGCACGTCACGGCAACCCCGGACCCCGGTGGCCGAACACGCGTCACCCGTCCACCGGGAGCAGCCGATGACCAGCGTCCAGCCCGCGACCCACCCCCTCCTCACGCGCGAATTCACCCGGCGAGCGGCCGACGCCTGGGTCCGCGCCGCGGACGCCGGGGTCATCGACGCCGCGGAACTCGTCTGGCTGCTGAACCACCTGGCGGCGGAGTCGGCGCGGCCGGAGGCGAACGGATGACGACCGGGAGCCGCTCCCGGTCCTCGGCGGCCGTCCCGGTGCGGGAGCGGGAATCCGCGGAGGTCGATCTGCCCGGCCGGATGCTGACGCTGGTCTACCGGGTCGCGTGCCAGACAGGCCATTCCCGGCGGACGAGCGCCGCACTGTGCAGCAGGATCCTTGGCGCGCAACCGGATGCCGACCGGTCACCGGCGAGCGTGGACGCCGGACGGCAGGTCCGCACCCGCGTCCTGGTGGAGCTGCGTGACGTCCTGGGCCGGCGGATCGATCGGCCACGGCTGGACGCGGCACTGCGGGACGCGGTACTGCTCGACGAAGTGGCGCTGCTGCCGCCCCGCCAGCGATTCGCCTTGTGGTCGACGGCGGTGGAGCACCTCACGACGGCCGAACTCGCCACCCGCACCGGCTGGACGTCCCCCCAGATCGCCCGCCTGCTGCGGGGCGCGCTGCGAACCGTGACTTCGAAAGCGACCTTGCCCGCGTGACGCTCGCCGCGAGGATGCTTGTTCGCCGGCACAGGCTCGGCCGCGGTCCCTGTCCCTCCGCGGAACGACATACCGGAGACGACGGTCACGGCGTCCTGGCGCGCGGCTCCCTGGACACCGGGGCGGCGACGGCGGCCGCGCGCGAGGAGTGGATCACCAGGGTTTGGTGCAGCCGCGCGATTTGCAGCGGCCGCCAGGTCGATCGCGTCGTCGCGACGATGCGCAGATCGGTCCGCGGGGCGGCGCGCCGGTGGCAGGCGAGCAGCACCTCGAGGCCCGCCGAATTCAGGAAACTGACCTGCGAAAGGTCCACCACGAGCCGCCGCGGGGCCCGGCGCAGGATCAGGTCGAGGGCCCGGTCGACCTCGGGTGCGGTGTACAGGTCGAATTCACCGTCCAGAGCCAGGATCGCGGTCCGGCCGATCAGCTTCTCCGACAGCTTCAGCCCGGCCGGGAGCGACGGTGTCCCGTGCGGGCCGAACATGATCAGCACCAACGGTTCCGCTGCGAGGTCGTGCCGACGGCGGGTGGCCAGCGCGCTGAGTTTCATGGGTTCGCTCCAATGCATCGCCGTCCGGCTCTCGCCACGTCGGACACTGCACGGGTCCGGTGCGGACGTTCGGTCATCGGCTGTCGGTCGTCGCAAGAGCGGGGACTCGGCACTTCGGCGCTGTCCTGCTCAGCATACCGCGCCCCGGTACCGGTGAGCCTGATCGTTCAGCCCAACTTCCTTTCGGGGCAGGCGAATGCGGGCGTTCCACGGCTCCCGAGCCGAACCGGCGTCCGGTCAGCCGGCCCAGGTCCAGCCGCGGATTTCCGGCATGTCCTCGAAGTGCTCGCGGATGTAGCCGTGGTGGCGGGTCAGCATGGCGTGGCAGTGCTCGGCCAGTGTCGCGCCGCCTTCGGGGACCCGGGCGGACCTGCGCAGTGCTTCGAGGGCGAGGTGGTAGCGGCTCATCCGGTTGAGCACGACCATGTCGAACGGCGTCGTGGTGGTGCCCTGCTCGGTGTAACCGCGGACGTGGAACCGGCCCGGCTCGGGGCGGCCGTGCAGCAACTGGTGCACAGCCCGGGGATAGCCGTGGAAGGCGAACACCACGTCGGTGGCAGCGGTGAACAGCCGCTCGAACTTCCGCTCGCCGAACCCGTGCGGGTGGTCGGCGGGCGGGAGCAGGCCCATCAGGTCGACCACGTTGACCACCCGCACCCGCAGGTACGGGACGTGGTCGCGGAGCAGCCGGGCCGCGGCCAGGACCTCCAGCGTCGGCACGTCACCGGCGGCGGCGAGCACGATGTCGGGTTCGCCGTCGGCCGTCTCGGTACCGGCCCAGTCCCATGTGGACGCTCCCGCGGCGCAGTGCGCGGCCGCTTCCTCGAGGTCGAGGTACTGCAGGTGCTCCTGCTTGTCGGCGACGATCAGGTTGACGTGGTCGCGGCTGCGCAGGCAGTGCTCCGCCACCGACAGCGTGGTGTTGGCGTCCGGCGGGAACCAGACGCGCACGACAGCGGGCGCCAGCGGGATGGCGATGTCGATCAGGCCCGGTCCCTGGTGCGAGAAACCGTTGTTGTCGTTGCGCCAGCAGGTCGAGGTCAACAACACGTTGAGCGAGGCGATCGAACGCCGCCACGGCAGGTCCGCGGCGTGCTGCAGCCACTTGGCGTGCTGGATCAGCATGGAGGCCGAGACCATCGCGAACGCTTCGTAGGTCGCGAACACGCCGTGCCGGCCCGACAGCAGGTAACCCTCCAGCCAGCCTTGGCACAGGTGTTCCGAGAGCACCTCCATGACCCGGCCCTCGGGTGATACGTGGTCGTCGGTGGTGAGGATCGGTGCCTGCAGGCACCGGTCGGTGGCCTCGAAGACGGCGCCGAGCCGGTTGCTGGCCGTTTCGTCCGGGCAGAACAGGCGGAACGTGCCGCCGCCGTCGGATTCCCGCGTATTGGCGCGGTAGACGTCGCGCAGCAGCTCACCGAACGGACGGGTGTTGCCGTGGTGCACGACACCAGGCGTCGGCACGCTGACGGCGTACGGCGCCAGGGCGGGGATGTCGAGCCGGTGCAGCAGCCGGCCGCCGTTGGCGTACGGGCTGGCGGACATCCGCTTGTCACCTGCGGGGGCGAGCGCCCTCAGTTCCGGGACGAGCCGTCCAGTGGCGTCGAACAGGGTTTCCGGCGCGTAGGACCGCAGCCACCGCTCCAGCAACCGGAAGTGTCCGACGTCCTCCCGGACCAGGGTCAGCGGTACCTGGTGCGCCCGGAACGTGCCTTCGACGACGACGCCGTCGACGACCTTCGGGCCGGTCCAGCCCTTCGGCGTGCGCAGGACGATCGCCGGCCAGCGGACCGGCCGGAACGGCTCGGCCGAGCCCGTGCGCGCCCGCCGCTGGTTGTCCCGGATCCGGTCGTGCGCCGCGGTCAGGGCGTGGTGCAGGTCCGTGAACACCGCGGCGGGGTCGTCCCCGGCCACGACGACCGGGTCCCAGCCCTGCGCCGTCAGCAACCCGAGAACGTCGGTGTCGTCGGCCCGGCCGAGCACGGTGGGCCCGGCGATCTTGTACCCGTTGAGGTGCAGGATCGGCAGCACGGCACCGTCGCGGCGGGCGTTGAGGAAGGCGGGGATCTTCCAGGACCCCGCCAGCGGCCCGGTCTCCGCCTCACCGTCCCCGACCACGCAGGCCACGATCAGGTCCGGGTGGTCGAACGCGGCGCCCGCGGCGTGGGCCAGGGAGTAGCCGAGTTCGCCGCCCTCGTGGATGCTGCCGGGCGTCTGGACGCCGACGTGGCTCGGCACGCCCCCGGGCGTGGAGAACTGCCGCACCAGCCGGGTCAGCCCGGCGACGTCGGCGGAGACGGCGGGGTACGCCTCGCCGTAGGTGCCTTCGAGGTAGGCGTTCGCGAGCAGGGCCGGCCCGCCGTGGCCGGGACCGGCGACGTAGACGCAGTCGGCGCCGGTGTCGCGGATGAGCCGGTTGAGCAGGGTGTAGATCATCGACAGCCCGGGGCTGGTGCCCCAGTGCCCGAGCAGGCGCGGCTTGATGTCCTCCACCGAGAGGGGCTCGCGCAGCAACGGGTTGTCCTGCAAGTAGATCTGGGCGGCGGTCAGGTAGTTCGCCGCGGCCCACCACCTCAGGTCCAGGTCCCGCTCGTGCTCCTCGTACGCCGAAGCTGTGGTCGTGGTCGTGGTGCCGGTCGAGGTCGTGGTCTGCTGCATCGCCGTGGCCTTCCGCCAGGTGGGTCGGGCCGGCCGGTCAGCCGGCCGGGCTGGTACCGCTCACGCGGACCGCGGTCACCCCGGGCACGGCCTGGGCCAGCACGGTCGCGACGTGCCGGTCGGTCTCGTCGTCGAACGCGTCCACGACGTCGACCTCGCCGCCGTGCACCGCGACGGTCCAGCGCGCCGGCCCGCCGTAGATCGACAGCTGGTGGCGCACGTCGGCCGAAATGACCTCGTCGTCGCGGGCGAGCGCCCGGACGAGGTCGCGCCGGGTGACGATGCCGACGACGTGGGCGCCGTCGACGATCGGCATGCTGCGGATCCGGTCTTCGAGCAGGACGCGCACCAGGTCGACCACGTCGGTGCCCGCGCCCATCCCGACCGCCGGGGTGGTCATCACGCCGCCGACGGTCCCGGCCGGTGGCTCGGGCGGCTCGTCCGGGCCGGTGCCGTCGGCCGGGTGGTACCGGGCGTCGCGCGGGAACCGGTCCCGCACGAGGTCAGCCTCGGTCACCACGCCGACGAGCCGGCCGTCGTCGTCGAGGACCGGGAGCGCGGTGAAGCCGTGGGCGGACAACAGGTTCGCGGCGTACTTCACCGTCATGCCCGGGGTCACGGTGACGACGGGGCTGCTCATGATGTCGCGTGCTTGCATCGAACTCCTCTTCCGTCGGCCTTCACGCTAGGGGCGTGCCCGCCGGGCGCGCTGCGGCCGTTCGTCACCGATCGCGGGGTCCACCGGCACCCGCGGCCCGGGCGGCCATCGCCAGGGTCGTCTGCCGGGCGATCTCCAGGCCCTCCCGCGCGGACACGACCAGCACCCGCACGGCCCCGTGCGCCCGGCCGACCTCCCGGTCGCCGTCAGCGGCCAGGCGCCCGGAATCGGCCCGCACCCCGAAGACCCCAGCCGCTCGCAGAGCTCGGCCAGCAAGGCCGGCTGGTGTTCGGCGACGCCGCCGGTGAACACCAGCGCGTCCAGCCGGTCCAAAGACGCCACCATCGCGCCGATCTCCCGGCGCAGCCGGTGCAGGTAGACCTCGATCGCGGTGCGGGCGTCCGGGTCGCCGCGGTCCCGCGCGGCCAGCACGTCCCGCACGTCACCGCCGGTGCCGGTCATCCCGGCCAGGCCGCTCCCCCGGTCGAGCGCGTCGTCGAGCCCGGCCGCGTCGGTGACGCCGGAGCGCAGCAGGTACAGCAGCAGGCCCGGGTCGACGCTGCCGGAGCGGGTGGCCATCACCGCCCCTTCCAGCGGGGTGAAGCCCATCGACGTGTCCACGCCGTGGCCGTCGCGGACGGCGGTCACCGAAACGCCGGCCCCGATGTGGCAGCAGACCAGCCGAAGCCCGGCGGGTTCCCGGTCGAGCAGCTCGGCCGTGCGGCGCAGGGCGGACGCGCAGGAGAGACCGTGGAAGCCGTAACGCCGCAGCTCGTGCTCGCGAACCCAGCTCCTCGGCAGCGCGTAGTGCGCCGCGGATTCCGGCATCCGGGCGTGGAAAGCGGTGTCGAAACACGCGTACACCGGGCCCGGCACGACTTCGGCGACCAGCTCGGCCAGTTCCAGCGACAGCGGCTGGTGCAGCGGCGCCAGCGGGGTCAACGCGGTCAGCCGCGCGGTTTCCGCGTGGTCCAGCGGCACCGGGTCGGTGCTCAAGCCGCCGTGCACGAACCGGACCCCGGCCGCGTCGATCGGATGCCGCCGGACCACCAGGTCGGCCAGCGGCTGCCGGGCCCGCGCGGCGGATGCGGCGGCGACCGTGGCCCGGTCCACCTCCCGGCCGTCCTCGACGACCGACAGCTTGACGCTCGACGAGCCCGGGTTCACCGTGAGCACTCTCATCGGACGCCCCTGGCGTGCCGGCGCCCCGCCCAGCGGAACACCTCGTCGGCACCCCACACGAGCAGCGGCATCGGCAGCAGCAGCGCGATCACCCAGGCGGGCAGCGCGGCGGTGCCGAACACCGGCTGCAGCGCCGGGACGTAGATCAGGGCCGCGGCGAACGCCAGCTCGAAGGCCAGGCCGGCCAGCAGCAGCCGGTTCGTGGTGAGCCCGACCGACCGCAGCGACGCCCGCTGGGTGCGCGCGGCGAAGGCGGTACCGAGCTGGCAGAACACGATCGCGGCGAAACTCGCCGTGGTGGCCTGCAGGTAGGCGTGGTGCAGCGCAGCGCCGGCCGAGACGTCGGCACCGTAGTGCCAGCCGGCTTCGTACAGGACCGCGAAGAAGGCGGCCAGCACCAGGATTCCCGAGAGCAGGCCCATGATTCCCCAGGCGCGCAGCAGCATCCGCCCGGAGACGACCCCCTCGGACCGGCTGCGGGGACGCCGGTCCATCAAGCCGGGTTCGGCCGGCTCACGCCCGAGGGCGAGTGCGGGCAGGGTTTCGGTGCCGAGGTCGATCGCCAGGATCTGCAGCACGGTCAGCGGCAGCGGGATCGCTCCGCCCGAGATCGCGAACAACAGGAACGGCAGTACTTCGGGGACGGCGTGCGCGAAGATGTACAGCACGAACTTGCGGACGTTGTCGTAGACCCGGCGGCCTTCGCGGACGCCCGCGACGATCGTGGCGAAGTTGTCGTCGGTGAGCACGACGGTCGCCGCCTCCTTGGCGACGTCCGTTCCGCCGGCCCCCATCGCGACGCCGATGTCCGCCCGCCGGAGCGCGGGCGCGTCGTTCACGCCGTCGCCGGTCATCGCGACGACCGCGCCGCCGTGGCGCAGCGCGTCGGCGATCCGCAGCTTGTCCTCGGGCGCCACCCGGGCGAACACCAGCTCCTCCCCGGTCGCCAGCGCCGCGTCCAGCTCCGCCTCCGGCATCGCGAGCAGTTCGCCGCCGTCGATGACGCGGCTCACGCGGATCCCCACCTGGCGCGCGATCTCCGCCGCGGTCAGCCCGTTGTCCCCGGTCACCACGTGCACGGTGATCCCGGCCGAGTGGCACGCCGCGACGGCGCCGGCGACTTCCGGACGCGGCGGGTCGGCCAGCCCGACGAGGCCGAGCAGGCGCAACCCGGATTCGGCCGCGTCGCGGGTGAGCGGGACCTCGCCGGGCACCGGTCCGTCGGCGACGGCCAGCACCCGGAGCCCGCGGCCGGCCATCTCGTCCACCAGCGCGGTGATCCGGGCCCGGCGCGGCTCGGTCAGGCCGACCTCGTGACCGGCCGCGTCGAGGGCGGTCACGCAGCGGGGAACCACCTGCTCGGGTGCGCCTTTCGTGTCGCGCATCCGAGGCCCGGCGTGCGCGCCGTCTACTGTGGACATCATCTTGAGCCGGGGGTCGAACGGGTACAGCACCACCCGGTTGGCGTCCCTTGTGGACGCGTCGAGCCGCACACCGCTCGCGGCCGCGAACTCGAGCAGGGCCAGCTCGGTCGGGTCTCCGGTGCGCGATTCGAGGTCGGCGGTGCTGCACCGGGCGAGGGTTTCGGCCAGCGGCGCGGATGCGGTCAGCGGCTCCCCCGCCGGGTCACGCGCCTCCACGACGTGCATGGCGTTGCGGGTGAGCGTCCCGGTCTTGTCGGTGCAGATCACCGTCGTCGACCCGAGGGTCTCCACCGCCGACAGCCGTTTGACGAGCGCGCCGGACTTCGCCATCGAACGCACCCCGCCGGCCAGCGCCAGCGTGATCGTCGGCAGGAGCCCTTCCGGCACGTTCGCCACCAGCAGGCCGATCGCGAACACGAACGCGGCCGGCCACGACAGGCCCGCCGCGACGCCCAGCGGCAGGAAGCCGATCCCGACGGCGAGCGCGACGCCGGCGATGAGCCAGGCCACCCGCCGGACCTGCCGTTCCAGCGGGCTCTCCTCGTGGCCGACCCCCGCGGTCAGCGCGGCGATCCGCCCGATCTCGGTGTGCCGTCCGGTGGCGTGGACCACGCCCCGGGCGGCACCGCCGACGCAGGCGGTGCCGCTGAACACCAGCACCGGCGAGTCGAGGGCACGATCGGCGTCGTCGACCGCGTCGGCCGTGCGGGTCACCGGCCCCGGCTCGCCGGTCAGCATCGAGGCGTCCACCTCGAGGACGCCGTCGACGAGCCGCACGTCCGCGGGGACCCGGTCGCCCTCGGCGATCAGCAGGACGTCGCCCGGGACCAGTTCGCGCACCGGCACGGGCCGCGGCCGGCCGTCGCGCAGCGCGGACGCCTGCGCGGGCAGGTACGCACCGAGCGCGTCGACGGCCCGCTCGGCCTGCTGTTCCTGGACGAAGGCGAGGACGCCGTTCAGCACGATCACGCCGACGATCGCGTACGCCAGGCTGGTGGTGCCCGCGAACCAGGACAGGGCCGCCGCCACCCAGAGCAGCAGCGCGAGCGGGTGGATCACCTGGCGCAGCAGGGCGAGCGGCCACTGCCGGGACCGGTGCGAGGGCAGCTCGTTCGGGCCCCGGGCCAGCAGCCGGCGGGCGGCTTCCCGCGAAGTCAGCCCTTCGGTGGTGGTACGGAGGTCGCGCAGCAACCGCGCGACGGGTTCCCGGGCATCCGGTTGCGGTTCCGCGGAGGCGGCCGGCTCGACGCCCACCCGGGTGGTCATCGCGGCTCACCGTTCCGGGAGCGCACGGCGAAGGCCCGTCCGGCGACCGCGTTCCCCGCCAGGACACCGGCGACGAACCGGCGGACGCCCTCGTGCCCGGCGACACCGACCAGCCGGTCGTGCAGGACGCGGCCGCGCGCGACGTGCCCGGCCCCGGAGTCGTCGGACAGGCGCGCTGCGAGCTTCGTCAGCCCCGCCAGGCCGAGCCCGAAGAGCCGGTGGCACCGGGCGGGCAGCCGGGTGGGCAGGCCTTGACGGGCAAGATCGACGCGTGCCATGACAGGCCCCTCGGGTCGACTGGTCGTCGCACCGGGGTCCGGGGCACTTGCGGTCAGCCTACGCGCCGAGAAGACGCGACGGACAAGCAACGCCCGGCAGGGCTTTCTTCCGCGCGACCCAAGGCTGCGCCGATCTCCTCAGCGGCGGCTGGTTCGAAGCCGGTTCGGGCGTATAGTCAGCACTGATCGCCGCGTTCGCCCCAGTCCCCGGTAACGCCGCCCTCAGCTCCTCGCTGATCGTGTTCCGGCCGGCCCGGCCGGCTTTCCGAGAGGACCACGCGGTGCGAGTCGGAATCCTCGATCTTCTCGGTCCACCTGCGCGGCGCCCGGTGGACTTCGCCTACCAGCTGTTCATCACCAAGCAGTACGCGAGCATCACCCCGCAGGCCATCTCGGTCTGGTGCCGCAAGCAAGGGCACGAAACCTTCTACGCCACCTACTACGGCCGCGGCCGGCCGCACCGCCTGCTGCCCACCGACCTGGACGTGGTGTTCATCTCCTGCTACACGCAGGTCAGCCACCTCGCCTACGCGCTGGCGAAGCTCTACCGCCGGGCCGGTGTCCGCACGGTGATCGGCGGCCCGCACGCCAAGGCGTTCCCGGTGGACTGCCTGCGGTTCTTCGACCTGGTCGTCCGCGAATGCGACCCGGAGCTGGTCGCCGACATCCTGTCCGGGCAGTTCGACCCGGGCACCGTCATCTCGGCCGGCCGCCCGTTCGACGACGTGCCGACCGTCGAAGAACGGATGCCCGAAATACGCGCGTCGGCCTTCTTCTGGGGACGCAAACCGCTGCTGCTGTCGGCGGTGCCCATGCTCGCCAGCATGGGGTGCCCGTACCGGTGCGACTTCTGCATCGACTGGAACAGCACCTACCGCCCGCTCCCGGCCGACCGGCTCGAGGCCGACCTGCGGTACCTGGCCCGGCACCTGCCGAACCGGCTGATCGTGTTCCACGACCCCAACTTCGCCGTGAAGTTCGACCAGGTCTTCGAAACTCTGGAAGCCCAGCCTCCCGGCGAACGGCCGCCCTACATCATCGAAAGCTCGCTCACGGTGCTGCGCGGCGACCGGCCCCGGCGGCTGAAGGAAACGAACTGCGCCATGGTGGCGCCGGGCGTCGAATCCTGGACCGACTACTCGAACAAAGCCGGTGTCGGCCGGACCGGCGGGACCGCGAAGGTCGAACGCGTCGCCGCGCACTTCGCGCAATTGGCCGAGAACGTGCCGTACCTGCAAGCAAATTTCATGTTCGGGCTCGACACCGACCAGGGCGACGAACCCGTCGAGCTGACCAAGCGGTTCATGGACCTGGCCCCGTTCGCCTATCCGACGATCAACATCCCGGTGCCCTTCGGCGGCACCCCGCTGCACGACGAACTCACCGCCACCGGCCGGATCCTGGCCACCATGCCGTTCAACTTCTACTACGCGCCCTACCTGGTGACGACGATCAAGCACTACGACCCGATCACCTACTACGGAAAGCTCATCGAGCTCTACACGCACGCCGCGTCCCCCGCGATGCTGCGACGGCGCCTGCGGACCACGTCCAACCGCGTCATCGGCTACGTCCACCGGGCGCGCACCGCGGGCTTCCGCTCCGACATCGCGAGTTTCCGGCGCATCCTGGGAATGCTGCGATCCGATCCGCAGTTCCTGGCCTTCCACGAAGGCCGGACCGCCACCCTCCCGGAGTTCTACCGCCGCGTCAACGAACGCATGCTGGGCCGCTACGCCGAACTGCTCACCCCCACCGATCGGACGCCCGACCTCTCACCGGCCGAACCCCCGCCCCACCGGCTCGGGAAAACCGGGCAGCGATGACCACACCGTCGCTCAGCGCGGGGCGGGCCGTTCGACGCCGGCGGGCACGGCGTATGCGGCGAGTCCGTCGAGCAACTGCTCGAGGCCCCAGCGAAACCGGGCCGCCGCGACGGCCGACCCCTCCGGTCCCGCGGCCGCTTCGACCGCGACCGAGCCGAGGATGTGCACGTCGATCAGGTGGGACGCATCGGCGGCGTCCCCCGGCCCCAGGCCGGCGTCGGCCAGGACGGCCAGCAGGGTTTCGCGCACGGCCCACGTGTGGGGGCCGTCGGGCGGGTGGCCGAGCATGAGGTGCACCGAACCGGGGTGGGCCGGCAACTTCGTCCGCAGTTCGAGCGCGAGAGCCCGGACGAGCTCCCGCCGCGGCTGCGAGGGATCGGTGAACCGATCGTGGTCGACGCGGCCGAGCAGGTGCTCCGCCAGACCCCGCACCACCGCCGCCTTGTCCGGGAAATAGGTGTACACCGCGTTGGGCGCGACACCGACCCGGGCCGCGATCCCCCGGATCGTGACCGCGTCCGCACCGCGTCCGGCGAGCACGGCCACTGCCGCGTCGAGGATGGCCCGCTCACCCAGAGTCCGCCGGGGGCCTGGGCGACCCCTTTTGTCCACGTACAGAATTGGGGCAGGCCATGACCGAACCGATCCGTCCGGATCCCCGACATCCCGGTACGCCGGACCGGACCTACCCGTACGCGTCCGGGCAGCGCTGGACGACCCGCTGTCTCGCGGGCTCTGGCTGGTGAAGTGGCTGCTGCTCGTCCCGCACGTGCTGGTGCTCATCGCGCTCTGGGCCGCGTTCTGGGTGCTCGGCGTCGGAGCGTTCTTCGCGATCCTGGTCTCCGCTCGGTACCCGCGGAAGATCTTCGACTTCAACGTCGGGGTTCTGCGGTGGAGCTGGCGGGTGGCCTACTACGGCTACGGCGTCCTCGGCACCGACCGCTACCCGCCGTTCAGCCTCCGCGAAGAACCCGGCTACCCGGCCACCCCGAACGGCTCTCCCGCGGGCTGGTGCTGGTCAAGTGGTGGCTGCTCGCCATCCCGCACCACCTCGTCCTCGCGATCCTGATCGGCGGCGGAACCGGCGCCGCGTGGGGACTCGACGACACGCCTCGACACCGGCGGCGACGAGCCCGGCGCCCCTGCCCCGACGGAGCCCACCGGAACACCGGCACCCGCGAGCCCCGTCGGCCTTTGACACGGAGATCACCAGGGCGCCCCCGAGGCATCCGCGACCCGTGAGGGCGCGCTCGAGGATCACCACGACTTTGCGCAGGGAAGGCGCCGGCTTCCCCGCTGATCAACAGGGGCCGCACGGCCGGATCAGGAGTCGAGCTCACGTCGGGCGGCGTCTCGTCGGCCACCTCACTGAGGTCGAACGCCGGCCGACGTGCACGAGCGGCTGGGCCCGGCGCAGCGCGGTCAGGTGGCAGACGATGTGCGTCGTCGGCAGGGCGGCCTGCACTCACCGGGCCCCCAGCCCGCCGCACCACACGGCTCGGCGGCTCGGGATCTCCACCGCCCGGGCGGTGGAGATCGCCGCACCCGACGGTTACCGCCGGACCTTCCTCGACGAGGGGCGCGCACCCGCAGTTCGTCCGGCTCGATCTCCAGTAGCCACGGCTGGATGTTGTGCACCGACGGCGCGCGCGTCATCGACCGGACCAGCACGTCGCTCTCGGCGGCCGTCCAGGACCTTCCCTCCACAGTGGACATCCGGATCAACCCGCCCGGCGCAGGAACGGGCCGCCCGCCGCCCACTCGTCGCGGCGATAGCGCAGCAACCGGGCCACCAGTTCGCCGGGGTCGCCGCGCAGGTCCGGCGGAACGGGCGCCGCGACCGGGCCGCCCGTGGAGCGGAGGCCGGCCACGAACCGGGAGACGCGGGACGGCACCGGCACGAGGTCGCCGCCGAGGTAGGCGAGCACCAGCAGGTCCTCGCCGGAATGGGTCTCCATGGCGAACGCCCACCCGTGGTGCTCGTCCCACAGCAGGGCCATGTCCCGGCCCGGGTGGCGGGCCAGCCGCACGTCCAGGGCGACGTAACCCGACACGGGGGTGCCGAGGTCCACGGTGCAGGACTCGTCGCCGACGCCGACCGCGGCGCCCACCGCGGCCAGGTAGCCGGTCAGCCCGCACAGCAGCCCGTATTCACGGTCGATACCGGTCAGCAGGGGAATCACCCTCCATCGCCTCGGAACGTGCACCGGCCCGGTCGGACCGCCTCCCCCACATCCCGACCGTACGATCCGCGGCCGCGGCGGGATGGCGTCGTTCGACCCCGATCGGAGGGACTTTCGTCACCGGGGCGTCGCACGGCCCGGAACAGGTCCGGCAGCACCGGGACGCCCGGGAGGTCGTCGATCCGCCGCAACCCGACCAGGCCGGCCGCGAGGACCGCCACCCCGGCGGCGAACAGCACCACGCGGGCCGCCGGGATTCCCGGCGGGACTTCACCGAGACCGACGAGCACGCTCGCGACGGCGATCGTCGTCAGCAGGGCGACCCGCCCGCCCGCCTCCACGAAGCCGAACACCCGGCCGCGCAGCTCGTCGCCGACCTCGCCGCCCAGCAGCGTCCAGCCGACGAGGAACGCCATGCCCGCGCCGGCACCGGTGCCCACGCAAGCCGCCGCGGCCGTGCCGAGGCCGGGCGCCAAGGCCGGCACTGCCACGGAGATCCCGGCGAGGGCGATGGACAACGCGAACCAGCGACGGCGCGAGAATGCGTGCACGAGCGCCGGACCACCTACCACGCCGAGCGCCATCCCGGCGAACAACGCCGCGAACAGGAGCGCGAAGACGACGTCCCCACCCCCGACGACCTGCGAGTACCGCTGCACCGCACCGATCACGACGCCGGCTCCGGCTCCGGCGAACGCGACCAGGATCCCGGCGACCACGCCGCGCACCGACGGCGTCCGGCGGATGTATCCCCACGCCTCGCCCAGTTCACGCCGGATACCCGGGTGGGCCCGGACCCGGCCCCGGCCGCTCAGCTCGCGGATGCCCATCGCGAGCACAGCCGCGTTGACCAGGAACGTCACGGCGCTCAGGAAGAGCGCGGCCGTGACCGGATCGCCCCACGCCGGTGCCGGACCGGCGAAGACGAGGTGCGCCAGCCCGTGCAGCCCCGCCATGGCCAGGGCCGCCACGACCGGCGTCACGCCGTATGTGGTCGCCAGGGACAGCCGGTTGGCCGCCTCCAGCTGCTCGCGCGGGACCAGCGTGGGGATCGCGGCGTCGCGGGCCGGCGACCACACCATGGCGAGGGCCTCGATCAGGAAGGTCGTGACCGCGGCCCAGCCGACGACGGCACCGCGGTCGGCCACGACCAACCCGACCGCCGGGATGGACGCGAACAGCGCGAACCGCAGGAGATCGCAGCCGATCATGGTGTGGCGGCGGTCGAACCGGTCGGCCAGCACTCCCGCCAGCGGACCGAGCACCAGGGCGGGCAGCAGGCGCACCGCGATGACACCGCGAAGGCCGCGCCCTGGGCGACCGGATCGTCGAAACGCCCCGCGGCGAAGGCCGACGTGGCGAGCAGGCCGAGCCAGTCCCCGACGGAGGAGACCGCGAGGACGAGCCACAACCGGCGGAACGGTCGGATCCGCAGGACACCCGGTACGGCAGACGGTCTCAAGGGGTTCGCCGCCGGAGGGTGGCCGCGCCCAGCAGCAGGGCGAGGACCGCGCAGCCGGCGATGATCGCCACGTTGCGGACCAGCGTGCCGTCGATCGTGTCCGAGCGGGTCACGTGGGTGAGGGCGTCCACCGCGTAGGACAGCGGCAGCGCGTCCGACACCGCGTTGAGCAGCCAGCCCATCTCATCGCGCGGGACGAACAGGCCGCACAGCAGGAACTGCGGCAGCACGAATACCGGCAGGAACTGGATCGCCTGGAACTCGGTGCGGGCGAACGCGCTGACGAACAGCCCGAGCGCGGTCCCGAGCAGCGCGTCCAGCACCACGATGAGCAGCAGCACCCAGACCGAGCCGGCGATCTCCAGGCCGAGCCAGGTCAGGGAGATCCCCGCGGCGACGACCACCTGCAGGGTGGCGAGCAGGCCGAACGCCAGCGCGTAGCCGAGGAGCAGGTCGAATTTGCCGATCGGCATCGTCATCAGGCGCTCGAGTGTCCCGGTGGTGCGTTCGCGCAGGGTGGTGACGGAGGTGAGCAGGAACATGATCGTGAACGGGAAGATCCCCAGCAGCGCCGGGGCGATCCCGCTGAACCGCTGCTCGGAGTTCAGGACGTACCGCAGCAGGATCATCAGCAGGCTCGGCACGCCGATCATGAGCGCGACCGTGCGCGGGTCGTGCCGCAGCTGGGTGAGGATCCGGCGGGTGGTGGCGAACGTGATCGCGGCACTCATCGCGTCGCTCCTTCCCGGCCCTTGATCAGCCGCAGGAATGCCTGCTCGAGGTCATCCGCGCCGGTCCGCGCCCGCAGCCCGTCCGGAGTGTCCTGAGCGAGCAGTTTGCCTTGGTGCAGCAGGAGAAGCTCGTCGCACCGGGCGGCCTCGTCCATGACGTGGCTCGAGATCAGCAGGGTGACTCCGGCCGCGGCCAGGCCGTGGAACAGCTGCCAGAGCTCGTCGCGCAGCTCCGGGTCGGACCCGACGGTCGGCTCGTCGAGCACCAGCAGTTCGGGGGTGCCGAGCAGCGCGACGGCCAGGTTGGCCCGGCCGCGCTGGCCGCCGGACAACCGGCCGACGAGCGTACCGGCCGAGGCCTCCAGGCCGGTCTCCGCGATCACGCGGTCCACATCGGACGGACGGGTCCCGAGCACGGAAGCGAAGTAGCGCAAGGTCTCGGTCACCGTGAGATCGCCGTAGATCGCCGGTTCCTGCGTTGCGTAGCCGATCCGTCGGCGCAGCTCCGGGCTTCCGGCGGGGCGGCGCAGCACGGTCACGGAACCCGACTCGACGATCTGCACACCGACGATCGAGCGCATCAGCGTGCTCTTGCCACAGCCGTTGGGCCCGAGCAGACCGGTCACCGTTCCCCGCGGGATCGTGCACCCGATCCCGCGCAGGACCTCGTGCCCGCCACGGCGGACCCGCAGGTCCTCGACCACGATCGCCGGTTCGTCCACGACGTGCTCCTTCCGTCCCGGTCCATGGTGAGTGCTCCGGGTAGCCGGGACAGGTGCCCGCGGTCCCGTCTCGCGGTGACTTTCGTCCCCGACCGGGGACTTCCGGCGCTCGACCGGGGTCCTAACGCCCTTCACCGTGCTCCGCCGTACGCAGATCCTGGGAGCATGGACGCACCCTGGGCCACTGTGCACGAGACCCACATCGGCGTCGTCTTCCTGCTCGGAGACCTCGCCTACAAGCTCAAGAAGCCGGTCGACCTCGGCTTCCTCGACTTCTCCGCGCGCGAGACCCGCGAACGGGTGTGCCACCGGGAGGTCGAGCTGAACCGGCGGCTGGCGCCGGACGTCTACCTCGGCGTCTCCGACGTCACCGGGCCGGACGGCTCGGTGTGCGACCACCTCGTCGTCATGCGCCGGATGCCCGAAGACCTCCGCCTCTCCACCCTGGTCCGCCGAGGCGCGCCCCTGCACACGACGGTCCGGCGGCTCGCCCGGCAGCTCGCCGCCTTCCACGCGCGTGCCGAACGCGGCCCCGCGATCGACGCCGATGAGACCCGCGACGCCGTCCGGGGCCGGTGGCGGGACAGCTTCGCGCAGGTCCAGCCCTTCCAAGGCACCGTGCTCGACCCGGCCACGGCTATCGAGATCGAAGCACTCGCCGAGGAATTCCTCGCCGGCCGCGAGGCCCTGTTCGCTCACCGGATCGCCGAAGGGCACATCGTCGATGGCCACGGCGACCTGCTCGCCGACGACATCTTCTGCCTCGACGACGGCCCGCGCGTGCTCGATTGCCTGGAATTCGACGACCACCTCCGGCACGTCGACGTGCTGGACGACGTCGCCTTTCTCGCGATGGACCTCGAGCGGCTCGGCGCCCCCGAACTGGCCGAGCAGCTGGTCGCCGACTACCGCGAGTTCTCCGGCGACCCCGCTCCCCCGGCGCTGCTGCACCACTACCTCGCCTACCGCGCGTTCGTGCGGGTCAAAGTCGCCTGCCTGCGCTCGGCACAGGGCGACACCGAGGCCGCCGGACTGGCCCGTGCCTACGCCGACATCGCGCTGCTGCACCTGCGGCTCGGCCGGATCCGGCTGATCCTCGTCGGCGGCGCCCCCGGTACCGGCAAGTCCACGGTCGCCGGCGGGCTCGCCGACTGGCTCGGTGCCACCCTCTTGCAGTCGGACCGGCTGCGCAAGGAGCTCGCCGGGCTGACGCCCGCCCACCGAGCCGCCGAAGGCTACCGGCAGGGCCTGTACGACAGCCGCCACACCGACACGACGTACACCGAGCTCGCTTGCCGGGCGGAAGCACTGCTGTCGCTCGGGGAGACTGTCGTGCTCGACGCGTCCTGGTCGGCCGCCCGGCACCGCCGGCTCGCCGCCGACGCCGCCGAACGGGCGAGCAGCCCCGTGCTCGCCGTACGGTGCGAAGTGCCGGAGACGGTCGCGGCGCAACGGATCACCGCCCGGAACCCCGACCTTTCCGATGCCACCCCGCAGATCGCACACCGGATGGCCGCCGACGCCGACCCGTGGCCGGAGGCCCACCCGCTCACCACCACCGGGATACCGCGGGAGTCGATCCGGCGGGCGGTGGTGTCCCTGCTGCCCGAGCACCGAAAGTCCTCGGCCCAGAGGCATTCCGGCCCTCCCGGCGACCCGGCGGACAGTGCGAGGGTCGAACCGGAACACCACCCCGACCACGAGGCAGGCCGATGATGGACCGAGCATTCCCGGACGACTTCACCGTCAAGACCGCGGTGGCCATGGCGATCCGCGCGCCGTCGGTGCACAACTCCCAGCCGTGGGACTGGCGGGTCGGGCACAGCTCGCTGCACCTCTACGCCGACCCCGACCGGCAGCTGCGTGAAACCGACCCCGACGGCCGCGACCTGATCCTGAGCTGCGGCGCGGCCCTGCACCATCTCCGGATCGCCTTCGCCGCACTCGGCTGGACCGCCGAGGTGCACCGCCTGCCCAACCCGGACGAGCCCGACCACCTCGCGGCGATCACCCTGCAGCGGCACGAGGCGACGCAGGACGAGGTCGCGATGGCCGCCGCGATCCCCCGGCGCCGCACCGACCGGCGCCGGCACAGCTCGTGGACCGTGCCCGGCGGGCACGTCGAAGCCATGGCCAAGGCCGCGGCGCTGGAAGGCACCGTGCTGCAGGTCACCGAAAACTCGGCGCGCTACGACCTCGCGATCGCGATCGAAGAAGCGTCGCGGCGACACGAAGCCGATCCCGCTTACCGGACCGAACTGGCCGCCTGGAGCGGCCGCCACTTCTCCCCCGACGGCGTCCCCGCCCGCAACACCCCGGCCCCGGACGACACCCCGGGCGCCCTGCGGGCCCGCCCGTTCGCCGACCCGCTTCTCACCCAGCCGCCCGACGCCAAGGCTGAAGACGACGAGACGGTCTTGCTGGTGCTGAGCACCGCCTCCGACGACCGGATGTCCCGGCTGCGCGCCGGCGAAGCGACCAGCGCCGCCCTGCTGACCGCCACCGCGTTCGGCCTTTCCTCATGTCTGCTGACCGAGCCGCTGGAACTGCCCGACGTCCGCGAGTCGGTGGCCGAGCGCGTCACCGGCGGATCGTTCCCGCAGATGGTGCTGCGCGTCGGCTGGGCCCCCGCCAACGCCGACCCGCTGCCCGCCACCCCACGCCGGGACCTCGCCGACGTGCTGCAGCCGCTCGAAGCTCCCCCGAAGCACTTCCAGGCTCACTAGAAAGGAGCCGGTCATGCCGTACTGGTACCACTCCGGAACCATGGGCTGGTTCGGCGGCGTCGGCATGCTCGTGCTGATGGCGCTGGTGCTCGCCGCGCTGGTCGCCCTCGTCGTCGTCCTCGCGCGCCGGGGACCGCAGCCGCCGGGGCCGGGCGACACCGCCCGGCGGATCCTCGACGAGCGGTTCGCCCGCGGTGAGATCGACCAGGAAGAGTACGAACGCCGCCGCGGCGCGCTGACGCGAGCACATTGACGATGCGTGCCAAGGCGATTCTCGCGGCCCTGGTCTGCGGGCTGAGATTCGCCGGGTGCGGGAGCGGCCAAGGCGCGGCCCCGGCGACCGCCGCGCCGCCGACGGCGCTTACAACCTGGACACGAGCGGCTTTCCGTGTGGTCGTCGATATCGCTCATTGAGAGGACGTCATGGACCGGCTCAGCCCGCTCGACGCCGCCTTCCTGGAGATCGAGGACGAGGATCCCAGCTCGTCGCTGGCCATAGCGTCGGTGGCGATCGCCGAAGGGCCCGCCCCTCCGCAGGACGAGTTCGTGGCGGCCGTGCTCGCGCGGCTGGACGGGATTCCCCGCTACCACCAGAAGGTCCGCTCGGTGCCATTCGACCTCGGGCCGCCGGCCTGGGTCGACGACCCGGCGTTCGACCCGGCCGCCCACTTCGGGCGGGTCGCGCTCCCGGCGCCGCACGACGAGGCCGCGCTCTGCGAACTGGTCGCCCTGCTGATGGGCGAACGCCTCGAGCGCGACCGGCCGCTGTGGGAGTTCTGGGTCATCGAAAGCCTGCCGGACGGCCGCTGGGCGATCGTGTCCAAGGTGCACCACGCGCTGGCCGACGGCCTCGCCGCGACCCGCCTCCAGACGATCCTCTTCGGCGACACCCCGGCCGAGGCACCGGCGCGGCCGGAGGAGGCGCCCGATCCCGGCTCGGCGCGGCTGCTGCTGGACGCGGCCGGCACGTTGCTGCGCAACCCGTGGGACCAGGCGCGCGCGCTCGCCGGAGAGCTGCGGCACCCGAACCGGCTGGCCCGCCGGGTGAGCGACGCCGCCCGCGGGCTCGCCGCGATGACTTCGGCGCTGCTGCCCGCGTCCCGGACGCCGTTGACCGGCCCGCTCGGCCGCGGCCGCCGGTACGCCACCGCCTCGGTGGCCCTGGCCGACGTCAAAGCCGTGGCCAAGGCCCGCGACATCACGGTGAACGACGTCCTCCTGGCCGCCGTCACCGGCGGATTCCGCGAACTGCTGCTGCACCGCGGGGAAACCCCGGCCGCGGACAGCGTGCGGTCCCTGGTGCCGGTGTCGGTGCGCACCGGGACCGCGCTGGACAACGAGGTCTCTCTCCTGCTGCCGCTGCTGCCGGTCGACCTCCCCGACCCGGTGCAGCGGCTCATCCGCGTGCACCACCGCCTGGGCAGGCTCAAGGCGAGCAAGGAAGCCGACGCCGGCGCGCTGCTCACCGCGACCGCCGGGCACGAGCCGTTCGCCCCGGTCGCCTGGGCGATCCGGGCCGCCGCGCACCTGCCGCAACGCAACATCGTCACGGTGACGACCAACGTCCGCGGCCCGGCCGAACCCTTGTCCGCACTCGGGCGCCGGATCGTCGAGATCTACCCGTACGTCCCGATCGCGCTGCGCGTGCGGATCGGGGTGGCGATGCTCAGCTACGCCGGTCGCGTCACGTTCGGCATCACGTCCGACGCCGACACCGTGCCGGAGATCGAGGTGCTCGCCAAAGCGATCGAACGGGAAGTCCAGGCCCTGCGCGCCGCGACCGGCTGATCACCGGGCCGCGGCGAACTCCGCGGCCAGGCCGTCGACCAGTGCCGCCGGGTCCGGGATCAGCTTCCGGTCCGTGCCGAAGCCGAACCGCACCTGGCCGGCGTAGCTGAAGATGCAGATCGTGATCGCCTGCCGCCCGCTGCACGGCGCCCAGCCGATGATGCCCTCGACCGGTGCGCCGGCCAGCGTCATCGGGGCTCGCGGGCCGGGTACGTTGGTCAGAACCCCGACGGCCTTGCCCGCGAAGAACCGGCTCATCGCCATGCCGAGCGGTGCCGGGCTCTGCGCGATCGCGTACTGCATCCCGAAGGTCAGCACGGGTTCGTAGGAGTCGCGGATCCGGGCGATCCGGCGGTGCACCTCCGCGAGGCGCTCGGCGAACGTCCGGCGGCCGAGGGGTAACTGGGCCAGCACCAGTGAGAAGTGGTTCCCGAGCGTGGCCGGCAGCTCGGCGTCGAACGAGGACAGGCTCACCGGGATCAGCCAGCCGAGGTCGGACGTCCCCTGGCGGGCGACACCGTGTTCGGTGAAGTACCGGTCGAGCGTTCCGGCGACGAGCGCCGTGCAGACGTCGTTGACCGTCGTGCCCGTCTCATGCCCGATCCGGGCCAGCTCGGCCAGCGGGATCGGCTCGCCCCAGGCCGCGGTCTTCTCCACGGCCGGTTCGCCGTCCCACAACCCGGTGGCCGTGGAGGGCCCGAGCAGCTCACCGGCCCCGGTGGCGCTGTGCCAGACGGTCGTCGCCGCGCCGGCGACCGCGTCGACCACGCTGCGCGGCCCGCCGTCCAGCGCCGAAGCCAGGAAGCCGGCGACGGCGCCCGACGCGCCCACGGCCGCCGTCGCGCCGAGTACCGGCAGTGCCACCGCGGTCTCCAGCATCGGGTGCACGCGAGCCGCCTGCCGCTGCGCCTTCGCGCCGGTGTCGCCGAGGGCGCGCAGCACGGCCGCGCCGAAGCGGACCACCGGCTGGGCGACGGCTTCCCGGTGCGGGGCGGCGCCGCCGACCTTGGCGTGCGGCGCGGTTTCCCCGTCGGCCGGGTCCATGAGGCTGAACAGCACCTGCGTCAGCCGGATCCCGTCGGCCATCGCGTGGTGCGTACGAACGACGAGCGCGCTGCCGCCGCGGTACCCCTGCAGCAGGTCGATCGTCCACAGTGGATGCTTCGGGTCGAGTGGGGTGCTCCGCCGCGCGGCGACGAACTCCTCCAGCGCCGCCTGGTCCGCGAGCTCCGGCAGGTCCCGCACCACGACGTGGTCGCCCAGGTCGAAACCGAGGTCGCTTTCCCAGCTGACGTTCCGGCCGTGCCGCACGGCTCGCTGCGAGTACACCGGATAGCGCGCGAGCAGGCGATCCGACACCACCGATCGCAGCCGTGCCGGATCGACCGGGGTTTTCGTCCACAACACGGACGTGACGACCATCAGGTTCTCCGGCCGGTCCAGGTGCAGCCACAAGCTGTCCTGCGCAGGCATCCGCCGATGCGGCCCGGCCGGGTTCCGCGTGTACGCCACCATCGTCGCCACTCTCCCGTCACACCAGCTCACCTTCCACTCTGCGGGTCGCTCCGGATCCGGGGAAGGGCCGGAAGTCACCGGTGTGCAAGGGCGATCGCCGCCCACGCCCCTCTGTTTCCAGGCAACTGTTCCCGTCCGCCGGGCGAAGCTGCCGTTCTGCCCGACCTGCGAGGACCAAGGGCTCTACGAGTGCCACCGCGCACCGAAGACCATCGAGGAAACACGAAGACAGGGAGAAGCAGATGACGGTACGGCTCGGGATCAACGGCTTCGGCAGGATCGGACGCGACATCCTCCGCTGTGTCCTGGAAACCCCGGACAGCCCGATCGAAGTGGTCGCGGTCAACGACATCACGTCCCCGGAGATGCTGGCGCACCTGCTCGCCCACGACTCCACCTACGGACGGCTCCGCACCCCGGTCGAGGTCGTCGACGGTGAAGCACTGCGCGTCGGCGACCACCTCATCCAGGTGACCGCACACGGCGACCCCACCAAGCTGCCATGGGGTGAGTACGGCGTCGACATCGTCGTCGAGTCGACCGGCAAGTTCCGTACCCGCGAAGCCGCCGGCGCGCACCTGGCCGCCGGCGCCAAGAAGGTCGTGATCTCCGCGCCCGGCAAGGACGTCGACGCGACGATCGTCCTGGGCGTCAACGAGGACGACTACGACCCCGCGAACCACCACATCGTCTCGAACGCCTCCTGCACCACCAACTGCGTCGCCCCGATGGTCAAGGTGCTGCACTCGGCGTTCGGCATCCGCCGTGGCCTGCTGACTACGATCCACAGCTACACCGGCGACCAGGCGCTGCTCGACCGTCCGCACAAAGACCCCCGCCGCGCCCGCTCGGCCGCCGTCAACATCGTGCCCACCAGCACCGGCGCCGCCAAGGCGATCGGCCTGGTGCTGCCGGAACTGGCCGGCAAGCTCGACGGCGTCGCGATCCGCGTCCCGGTCGAAGACGGTTCGCTGACCGACCTGACCGTCGAACTCGAGCAGCCAGTGACCGCCGAACAGGTCAACCACGCGTTCGCCGAAGCCGCCGACGGCGACCTCAAAGGCATCCTGCGCTACACCGAAGCACCCATCGTCTCTCGCGACATCGTCGGCGACCCGGCGTCCTGCGTGTTCGACGCCCAGCTGACCAAGGCCGACTCCCACCTGGCGAAGGTGTTCGGCTGGTACGACAACGAATGGGGCTACGCGACCCGCACCGTCGAGTTGGTGGAACTGATCGGGCGATCGCTGTAGCGGCCCCGCGCTGCGAGTGCCCGCCGGTGAGGTCGCCTGGCGGGCACTCGTCCCGATCGAAGCACCTTCCCGGACCGCCACGATCTACCCTGTCCCATCGAGGATCACGATGCGGCTTGATGACGGCCCCTCACCGCAGCTCGGCGGCCGCACCGTCGTCCTGGGTGTACTTCAGGCGGTTGCGGACCGCGACCACTCCGGGCAGGGACTCGGTCAGCCGGCCCGCGCGCTCCACCTCGCTGCGACGGTCGATCACCCCGCTCAGCGTCACGACGCCGTCGTCGACGCGGACCACGACCGTCGAGGAAAGCGGAGGTTCGTCTCCACCAGCCGCCTGGCCGCGACCGCCAGGGGTTCGTCCTTCGCCACGGTGGGCACGCGACGGGTCATCAGCTCACGGGCGGTCAAGCCCTGCGCCTTGGTCCACACGCGAAGCCGCCAGAACCCGCGCCCCTGCCGGGCGTCGCGGCCGTGGCGGGCCAGCAGATCGGCCTCGCCGACGACGCCGATCGGGCGGCGATGCTCGTCGACCACCGGGATCGCCGCGATGGCGTGCTCGGCCAGCAGGGCGACCAGCTCCTTGAACGACGCCTCAGGGTCTGCCGACACGACCGGTCGGCTCATCAGGTCGGACACCAGCGGACCACGCATGTCTCCACCTCCGTCGAATCCCTTCCGCTCAAGCCAAGTGCCTCGGCCGGTCGCGCGCGGCGGGCGACGGTCCTCGGGCAAGAGGTCTTTCGCCCCTTTGTCCGGGGCCTCCGGTGCCGTTGCCTGGAACGGCTGGAAGGAGAACGACATGGGAGATCACAAGCGGTGGCGTGACCTGTCGGCCGCACAGCGAAAGGCGATCGGCACCGCGGCGGGCGCGCAGGTCCTGCTGGCCGGGTCGGCGTGGTGGGACCTGGCCCATCGGCCCGCCGCCGAACTCCGCGGGCCGAAGTGGCTGTGGGCCGTCGTGATCGCCGTGAACTTCGTCGGCCCGGTGCTCTACTTCGCCTGCGGACGGGCCACGACCACCGGGCAGAGTGCGTAGGACATCAGCGCCTGGCTCGTCGACCCGAGGGCCAGGCCGCTGAACCCGCCCCGGCCGCGGCTGCCGACGACCAGCAGCTGCGCCCGGTCGGCGAAGTCGAGCAGTCGTTCGGCCGGCCGCCCCGTGACGACCTCGCGGTCGACGACGACGTCCGGGTACTTCTCGGTCCAGCCGGCCAGGCGCTGGGCGAGTAGTTCCCGCCCGTATTCCCCTGCGGCCGACCAGCCGTCGTGGCGGCTGTGCACCGCGATCAGCCGGGCCTCCCGCCAGGACGCCTCCTCGAAGGCTGTCGCGATGGCCTCCTCGCTCGCCGGGCTGCCGTCGACACCGACCACCACCGGTCCTTCGGTGGGTGGTTCGTCCGCACCCGCGTGCGGACGGATCAAGGCCACCGGGCAGTGCGCGTGCGCGGTCAGGGCGACCGTGACCGACCCGAGCAGGATCCGGCTCAGCGGCCGCAGTCCCGGCGTGCCGAGCACGAGCATTGCCGCGTCGGTGGACTCGGCGGTCAAGGCGTCCGCGGGCCGTTCGGGCCGCAACACCGTCTTCGCCTCGACGTCCGAAGCCGCGGCGCGGGCCTCGGCGAGCATGTTCCGGCCCTCCCCCGCGGCCGCTTCCAGCAGCTGCTCGTACGTCGGGTCGGCCCTCGGGTAGGGCGCGGGCAGTTCCGGGAGCGCGTGGACCAAGCGCAGTCCACGCCTGCGCTCCCGCGCCACGCGCGCAGCCCACCGGACCGCCGCGAGTGCTCCGGCCGTGCCGTCCACGCCGACCACCAGTTCCGAGCTGCTCATCCGAATCCCCTTTCACCATCGGGAAGTCAAGCGGCCGAAGCCACTCCCGGCGCGAGGCTTCCGCCCCGTTTCAAAGGGACTTTGGTCCATTCCGCGCGGTCCCCGCGATCCGGCACCCAAGGGCCTCTCGACGGGGGACCTTCGACTCCAGAACTTCCCATGGCAGCGGCCGAAACTGGCTGCAACACCGAAAGATTGGAGGGTTCCCATGTCCATCCGACCGGATGAGAAGATGACCACCTCGGGCCGCCGCGCCACCGAGCCGGCGCCGGTCCGCGACTTCGTCGCCGTACCCACCACCGCCGGGAAGTCCCTGGCCGTCCTCCGAGTCGCCACCGGATTCGTGTTCCTGTGGGCGTTCGTGGACAAGCTGTTCGGCCTCGGCTACGCCACCCCGGCCAAGGGCGCGTGGCTCAACGGCGGCTCCCCCACCAAGGGCTTCCTCAGCAGCGTCCACGTCGGCCCGTTCGAGTCGATGTTCCACGCCTGGGCCGGCACCTGGTGGGCCGACTGGCTGTTCATGCTCGGCCTGGGCGCGATCGGCATCGCTGTCATCGCCGGTGTCGGGCTGCGCCTGAGCGCGATCGCGGGCTCGCTGATGATGCTCATGATGTGGGCCGCCGAATGGCCGTTCGCGCAGAGCATGAGCACCGGTGAAGCGACGCACTCGACGAACCCGATCATCGACTATCACATCATCTACGCGCTGATCCTCATCGTGATGGCCGCCGCCGCGGGTGGGAACACCTGGGGACTCGGCCGCCGCTGGGCCGCCCTCGTCGGCGACCGCACGTGGCTGCGCTGACGCGATCCGTTCCACGGGCGCCCGCCGACCGGCGGGCGCCCTTTCCCCTGCCCGGAGAACGAGGAGAAATGAAGGCACTCGTGTACGACGGCCCCGGCCGGCGCAGCTGGACCGACCACGCCGACCCCGAACTCACCGCGCCCACCGACGCCATCGTCCGCGTCGACGCGGTCACCATCTGCGGCACCGACCTGCACATCCTCAAAGGCGACGTCCCCGAGGTCGAGCGCGGCCGGGTCCTCGGCCACGAAGCGGTCGGCACGATCACCGAGATCGGCTCCGCGGTGACTACGGTGAAGCCCGGCGACAAGGTCCTGGTCTCCTGCATCTCCGCGTGCGGCCGGTGCGAGTACTGCCGGTCCGCGGCCTACGGCCAGTGCCTCGGCGGCGGGGGCTGGATCCTCGGCCACACGACCGACGGCGTCCAGGCCGAATACGCACGCGTCCCGTTCGCCGACACCTCGACGTACGTGCTGCCGCCCGGGGTGAGCGACGAATCCGCGCTGATGCTGGCCGACATCGTTCCGACGTCTTACGAGGTCGGCGTGCGCAACGGCGGCGTGAAGCCCGGCGACACCGTGGTGATCGTCGGCGCCGGCCCGATCGGGCTCGCCGCCATCACCAACGCCCAGCTGTTCTCGCCCAGCACGATCATCGTGGTGGACAAGGAACCGGCCCGCCTCGACGCGGCGAAGTCGTTCGGCGCCGACGTGCTGGTGCAGCCGGGCGACGCGGCGGCCGCGGTGGCCGAGGCCAGTGGCGGGCTCGGCGCGGACGTCGCCATCGAGGCCGTGGGCGTTCCGGAGACGTTCGAACTGTGCACTCGTCTCGTCCGCCCCGGCGGACACGTGGCGAACGTCGGCGTGCACGGCGCCCCGGCGACGCTGCACCTCGAGGAGCTGTGGATCAAGAACATCACGATCACGACGGGCCTGGTCGACACGTCCAGCACGCCGATGCTGCTGCGCATGCTGGCCGCGGGCCGGCTGGACACCAGCCGGTTCATCACCCACCGGTTCGGGCTCGACGAAATGGACGAGGCCTACGACGTCTTCGCCCACCCGCAGGACAGCAACGCGCTGAAGGTCGCCCTGTTCCACGGCTGATCACACACCGAAGCGGCCACCGTCCATTCAGGGCGGTGGCCGCTTCGGTGGACCTCAGTTGTGCGGTTTGTGCGCGCTCAGGATCCCGACCGGCCCCGGCGGCCCCGGGGACACGCCCCGGTCGTCGAAGCGGCCCTTCAGGGTGTGCCGCACCTCCACGACCCCGTCGACCCGGCGGATCAGCGCCACGATCACCGGGATCATGCTCTCCCGCTCGACGGTGCCGTTGAGCGTCACGATGCCGTTGTGCACCGAGACGTACAGAGAAGCCGGGTCCATGGCCATCTCCCGCAGCAGCACCTCTTCCCGGACCTCGTCCCGGATCTCCCGGTCGGTCCGCAGGAAGACCCGGAGCAGGTCCGAGCGAGACACCACGCCGACGAGCTTGCCCTCGTCATCGACCACCGGCAGGCGGTGGAAGTGGTGCTCCTCCAGCAGTTTCGCGGCCACTGTGACGTCGTCGTCGGCACGGACGACGATAGGCGGCTTCGTCATCAGGTCGGCGACGAACGCCGCTCCCGCCTTCCGCTTCGCTTGCCGGGAGCCGGGCTTGAGCAAGCCGTGCGGGGCCTCGCGCTCGAGCAGATCGCCTTGGGAGACGACGCCGAGGACGAGCCCGTCGTCGTCGACCACGGGGGCGCCGCTGATGTTCCAGGTGGCCAGCAGGACGGCGACGGCCTTGAACGGGGTGTCCGGCCCGACGGTGGTGACGTCGGTCGTCATGACCGAACCCACTTTGCGGCGACTGGGCATCTTGACCTCCTTCACAGCAGCGGGCCCGGGTAGTAGTTGCCCACGGGCTCCGGCGTCGCGGCCGTTTCCGGTTCCGGGACGGTCCGTGCCGGGATGACCACCACGGGGCAGCTCGCCTCGCGCAGGCAGTGTTCGGCCACCGAGCCGACGAGCAGCTTCAGCAGCCGGCCGCGGCCGTGGCTGCCGAGCACGAGCATCGCCGCGGTCTTCGACGCCTCCTCCAGCGCCACCGTGGCCGAATGTTCGGCCAGTTCGGCCCGGATGGTCACGTCCGGATGCTCGGCCCGCACTTCGCCGACGACCTCGTCGAGCTGACGCCGCTCGCGGTCGGCGACGGTCTCCGGCGATCCGGCGACCGCCGCACCGAGGTCGGCGACCGGCTCGAACGACCACGCGCGCAGTGCGACCACCTGGCGGCCGCTCTGCGCGGCCTCGGACACCGCCCAGCGCAGGGCGGCCACGCTGACCGCCGAATGGTCCACGCCGACGACGATGTCGCCTTGGTTTGCCGTTGTCATGGGAATTCACCTTCTCCTGTTCTCAAGAATGGGTGTTCGGGTCGAGCTGGTGGAACCACTCGTGCTGCCATTGGGCGAACCGGAGGCGGTCGAGTGAAAACACGGCCAGCCGGTAGCAGAGCGCGAGCAGTGCCAGCGCGCCGAGCCAGAGGCCCAGCCCGAGGACTACCGCGTCGATGACGACACCCGCGCTGCTGAGCGGGGGATCCACCGGGCTGCCGGCGCGATCCACCCAGATGTCGAGGGTGTGTCCCTTGAGTGTGCCCTCGTCGGCGACGACCTTGCCGACGCGGCGGGTTCCGTCCGGAAGCAGCCAGGCCGCGTCGGTGGGGCGGCCGTTGCCGACGACGCCGGCACGCGAGTTCACCGTGATGTCCGGCCCGTCGGCGAGCAGGGTGGCGGTCACCCGCGTGCGCTCGCTGACCTGCTGGGCCGACTCGTCTTGCTGCCGCGCATAGGTTTCCGAGCCGATGGAGGCGGCGACCGGCAGCGCGGCGAGCGCGAGCAGCACCACGGAGACCAGCAGCCCGGCCTGGAACCGGTCCGAGGCCCGCGCCACCGAACCGCGTCGGGGCAGGACGGTGCGCCACATCCGCGCGATCGAATTCGACGACGTGCTCATGGGTCCTGCCCTCTCCGGTCGGAAGCCCTTGGTACCACCAGGATCATCGATTTCCGGCGCCGCACGAAGAGGCCTTGGACCCCGGCGTGCGGGGACCTGCCCACCTTCCTCTCGAGGCCCTCTGAAGGCGCACCGGGGACTTAGGACCCTGTACCGCAAGCGGGCGCCGAGGGATGGTCGGAGACCCCACGGAAGGGAGCACCGATCATGCGTGCCCGCGACATCATGACCACCCCGACGTTCGCGTTGACACCCTCCGCGACGCTCGAAGAAGCGGCCGAGATGATGACCTCGCACGGGTTCACCACGATGCCGATCGTCGACGCCGGCGGGCAACTCCTCGGCCTGCTGTCCGAAGCGGACATCCTGCGGGCGCCGGACCCGCCCGGAGATCCCGACACGGGCGTCATGCTCGGCGGTGAGCCGCGCACGGCCGGCTCGGTGATGCGCGAGCACGGCTTGGCCGTGCCTGCCGACCTCGAGGTGCGTGAGGTCGCCAGGCTGATGACCGACGCCGACGTGCGCTCCACGCCGGTCGTCGACGGTGGGCACGTCGTCGGCATGGTGACCTTCCAGGACGTGCTGCGCGCACTCGCCGGCATCCGGCGGAGCTGACGCTCAGCTCGCCGGCACGTCCGGTCCGGTGCGGTGGGTCAGCACGTCCTCGATCGGCCGCCGGGCCGTGAGCCGGGTCGGCGAGCCGTAGCCGATGCGCAGGAGGGTGTGCGGCTGACCCATTCCGCCGAAGATCCGGTCGAGCGACTCCCGCGTCCGCGGGGTTTCGAAAGGCTGCGACAGGAAGGATGTCGCCAGGCCTTCGGCGGTCGCGGTCAGCAGCACGCGCTGCATCGCCATCCCGGCCCGGACCTCCGCGTGCGGACCCCGATCCCGGGTCAGAACCACGCCGAGCAACGGGTCCTGCTCGTACTCGCGCGGCGGCAGGTTCTCGTTCTCGTGCGACACGCGCAACGTCACGACCCCCGGCCCGTACGGGGGCGGCCCGGACGCGACCCGCGGCACACCGTCGGGGCCGTCGGGCTCTCGATGGGTCCAGAACGCCGCTTCCGCCCGGAAGGCCACGTCGTCCTCCTGCAGCGCCTCGGCCTGCCGGACCAGCGCCGCCACCGTGCTGTACCGGCCGGACACGTTGAGGTACTCGACCTGCCCACCTTCCTGCAGTGCCGCGGACTTCAGCGCGGTCCGCGCCGCGGACGGCACCTCCTTGTCCAGCATCGGCCGGCGGTTGGTGTGGCGGCGGAACACGGCTTCGGCGAGCTTGCGCTCGAACGCGGTGGCCTTCTGGTTGCCGTCGAGCCGGATCACCGCGACCAGGTCGGGCTCGGCCGGGTCCGGCAGCATCCGCACGATCACGGCGAGCCCGTTGGCCCGCAGGCAGATGACGAGGTTGAACGCCGCCGCACCGCAGGCGAGCCGCGCTTCGCGCCCGTGCGGGTCGGCGACGCCCAGGACGCGGTCGCGGTCCAGCCAGACCTCGATCACCTCGTGCTCGACGACGAACCGCCAGGGCTGGGTGTTGTGCGGCGACGGCGCGCGCACGGCCGAAGCGAGGGCCTGGTCGAACACGGTGGGCAGTGATCGGGTCATCGCGAGCTCCGGGTGGCTGGGGGACGAACACACCCAGCATCACCGGTGGCCTCACACCGCGACGATGGTCGCGCGTCACGATCCGGAGGGACCAAAGACCCCCGGCCCGGTTGCTGAGACCGGTTTCAGCCGGCCAATGGGATGCTCGACCGGCGCGAGCGGAGGGCCGAACCATGGACCGGCAAGCGGTGCACGAGCAGTGGGAGCGCGACCGCGCCACCCTCCACGAACTCGTGGCCACCGCGACGGCCGCCGACCTTCGCCGCCGGTCGGCGGGAACCCGGTGGACCAACCGGCAGCTGCTCTTCCACCTCGTGTTCGGCTACCAGATCGTGCGTGCCCTGCTGGTGCTGGTTCGCCTCTTCGGCCGGCTACCCGACCCCGTCAGCCGTCGCTTCGCCGCCGCGCTGAACGCGGCCACTCCCCCCTTCCACGCGATCAACTACCTCGGGTCCTGCGGTGGCGGCCAGATCGGACCCCGGCGCGCGGCCGCCTGGCTCGACCACATCATCGCCTCACTGCACCGCAGCTTGGACCGGGCCACCGAGGCCGACCTCGCCCGCGGGATGCACTACCCGACCCGGTGGGATCCCTTCTTCCAGGCCACCATGACGATGGCCGACGTCTACCGCTACCCGAGCCTCCACTTCGCCTTCCACCGGCAACAGCTCACCCTCGACGGGTAGCGGCTCAGCACAGCACACGCTCCCCGTCCTCCGGGACCACCACGCACCAGCCGGCTTCCGCGTGCAAGGCCTTCGCGAACGCGTGCGAAGCTGCCTTCTCCCCTTCGACGACGAAAGCCGTCTCGGGTGGCGGTGTCGCCGTCGCCCAGGCGAGCACCTCCGCCGGTCCCGCGAATTCGCCGGTACTCCCCAGCGCGGTCACCTCGGCCCGGACCGGCACGTACCGGCCGTGGATCTTGAGCTGGCGGGTCCCGCTCGCGAGCTGTGCCGCGCGGGTTCCCGGCACCGGCGTGCCCAGCAGTAACACCCCGTTGCGCGGGTCCGGCAGCAGCTCGGCGAGGTGCCGCAGCACGCGGCCGGAGTCCGCCGTCGCCAAGCCCGCCACGACGATCGACGGCCGGTCGGGCACCTGCTCGACCAGCCCGGCGGGAACGCCGGCGCGCCCGCCACGGTGCAGCTCGTGCCGGCGTTCCCGCTCGGCCCGCCGGTGGACTTCGACGGCCGAGAGACCGGCGGGGCTGTCCAGCACCACCGGCAGCTTCGGGATCTCCCCCGCGGCCATCAGCTCTTCCAGCATCGTCAGCAGCTCTTCGCCACCGACCGCGGACGCCGGGACGAGGACGTTGCCGCCTCGTTTCACCGCGCGGTGCACGGCCGCGGCGAACCGGCCGGCCAGATGGCCGTCGCCGGGCGGTGACGGCGCGGCCAGCACCAAGGCATCCGACCGCGGCCGCGGATCCGGCGGACACAGCAACGCGTGCTCCGCCGCGCCGAGCGGGCCGGCGAACACGACCGACCGGCCGTCGGCCCGGATCCGTACCCAGGCCGCCCCGAGCTGCCCGCCGGCGCGCCCGAACTCGAACTCCGCGCCGTCGATCTTCTGCAGGGTGCCGTACTCGACCGGCCGCACCAGGGCGACCGCCCGGGCGAC
This sequence comes from Amycolatopsis camponoti, assembly GCF_902497555.1. Lineage (NCBI taxonomy): Bacteria > Bacillati > Actinomycetota > Actinomycetes > Pseudonocardiales > Pseudonocardiaceae > Amycolatopsis > Amycolatopsis camponoti. The sequence continues at coordinate 2,708,856 of NZ_CABVGP010000002.1, read as the reverse complement.
GTCTTCCGCGCGGAACGGCGGCACGGCCGGGCCGGGTCCGGCCCAGCCGCCCGCCTCGGCGGCGAGCGCGTCTTCGGTGAACTGCGTCGCGGCGTCGGACAACGCGACCGGGAGCAACGCGGCGGTTCCCGGTGCGGCGAACACCGGGCCGTGCCAGCCTTCGGCGACCAGCTGCGGCAGGAACCCCGAGTGCCCGAGGTCGGCGCTCGGCAGGATGATCGCGTCGAGCGCGTGCAGCTCGCCCGGTGCGGGCGAGAAGTTACGGCGCCACAACGCGTCCGGGCCGGCGAACAGGCCGCAGCCGACCAGGACGCGGGTGCCGGGCAGCTCGAGGAGGTGGCGGGCGCCGGTGGCCCCGCCGAGGAAGGTCAGCGCGGGGTCGAGGTGCGACGCCGGCCGGTGACCGGTCACGTGCAGCGGCCCCGGCCACGGGCTGGTGCGGTACCGCACGGACGCACGGCGAGCGGCGCTGAGCGCGGCGGCGCGGGATCCTTGGGCATCGGACATCGTTTCTTCCCTTCACCTCAGCCGGCGACGTCACGCCGCCGGAACGCCGCCACGCCCGCCGCGACCAGCACCGCGCCCAGCGCGGTGAGCCAGAGCAGCGGGGCGACCTGGACAGTCGCGCCTGGCAGCTTCGGCAAGTGGGTGAACGGCGACAGGTCCAGCACCCACTGGTCCAGCTTCAGCAACGTGCCGAACTCGCCGAGCAGAAGGAACGTCGTCAGCGCGACCCAGGCGAAGGCGACCGCCCGCGCCAGGAAGCCGAACAGCACCGCCGCGATCCCGGCGAGCACCCAGACCGCGGGCAGCTGGGCCAGGCCGGCGCCGGCCAACCGGGCGACCTCGGTGCCGGGCGTGCCAAGGCGGACCCCGTATGCCAGCCCGGCGGTGACGCCCAAGGACGTCAGCAGCACGACGGGCGCGCCCGCGGCGAGCAGCAGGTACCCCGCCATCAGCCGCCGGCGGTCGAGCGCGGTGGCCAGCAGCGGATCGACGCGCAGCGCCCGCTCCTCGCTCCGGAAGCGGACCAGGACGGTGATCGCGTACGCCGACGTGATGACGGCCGCCATCGAGAGCTCGGCCGCGAGGAAGGCGTCCTCCATCGCCTGTTCGCCGCCGAGAGCGGCGATCAGCGCCCGGGCGCCCGCGCTGTCGAGCATCTTCCCGACGTTGCCCGCGAGCCCGCCCAGGACCAGTCCCAGCAGGACGTACCCGGCCAGCCAGGCGCCCAGGTTCGCGCGGTTGAGGCGCCACACCAGTCCCCACGCGCCGGCCAAGGAGCGACCAGCGTGCGCCGGGCCCGCCCGGTCCGGCAGCAGCCCGGCGTCGAGGTCGCGGGCCCGGGCCGCCGCGACGGCCACCACGACGAGCGCGGCCGCGACCAGCAGCGGGAGGACCAGGACCCACCAGACGTCGCCCGCGAAGGGCCGGACCTGCTGGGTCCACCCGATCGGCGAGCCCCAGGACAACCAGCGCGGACCGGCGGAGTCGCCCACCGCCCGCAGAAAGTACGCGGCGAGCAGGGCGACGACGGCGAGTCCCGACGCCGCTCGCGCGCTCTTGGTCAGCTGGGCGGTCAGCGCGGCGAGCCCGCCGAAGACGAGCCCGGCGCCCGCCCAGCCGAAGCCGAACGCCAGCGAACCCGCCGGCGGCAACCCCGCCACCGCGAGCCCGGCACCACTGAAGACACCTATGACCAGGCTCGACACCGCCGTCACGACGACTGCCGCCGCCAGCCCGGCGAAGCGGCCGACCACGGCGGAGCCGAGCAGCTCCCGCCGTCCGGCCTCCTCCTCGGCCCGGGTGTGCCGGACCGCGGTGAAGATCATCAGCAGCGCGATCAGGGCCGCGCCGAACGCGGTCAGCTTGAACACGGACGTCGCGCCGAGCGTCGGTTCGTACACCGGGCCGTAGAGCGCCACCAGGGCCGGGACCGAGTTGATGCTGTCGGTCGCACCCTGCTGGTCCTCAGCGGCCGGGTAGATCGCCGCGGTCGCCGCCGCCGAAGACGCCGCCACGGCGGCGAACACCGCGGTCCACACCGGCAGCCGGACCCGGTCCCGGCGCAAGGCCAGCCGGACCAGCGCGCCGGTGCCGGTGAGCGTGCCGCTCATACCGGCATCACTTCCGGTTCGCTCCGGTAGTGCCGGAGGAACAGCTCTTCGAGCGTCGGGGGTCGGCTGATGAGGCTGTGCGCGCCTGCTTTGCTCAGCGCCCCGAGCACAGTGGGGAGTGCGGCGGCGTCGACGCTCAGCCGGACCTCGTCACCGGCCACGGTGACCCCGTGCCCTCCGAGCAGCCGGACCAGTTCGGCCGGTGAGCCGGTCAACCGGGCGGCGATCGAGGTGCGGGTGAGGTGGCGGAGCTCGTCGAGGCTGCCTGAATCGACCAGGCGGCCGGCCCGGATGATGCTGACCCGGTCGCAGAGGGCCTCCGCCTCGGACAGGATGTGGCTGGACAGCAGGATCGTGCGGCCCCGCTCGCGCTCCTCGCTGATGCACTCGCGGAAGATCTGCTCCATCAACGGGTCGAGCCCGCTGGTGGGCTCGTCGAGCAGCAACAGTTCGACGTCGGACGCGAGAGCGGCGACGACCGCGACCTTCTGCCGGTTGCCCTTCGAATAGGCCCGGCCCTTGACCCGCGGGTCGAGCTCGAACCGGTCCAGGTACCGCTGGCGGCGCTTCGGGTCCAGCCCGCCGCGCAGGCGGCCGAGCAGGTCGATCACCTCCCCGCCGGTGAGGTTCGGCCACAGCGACACCTCCCCCGGCACGTACGCGAGCCGCCGGTGCAGCGCGACGGCGTCACGCCAGGGGTCGCCGCCCAGGAGGCGCAGCTCACCGGCGTCGGCGCGCAGCAGGCCCAGCAGCACCCGCAGCGTGGTCGTCTTCCCGGCGCCGTTCGGCCCGAGGAAGCCGTGCACTTCACCGGTTTCGACGGTCAGATCGAGCCCGTCGAGCGCTCGGGTGTGCCCGAAGGACTTCCGGAGGTCCCGGATCTCGATCGCGGTGGTCATCGTGTGCTCTCCAAGAAGATTCTGCGCTCGGCCGAGGTGATGGCCGCACGCGCCGGACCGAGGACGTCGGGGTTGACCGAGATCGACGTGCTGCCGAAGCGGACCAGGTGCTCGGCGAAGCCGGGCTTGCTCGAGGGCGCCTGGCCGCGCAGCGACGAGGTGATGCCTCGGTCCCGGGCGAGCACGGCGAGCTGCTCGTGGGTCAAGGCTGCCGGTGCTGCGGTGGTCATCGCGGTCACTCCCGGGCGCGGAGCCGGGCGCTCCGCTCATTTCATGGTGGGTCTTCGCGGTGCCCGGCCACCGGAGCACAAAGTCCCCGGCTCCGGCGGATTTCGGCCTCTACCGGCGTTCGTCCGGGAGGCGCACGATCGCGGTGACACCGAAGAGAAAGTGAGACCTGCCATGACTTCGCCGAAACCGCGTACGGGCCGCGTCATCGTCGTCGGGACGGACGGCACCCCCCGCGGCGACGCGGCCTTGAGGTGGGCGCTCGACGTCGGCGCGCACGCCGGGGACGTCGTCCGCGCGATCCTCGTCCGGCCCCGCGACACGCTACTGCCCGGAACGTCCTTCGCGATCCAGCCACACGGCCGCGTGCCGGAAGCGGGCTACTCGCTGGACGACCACATCGCCGGCATGGGCATCGAAACCGAGGCCGCGATCGAGGCCCGCACGGTCCACGGCGACCCGGCGACCGAGCTGGTGACGGCGTCGGCCGACGCGGACCTGCTGGTGCTGGGCACCCACCGCGGCGGCGCGGTGACGGACCTGGTGCTGGGCAGCGTCGGGCGCGAGTGCGTCCGGTTCTCCCGCTGCCCGGTGGTGGTCATCACCCCCGAGGCGGCCCGCCACCTCACCCCGGCCTGAACACCACGACATTCAGTCGCCGGGTTCCTCAAGCCGCAGGGATCCCGGCGTCTTCGTAGTAGTCCCAGCCGTGGTGCGGCAGATCGTACTCTCCGCCCTGGTGCCATCGAGTCGTATCGCCGCAGACACGCCAATAGAGGTTCGCGAGGTCGGGCGGCCAGAGCGTGAGACCCGTCCCGCCGACCCGCCCGTACTTGTCCCGCGACGCGATACGTAGCAGATCGGGCATCAGTCCGGTCGCGTACGGACTGCCCGCGATCGCACCGACCGTCACGCCCGCGACAAGGTCAGCGAGCTGAAGTTGAGGGACGTGGTGGGACGGCGCCATCAGAATCGGCAGCACGATCTGCGTCGGCGCGTTGAATTTGGTTCCCTGAGTCGTGAGCGGAAGTGTCTCCGCGAGCCAAGCGTGTTGTTCAGCCGAGTTACCGCCCGGCTCGTCCGCGATGAGGACTCCTCGCCCCAGCGGATCCTGGTTTTTCAGGAAGTTGGACACCTTGTCGTAGAGGAATCCCAGAACTGTGGCACGTACCCGGGCCACCTCCCATTCGACGCGGCCCCGTGCCCACACTACCGAGATCGACTTCGCCCCGGCCTCGACCGCCGCTTCGATCATCCTGCGCTGCAGCTAGGCGCGCACCGACCTGCCTTCTGCGGTCTTGAACCAGCTGCCACCTTTGGGGCTCCACTTGATTTCGGCCGTATCGGGAACCCCGAGTTCCACCCTGACCGACTTTATCCGGTCGCCGTAAAGTGCCACGGTCTCGTCAGGAAAGAGCACCGCGCCCAAACCGACCAGGTGCCCCAGGCCCGGTCTGCTTGGATTCAGTTGTTCGGAGTCGTCGGTTAGGACCAACCACATGGGACACCACCGGCCTCGGACGAAACAGTCGTCACCTTGAATCGCTCGAAGCCGGCAGTTCGTAACAACCGGACGTCCCGAAGACTCATGCTCCGCCGCGGCGGGTGGCCCAGCGGAACAGCTCGTCCGCGCCCCACACCAGGACCGGCATCGGCAGCATCAGCGCGATCACCCACGCCGGCAACGCCGCCGTCCCGAACAGCGACTGCAGTGGCGGCAGGTAGATCAACGCCGCCGCGAACACCAGCTCGAAGACGATCCCGCCCAGCAGCAGCCGGTTCGTCGTCAAGCCGACGGCCCGCAGCGAAACCCGCTCCGTGCGGGACGCGAACGCCGTACCGATCTGGCAGAACACGATCGCCGCGAAGCTCGCCGTCGTCGCCTGGAGGTACGCGTGGTGCAGCGGGGCTCCGGCCGAGACGTCCGCGCCCGGGTGCCAGCCCGCCGCGTACAGCACCGCGAAGAACGCTCCCAGCACCAGGACTCCCGACAGCAGGCCCATGATGCCCCAGGCCCGCAACAACATCCGGCCGGTGACCACGCCTTCGGAACGACGCCGCGGACGTCGGGACATCAGGCCCGGCTCGGCGGGCTCACGGCCCAGCGCCAGTGCCGGCAGGGTCTCCGTGCCCAGGTCGATGGCGAGGATCTGCAGGACCGTCAGCGGCAGCGGGATCATCCCGCCCGACACCGCGAACAGCAGGAACGGCAGGACCTCCGGCACCGCGTGGGCGAAGATGTAGAGCACGAACTTCCGGACGTTGTCGAAGACCCGCCGCCCCTCCCGCACGCCGGCGACGATGGTCGCGAAGTTGTCGTCGGTCAGCACCACCGTCGCCGCTTCCTTCGCCACGTCCGTGCCGCCGATGCCCATCGCCACGCCGATGTCCGCGCGACGCAGGGCCGGTGCGTCGTTGACGCCGTCGCCGGTCATCGCCACGACCTCGCCGCAGTCGCGCAGCGCGTCGGCGATGCGCAGCTTGTCCTCCGGTGCCGCGCGGGAGAACACGATCTCGCCGCCCGCGGTGAGCGCCTCGTCGAGGGCCGGTTCCGGCATCCGGGCGAGCTCGTCGCCGCTGATGACGCGGTCTGCGCCGATCCCGACGCGGCGGGCGATCTCCGCCGCCGTCAAGCCGTTGTCCCCGGTCACGACGTGGACGGTGATGCCCGCCGAATGGCAGTCCGCGACCGCGGCGGCCACCTCCGGACGCGGTGGGTCGACCAGGCCGACGAGACCGAGCAGGCACAGGCCCGATTCCGCTTCGTCGCGGCTCCCCGGGACCGACGGCACCTCGCGCCGGGCCACGGCCAGCACGCGCAGCGCCCGGCCCGCCATCTCGTCGACGCGCTCGATGATCCGGTCCCGCAGTGCGTCCGTCAGGGGCACCTCCGCGCCGGAGGCATCGAAGGCCGAAGCACACCGCGGCACCACCTGTTCGGGCGCGCCTTTGGTGGCCACGAACAGCGAACCAGCCACGAAGTCCACCGTCGACATCCGTTTGAGCCGGGGGTCGAACGAGTACAGGATCTTCCGCGCGGTTTCCCGGGCCGCCGGGTCGAGTGCGGTCCCGTGGTCGGCCGCGTAGCCCAGGAGGGCCAGCTCCGTCGGATCGCCGTTTTCCGAGGTGAGGTCGGCGGTGCTGCAGCGAGCGAGCGACGAAGCCAGCTCCTCAGGTTCGCCCAGCGGCTCGCCCAGCCCGTCCCGGACCTCTTCGACGTGCATCGCGTTGCGGGTCAGGGTTCCGGTCTTGTCGGTGCAGATGACCGTCGTGGAACCCAGGGTCTCCACCGCGGAAAGCCGTTTGACCAGCGCGCCCTCCTTGGCCATCGACCGGACCCCGGCGGCCAGGGCGAGGGTGATCGTCGGCAGGAGTCCTTCGGGGACGTTGGCGACGAGCAGGCCGATCGCGAACACGAACGCGGCCGACCACGACAGCCCGGCCAGCCAGCCCAGCGGCAGGAACCCGATGCCGACCACGATGGCGACGCCGGCGATCAGCCACGCGACCCGGCGCACCTGCCGTTCGAGGGGGCTTTCCGCGCGCCCCACCCGGGCCGAGAGCGAGGCGATCCGGCCGATCTCGGTGTGCCGTCCGGTGGCGTGCACGACCGCGTGTGCGGCGCCGGCGACGCACACCGTGCCGCTGAACACGAGCACCGGCGACTCCAGCGGCCGGGTCGCGTCGTCGTGGACGTCGGCCATCCGCGTCACTGGCGCCGACTCCCCGGTCAGCATCGACGCGTCGACGTCGAGGGTGCCCTCGACCAGCCGGGCATCCGCCGGGACGCGGTCGCCCTCGGCGAGCACCAGCACGTCCCCGGGCACGATCTCGGTCGCGGGCACGTGCCAGACGCTGCCGTCGCGCAGCACCGCCGCGCGGTCGGGCAGGTACCGGCCGAGCGCTTCCACGGCCTTCTCCGCCTGCTGCTCCTGGACGAATGCCAGCAGGCCGTTGAGCACGATGACCCCGACGATCGCGATCGCGAGGTTCGTCGTCCCGGCGAACCAGGCGAGTCCCGCCGCGACCCACAGCAGCAGGGCGAGTGGGTGGATCAGCTGCCGCAGGAGAGCCAGCGGCCACTTCGCCCCGCCGTGGGACGGCAGCGCGTTCGGACCGTTCACTTGGAGACGGCGTGCGGCTTCGCGGGCGGTCAGGCCGGTGACATCGGTGCGCAGATCCCGCAGCAGGCGGGCGACGGGCTCGCGCGCGTCGACCTCGGGAGCGGCGTCAGCGACGGGTTTCGCCCTCAGGTGCATGGTCATCGTCAGGAGTTCCTTCGCTTCGGGGTGGCGAGGCCGACCAGGAGGACGGCTTGCGGGACACCGGGCAGCAGCGATTCCTCGAGCTCGCGCTCCCGGGGCGGCCGGACCGGCAGGGCCTGCGAGGAGAACCCGCGGACTGCCGCGGCGAGCCGGGTCGAGTGCAGTGCGGCACCGGCCAGGACGTGGTGGCCACGGCTGTCACCGGAGGTGGTGATCAGCACCGACGAATGCCCGGCGACATCGGTGCCGAAGTGCGAAAGGACCGGTGCCCACTCCGGACGGACGATCCGGACGGCCGTGTCCGGCCAGAAGTCGTCCGCGGCCAGCGCGCCCAGGACGGCCAGGCTGACCGGCCGCAGCTGCCCGTCGGTGCCGACTTTGCGCAGCGCCGCGTACCGCGCCCATTCGCTGCTGGAAGCATCACGGTGAGCACCGACCCGGACGACGGCCGCGACGTCGGGGCGGTCCGGATCGTCCGGGAAGGCGAGCTCGGGTTCGCGGCCCAGCACCCGGACGACGGTCCAGATGGTCGACAGCGCGGCTCCGCATTCGAGGAGGGCGGCGTTGCCCGCCCGGTCGTGCCGGGCGGGTGACTCGGTCAGGACGATCTCGTCCGGCCGGACTTCCGCGACGCACCGGTTCGGGCCGAGCCGCACCAGCGCGTCGGCGAGCACGGCCCGGGACGAGCGGTCCCAGCGGAACCCCGGCGTGGTCATCCGCCGAGGTGTCTCGAGGCGGCCCGGCAGGTGGCCGGCAGCCCGTCGACGTCGATCACGGTGACGCGGGTTTCGAGCCCGTCCGGGACTTCCGCCCCCACGTCCGGGTCCGGAGAGACCAGCGCGACCGGCACGTGGTCGCGGATAGCGCACACGACACCGTATTCGCGGGCGGTCAGCTCCGTGCCCTGGCCGCGGACGTCGACGAGCAGGTCGGGCTGGGCGAAGGGCTCGTCGAGCGGGCAGCGGCCGCCCACCGCGAGCGCGCGGCACAGCCCGGCACGGTTGTGGCACCGGCTGACCAGGCAGCCGGCGTCACGCAGGGGCTGCACCAGGAAGTCGGCGTCCCCGAAGGATGATTCGGTCAGCAGGACGTGCATGACTTCACCTCACGCTCACTCGGGCGAGCGCCTCTTCGGCGCCGCGGGCCAGCTCCAGGTCTTCCCTGGGCAGGACGATCAGGGCGGGCACCGGTGAGTCCGGCGCGGTGATCACGCGGTCGAGTTCGGTGCGCGGGACGTCTCCGGCGCGCAGGCCGAGCACGTCGAGTCCACTGAGGACCGACGTGATCACCGCCGGCTGGTGCTCGGCGACGCCGCCGGTGAACACGACGGCGTCCAACCGGGAGAGGCTCATCGCGGCCGCGCCGATCTCACGGCGGAGCCGGTGCCGGTAGACGTCGAGCGCGACCTCCGCGTCCCGCTCCCCGCGCTTCGCCGCGGCCAGCACCCGGCGCAGGTCGCCGTTGGTGCCGCTCATCCCGGCCAGCCCGGAGCGGTGGAACAACGCGTCGGCCATCTCCGCCGGGCTCATCGGCACCGTCTGCATCACGTGCAGCAGCAGACCGGGGTCGATCGAGCCGGACCGGGTGGCCATCATCGCGCCTTCGAGCGGGGTGAAGCCCATGCTCGTGTCGACGCCGTGGCCGTCGCGGATCGCCGTCACCGACACCCCGGCTCCGACGTGGGCGCAGACGATCTGCAGGTCGTGCGGCGCGCGGCCGAGCAGCTCGCCGGTGCGGCGCAGGGCGTATTGGCACGAGAGGCCGTGGAACCCGTAGCGGCGCAGGCGGTTCTGCGCCGTCCACGACCGCGGCAGCGGATAGCGTGCCGCGGCTTCGGGCATCCGGGCGTGGAACGCGGTGTCGAAGCAGGCCACCACCGGAACATCCGGCAGCAGCCGCCGGACTTCACGAGTGACGGTCAGCGACAGCGGCTGGTGGTTCGGCGCGAGCGAGGTGAGCCGTTCGAGGTTCGCCAGCAATGCGTCGTCCACTCTCGCGGGTGCCTTCTGCAAGCCGCCGTGCACGAACCGGACGGCGACGGCGTCCACCTCGGACCAGCGGCGGATCGCCTGGGCGACCGCACCGGGGTCGGCCAGGTCCCACGCCGTCCAGCCGACGGCGGTGCCGTCGGCGACGAGCGAGACCTTCATGCTCGAGGAGCCCGGGTTCAGGGTCAGGACACGCACGGTTTCCTCCGGTTTCAGTCGCGCAGGCGGCGCAGGAACGGATCGGCGGACGCGTCCGGCTCGAACCGGGCGCGAACGTCGAGCGCCACGCAGCCGTCCGCCCGCACGCGCACGGGGTTGAGGTCCAGCTCGGCCAGCTCGGGCACCAGCTCGGCGAGCCGGCTGACCTTCAGCAGCAGATCCCGCACCGCGGCCCGGTCGAGCTGCCCGGCCCACAGCGCTTTCGACGCGCGCAGGCCGTTGAGCAGCAGGTCCGCATCGGCGCCGGTGAGCGGCGCGAGCCGGGCGGCGTGGTCGGCGATCAGGTCGGTGTCGACGCCGCCGAGGCCGAGCACGACCAAGGGCCCGAAGACGGGGTCCGAGCGCACCCCGACCAGCAGCTCGCGGCCGGGCTCGGCCATCGGCTGCACCGTCACCCCGCGCAGGGCCGACCCGAAGCGGGACCTCAGCGTGCGGAACGCCTCCATGATCCGGTCGGCGCCGTGCACGTTCAGCAGGACACCGCCGCCGGCGGTCTTGTGCAGGAGGCCGTCGGCGTCGGCCTTCAGCACGACCGGCGAGCCCAGGTCGGCGGCCGCCGCGTCCATCGAGTCGCCGGCCTCGACGTAGTGGGTCTCCACCATCGGGATGTCGGCCAGGCGCAGCAGTTCGACGGCGTCGGCGGGCGAGAGCCACCCCTCGCGCCCGGCGGCGAACGCCCGCAGTGCGTCGGGATCTTCCAGCGGGGCCAGGGCGTCCTCGGTCTCGGGGCGGTTCAGCCACTGCTCGTACCGGACGAGCCGGGCCAGTACCGCGGCCGCCGCGGCCGGGTCGTCGTAGCAGGCCGTCACACCGGTGCCGGGCACCAGCGGCGCCACCCGGGCCCGCTGACCGGGACGGACCGCGAAGACGGTCTTGTACTCCGGCGGCAGCACCGCCGCCAGCGATGTACCGGGGTCGCCGACCGCGGTACGCACGGTCGCGGCGATGACTGCATCGACACCGTCGTCGGCAAGCACAGCACGCAGCGCCTCGGCGAACACCTCCGCGGAGACTGCCGCGGTCGTGTCGACCGGGTTGCGGACCGCGGCTTCGGCTGGGAGCACCTTCGTGAGCCGGTTCTGCGTGTCTTCGGACAGGTCCGCCATGACCAGGCCTTCGCGTTCGCAGGCGTCGGCGGCCAGTACGCCGGCGCCGCCGGCGTTGCTGACCACGGCCACGCGCGGACCGCCCGGCAACAGCTGCCAGGACAGCCCGGCGATGACGTCGACCAGCTCGGCGACGGTGTCCACGGCGATCACGCCGGCCTGCTCGAACAGCGCGTCCCGGGTGACGGCGGGAGTCGCGGCCGCGGCGGTGTGCGAAGCCGCCGCGCGCTGGGCGGTGTCGCCGCTGCCGGAGCGAACGGCGAGCACCGGGCGCGTCCGGGCGAGCCCACGGGCCAGGCGACCGAACTTGCGGGGGTTGCCGAAAGACTCGAGGTAAAGCACCGCGACCTCGGTGCGGAGGTCGGCGGTCCACCACATCAGCAGGTCGTTGCCGCTGACGTCGTACTTGTCCCCGGTGGACACCAGCGTCGACATGCCGAGGCCGAGGCCGTCGAGGGATTCGGCGAGGGCGATGCCGACTCCCCCGGACTGGGTGACGACGCCGATGTTGCCGGGCTTCACGCTGCTGCCCAGGAAAGTCAGGTCGAAGGGGCACGCCGGGTCGGTCGAAAGGACGCCCAGGCAGTTCGGGCCCACCAGCCGCATGCCGTACTCGCGCACCGCCGCGCGGACCCGGTCGCCGTGCTCGGTGCCGGTCAGTCCCGAGGAGATGACGACGACCGCACGGACACCCCGTTTACCGCATTCTTCGACCGCCTCGGCGGCGGCCGGCGCGGGCAGGCAGACCACCGCGAGCTCGGGGGTCCGGGTCAGCTCCGCGACCGACGGGACACACGGCACTCCGAGGATGACGCGGGCGTGCGGGTTCACCACCTCGACCGGGCCCCGGTAGCCGGAGGCGGCCAGGTTGGCCAGCACCGCGTGCCCCACCGAGCCGGGGCGCCGGCCGGCGCCGATCACGGCGATCGAGGACGGCTTGAGCAGGTGCGCCAGGCTGGCCGCGTCGGCGACGGAGTCGCGCTTCAGCACGGCGTCCAGGTATGCGGGGTCCTCGTCGAGGATCATCACGACGTCGCGTTCGGGGCCGCCGATGCTCGCTTCGAAGCTGAGCCCGAGGTCCCTGAAGACGTGGAGCACCTTGGCGTTCTCGGCGAGCACCTCGGCGAGGAACCGTTTCAGGCCGGTCTTCCGGGCGTGGGAGACGAGGTGCTCCATCAGCAGGGTCGCGACGCCCAGGGTGCGCACGGCGGCGTCCACCACGAGCGCGACCTCGGCGTCGGTGGAATCCTTCAGTACTTCGTAGTTCGCGACGCCGACGAGCTCACCGCGCCGGTAGCAACCCACGGCGTAGTGGCCGGGGCCCGGGTCGGCGGCGATCCCGGCGGCCAGTTTGTCCAAACCGGACGGCGCACCGAAGAACCGGAAGTAGGTGTCCTGCTGGGTGAGCCGGGTGTGCAGGCTCAGCACCTCGGCGGTGTCGGCCGGGTGCAACGGGCGCACGAGCACCACGTCGCCGTCGGCGAGCAAGGCTCGGGAGCCTGCCTCCACGCTCATCGTGTCTCCTTGACACCTGAGGGTGGGCGCGGCCGGAATGGGCCGCGCCCACCGCGGGGTGGTCACCTAGTTCTTGGTGACCTGGATCTTGACGTGCCTGTCGCGCGGGTGCTCCGAAACCGGCATCGAGATCTCGAGGATGCCGTCGGTGTACGCCGCCTTGACCTTCGCCGGGTCGGCTCCGGCCGGCAGGCTGACCGTGCGGCTGAACGTGCCGTAGAAGAACTCACTACGGCCGCCGTCCGCGGTCTCCTTCGCCTCACGCTCGGCGGAGATGGTCAGCAGCCCGTTGTGCGTGGTCACGGAGATGTGCTTCTCCGGGTCGAAGCCGGGCAGCTCCGCGCGGACGACGTACTTGCCGTCCTCCGTGGACTCCTCGATCCGCACCGGGTTGTGCTCGGCGAACGGCCAGGGGTTCTCCAGCCACGCCGCGATGCTCGGCAACGCCAGGCGTGAACCCGGCACCAAGGCAGTCATCGTGTTTCTCCTTCCTCGCGGCGACGGGCGCCGCACCACAAGGAGACCTCGGGGAGCGGCGCCCGCGACGCGGCCGGACTACCCGAACCGCGAGGACCTTGGTCACCGAAGTCCACCCGGGGACCAACGGCCCTGTACTCCGGCCGGCTCCGCTGTCACCCGTCGGCGGCACGGGGAGAAACGGAGCGGAAGATGAGCCAGCCGGCAAAGATGTGGAGTTTCGACGCCGCGATCGAGCGCGGAGCCCACCGGACGCGAGCCCAGATCGTGCTGCACACCCCGGATGGGCACGAGTTCTCCGGCGTGGGCTTGGCGCTCCGGACAGGCCCGGAGCAAGTCGCGAGCTACCTGGCTCTGGGGCGCGCGCTGTCGGACCTGACGGAGGAACTGGTGGAGGCCGCGACCGCGGAGCTGGACGTCGAGGCCGGGCGCACTCCGCACACGTGACGGCTCAGCCGGCTGATGCCCTCGGGACTGGCGGAGGCGCGGGCCGGCGAGCCGAGGGGGAGGGAGCGCACCGACCCGCGAGCGTGACGCTAGCGGACCGCACCGGGTGTCGCCCTTCGCGGTGACCTGATAGGTCTTCGCCACCCGGCTCCACAACCGCGGCGCTGTCGCACGTCGGCCACAGTGGTCACGGTCAGCGGACCGGCGCCGGCCACTCCACCTCACGCCCCCATCAGGACCGCGGCCGAGGGTGAACGCGCCACCGACTGCTTCGGCGCGGTCCCCCAGGTTGCCCGCCTGCTCGGCGAGACATCCTCGCGCAGGCTCTTGCTGGCGTCGACCACGAGACCGCGCAGCACGTCGTCCTTGAGCGCGACCGACACGGACAGGTCGTCCTCCGGCTGCGGGCCGGACTCGTCCACCACGCTGGTGACCTTTTCCCCTTACCGCCGGGCTTCGCTGCGAGAGACCCTCGGGAGAAGCTCAAGGAACCACAGAGTGCCGCGTGGCGGGGCCCGAGGGGAAACCATGACACTACCGATCACCTCGATCGGCCTGCTGGACTCCGATCAGGTGAAGTCCGTGCTCGGCGCGGCGGTGCTCGCTCCGTCGACCCACAACACGCAACCTTGGCGCTTCCGCTGCACTCCCGCGGGCCTCGAGCTGCACGCCGATCCGGAGCGCGCCCTACCCGCGGCCGACGCCGACCAGCGAGAACTGCTCCTCTCCTGTGGTGCCGCACTGTTCAACCTGCGCACCGCCATCCACGCGCTCGGCGCCCACCCGGCGACGACCCTCCTCCCCAGGCGCGACGACCCCACCCTGCTCGCGGTGGTCCGGCCATTCGCGGCCCGCAAGCCGGACCGGCGCTTCGTGGAGCTGGCGGACGCGATCCCCCGCCGGCACACCAACCGCACCCCGTTCGAAGCGGTCACCATCCCGGCCACCGCCGTGGCCGGACTGCGCCACGCCGCGGAGGTCGAACAGGCCTGGCTGCCCCGGCTGAACCCGCACCAGCTGGACCAGCTGCGCGAACTCGTGCACAAGGGGCATCACGTCCAGGTGGCCGATCCCGCATTCCTCGCCGAGTGGCGGTACTGGACCGCCCGCGACCGGGACAGCCGCGACGGCGTGCCGGAGTACGCGGCCGGCGCGATGCCCTCGGAGAACGGCGGCTGGGTCCTGCGGGACTTCGGCTCGCGCCCGCGCGGCCGGGCCGACGACTCCGAGCCGCTGGTCGTGGTCATCGGCTCGTTCGACGACACCCGGATGGACCGGATCCGGGCCGGTCAGGCGATGCAGCGGGTGCTCCTGACGGCGACCGTGGCCGGGCTCGACGCGTCGTTCATCTCGCAGCCGGTCGAGGTGCCCGCGATCCGGACGGAGCTGCGCAGCCTGCTCGGCGGTGGCCTGTGGCCGCAGATCGTGCTGCGCCTCGGCCGTGGTGCGCCCGTACCGTGGACGCCGCGGCGCTCCGTGGCCGATGTCCTGCTGGAGCCGGACCGGCTCAAAGCCTAGGGCCGTGACCGCCCCGCTGGGCGGACCGTGCCTACCGGTCTTGGTTGCGGAGTTCGGTGGCGAGGACAGCGGCCTGGGTGCGACGTTCCATCCCCAGCTTGGTCAGCAACCGGGAGACGTAGTTCTTCACCGTCTTCTCCGCCAGGAACATCCGCTCCGAAATCTGCCGGTTCGTCAACCCCTCACCGATCAACTCCAGTAGCTTCTTCTCCTGATCCGACAAATCCGCCAACGGACCCTTCTTCGCCTGACTGTCTCGCAGCTTGCCCATCAACGCCGCCGCCGCGTGCGCGTCCAGCAACGACCTGCCCGCCCCCACCTCCCGCACCGCCGTGATCAAATCCATCCCTTTGATGTCCTTGATCACGAACCCGCTCGCCCCCGCCATCACCGCATCCAGCATCGCCTGCTCATCGGTGAACGACGTCAACATCAAACACTTCAGCTCCGGCAACTTCGACCGCAGCTCCCGCGCCAGCTCAATACCGTTCCCATCCGGCAACCGCACATCCAACACGGCCACATCCGGGTTCAACGCCGGAATCCGCGCCAGCGCCTGCGACACACTCCCCGCCTGCCCCACCACCGTCAAGTCCTCGTCCTCGTCCAGCAGATCAGCGACACCACGACGGACCACCTCATGGTCATCGACAAGAAACACGCGGAGCATTCCGACCTCCCGGCAACAGTGACTGGAGATCAGCCTACGGCCACCGGGCCTCCGATGGCAGGGACCGGGGACCGTCGCGGAAGTGACCAAGGACCCTCTCGCCGGAGGGCCCTCGCGCCGGATGCTGCCGGAGACAACATCGTCCGCGCGAGCAGGAGAACCGGATGAACGCCCTGGACATCGCCCGCTGGCAGTTCGGGATCACCACCGTCTACCACTTCATCTTCGTCCCCCTGACCATCGGACTGTCCTTCCTGGTCGCCGGGATGCAGACGGCCTGGGTGCGCACCGGCAACGACAAGTACCGCCGGATGACGAAGTTCTGGGGGAAGCTGTTCCTCATCAACTTCGCCATGGGCGTGGCGACCGGCATCGTGCAGGAGTTCCAGTTCGGGATGAACTGGTCGGACTACAGCACCTTCGTCGGCGACATCTTCGGCGCGCCGCTGGCCATCGAAGGACTGCTGGCGTTCTTCCTCGAGTCGACGTTCCTCGGCCTGTGGATCTTCGGCTGGGACAAGCTGCCGAAGAAGCTCCACCTCGCGACGATCTGGATCGCTTCCATCGGCACCGTGCTCTCGGCGTACTTCATCCTCGCCGCGAACTCCTGGATGCAGCACCCGGTCGGCTCGATCGTGAACCCGGCGACCGGCCGTGCGGAGCTCAAGGACTTCGGCGCCGTGCTCACCAACTCGACCGCCGTCGGCGCGTTCGCCCACACCATCACCGCGTGCTTCCTGACCGCCGGCATGTTCGTCGTCGGCATCAGCGCCTGGCAGCTGCGGAAGAACCGCTCGGCGGACGTGTTCCGGCCGTCGATGAAGCTCGCGCTGGTCACCGTGCTGATCGCGAGCCTCGGCGTCATCGTCACCGGTGACCTGCAAGCGCGGCTGATGACCGAGCAGCAGCCGATGAAGATGGCCGCCGCCGAAGCGCTCTACGACACCGTCGCGCCCGCGTCGTTCTCGCTGTTCACCATCGGTTCGCTGGACGGCTCGCAGGAGAAGTTCAGCATCCGCGTCCCGGGCGTCCTGTCGTTCATGGCGACCGGCAAGTTCGACGGCCGCGTCGAGGGCATCAACGACCTCCAGGCCGCCGAACAGCAGGCCTACGGCCCCGGCGAGTACCGCCCGAACATCCCGGTCAGCTACTGGACGTTCCGCCTGATGATCGGCTTCGGTTTCCTCTGCCTGCTGATCTCCCTGGCCGGGCTCTGGCTGTTCCGCCGCGGCCGCACCCCGCGCGCCCGCTGGTTCTTCCCCATCGCCACCGCCGCGATCGCGCTGCCGTTCCTGGCCAACAGCGTCGGCTGGATCTTCACCGAGATGGGCCGCCAGCCCTGGTCGGTCTTCGGGGTCCTCAAAACCGCCGACTCCGTGTCCCCCACCGTCCCCGCGGGCAGCGTGCTGACCTCGCTGATCGTCTTCACCGTCCTCTACGGCATCCTCGCGGTCGTCGACGGCGTCCTGATGGTCCGCTACGCCAAGGCCGGGCCCCCGCCACCCGAAGCACCGCGCGACGACACCGATTCCGACGAGCCGCGGCCCGCGGCCTTCGCCTACTAAGCGCCGGAGACCGCCATGGCCCTCACCGACATCTGGTTCCTGCTCATCGCGGTCCTCTGGACCGGCTACTTCGTCCTCGAAGGCTTCGACTTCGGCGTCGGCATGCTGCTGCGCGTCCTCGGCCGCGACGACACCGACCGCCGCGTGCTGATCAACACCATCGGCCCGGTCTGGGACGGCAACGAAGTCTGGCTGCTCGTCGCCGGCGGCGCTACCTTCGCCGCCTTCCCGCTCTGGTATTCGAGCCTGTTCTCCGGCTTCTACCTCGCCCTGCTGCTGGTGCTGGTCGCGCTGATCCTGCGTGGCGTGGCGTTCGAGTTCCGAGGGAAGATCGACAGCCCGCGCTGGCGGAACACGTGGGACTGGATCATCGTCTTCGCCTCGGCCGGGCCCGCGCTGCTGTGGGGCGTCGCGTTCGGCAACATCGTCCACGGCGTCCCGCTCGACGCGAAGCACCACTTCACCGGCACGTTCTTCACCCTGCTCAACCCGTACGCGCTGCTCGGCGGCCTGGCCACGCTCACGCTGTTCGCCTTCCACGGCGCCGTCTTCCTGACGCTCAAGACGACGGACGCGCTGCGCGACCGGGCTCGCAGCCTGAGCCGCGCTCTCGGCGGCGCGGCGATCGTCTTCGGCGGCGTGTTCCTCGCCTACACCGCGGTCGAGCACGGCGGCTGGGCGTGGCTGACATCGCTGATCGCCGCGGCGCTGCTGGTCGCGGGCGTGCTGTTCGCCGCGGGTGACCGGGACCGGTACGCCTTCGCGAGCACCGCGGGCGCGATCATCGCCGTCACCGTCACGCTGTTCTGGTCGCTGTACCCGAACGTGCTGCCCTCGACGACCGACCCGGCGTTCAGCCTCACCACGACCAACGCGTCCTCGACGCACTACACGCTGCAGATCATGACCTGGGTCGCCGTCGCGTTCACCCCGATCGTGCTGGCCTACCAGACGTGGACCTACTGGGTGTTCCGCAAGCGCATCAGCCGCACCTCCATCCCCGCCGGCGGCGGCCTGCCCGCGGTCCGCCGGTGAAGCCCCTCGATCCGCGGCTGCTCCGCCACGCCAGCGCCGTCCGACCGTTCATCCTCGCCTGCGCCGCTCTGGGCGTGTTCACCGCGATGCTGGTGCTCGCCCAGGCGGAGCTGCTGGCGAAGACGATCACGTGGGCCTTCCTCGACGGCTTCGCGCTGAGGAATCTGCTGGTCCCGGTCGGGATGCTCGTGCTGGTGGTGCTTGCTCGAGCCGGAATCGCGTGGGTGTCGGAGACGACCGCGCACCGCGCCGCTGCCCGGGCGCTGTCCCAGCTGCGGGAGACCGTGATCGCGGCCGCGCTGCGGATCGGTCCGCGCCGGGCCGACCGCTCCCCCGCCGAGGTCGCGGCGCTGGCCATGCACGGCGTCGATCGCCTGGAAGGCTACTTCGCGCGCTACCTGCCGCAGCTGCTGATCGCCTCGGTCGTGCCGCTGGTGGTCGGGGTGCGGATCCTGCTCGCCGACTGGGTCGCCGCGGTCATCGTGGGCTTCACGGTGCCGCTCATCCCGATCTTCATGATCCTCATCGGCCTCTACACCCAGCGCGACGTCCAGCGGCAATGGAAGACCCTTTCCGTGCTGGGCAACCACTTCCTCGACCTCGTCGCCGGCCTCGCCGAGCTGACCTCCTTCGGCCGGGCCCGCGCCCAGATCCGCTCGCTGCGCGAGATCACCGAGAAATACCGCACCCAGACCCTGCGCACCCTGCGCGTCGCGTTCCTGTCCGCCCTCGCCCTCGAACTGCTGGCCACCCTGTCGGTCGCGGTCGTCGCCGTGTCGATCGGCCTGCGCCTGCTGGCCGGGGAGCTCGACCTGCAGACTGCTCTCGTCGTGCTCATCCTCGCGCCCGAGGTCTACTTGCCGCTGCGGGCGGTCGGCGCACGGTTCCACGACAGCGCCGAAGGACTGGCCGCGGCCGAGGAGATCATCGCGCTCGCCGACACGCCCACCGGCGACACCGGCACCCGCACGGTTCCCGACCTCACCCGCGTGGCGCTGCTCTGCGAAGACGTCACCGTGGCAGGCCGGTCCGGACCGATCCTCGACGCCTTCAGTCTGCGCGTGCCGCCCGGCGAAGTCGTCGGGATCACCGGACCGAGCGGAGCGGGCAAGTCGACCCTGCTCGACCTCCTGCTCGGCTGGCGGCGGCCCGACAGCGGCCGGATCCTGCTCGGCGACACCGACTTGGCCGATATCGGCCGCGCGACCTGGCACCGGCACCTCGCCTGGGTCCCGCAGCAGCCGCACCTGGTCGCCGGGACGGTGGCGGAGAACATCCGCCTGGGCTGCCCCGACGCCACCGACGACGCCGTGGTCGCGGCCGCTGACACCGCGGCGCTCGACGTCCCGCTGTCCACTGTGGTCGGTGAGCTCGGCGCCGGGCTGTCGACCGGCCAGCGCCGCCGTGTCGCGCTGGCCCGCGCGGTGCTGCTCGACCGGCCGCTGATCCTGCTCGACGAGCCCACCGAGGGCGTCGACGCGGAGACCGAGGCCGCCATCCTCGACCGGCTGCCCAAGGTGCTCGCCGGGCGGACCGCCGTGATCGTCAGCCACCACCCCGCGGTGCTGGCGCGGTGTGACCGTGTCGTCTCAATGGGCGGCAGCTCGGTGCCGGCCTCAGCGGATCCTCCGTCCGCGGCCTCCACGCCGACCGTGCGTGCCGCTGCGCCGGCTTCCGACGCACCGTCCGTTGTGGACTTGGCGGGCCCGAAGTGGCGCCCGCTGCTCGACGCGATCCGGCCCCACAGGTCGCGGCTGGCCCTGGCGTGCCTCGCCGCGACCGCCGCGCTGGGCTGCGGCGTCGCGCTCACGGCGACGTCGTCGTGGCTGATCGCGAGCGCGGCCCTGCACCCACCGGTGCTGAGCCTCATGGTGGCGATCGTCGCGGTGCGGACGTTCGGCCTGGCGAAGGGAATTTTCCGCTACATCGAGCGGCTGCTGTCCCATGACGTCGCGCTCCGCGCTCTGGCCGAGCTGCGGGTACGGGTGTGGGCACAGCTGGTCCGGATCGGGCCGGCGGGCACGACGCGGTTGCGCCGGGGCGACCTCCTGCACCGGCTGGTGTCCGACGTGGACAACCAGCAGGACGTTCTCGTGCGCGGCCTCGTGCCGGGTGTGTCGACGTTCGTGGTCCTCACGACGACCGCCGTCACCCTCGGCCTCATCCTGCCCGGCGCCGGCCTCGCCGCCGCCGTGGGCCTCTTCACCGCCGGCGTCGTCGCCCCGGTCGTCGCCGGTCTGACGGAGCGCCGGGCGCAGCGCGAAACGGCGCGGCTGCGGGCGGACCTCACCGCCGGAACGGTCGAGTTGCTGCAGGCCTCGGCCGACCTGATCACCCACGACGCCACGGCCCGGCGGCACGCCCGGCTGCGGGACATCGACACCGCGCTGACCGTCCGCCACCTCCGTTCGGCGGCCTGGCGCGGGCTCGGCGGCGGCATCGCCACGCTGGGCGTCGGGCTGACGTCGGTCGCCGGTCTCGTGCTGGGCATCCTGGCCGTACGTGCGGGCCAGCTCCCCGGTCCGGCGCTGGCCGTCCTGGCCTTGACACCACTGGCCACCGCCGAACTGGTGGCCGGCCTGCCCGAGGCGGCACAGCGGCTGCTCGGCGCCGGCGGCTCGGCCCGCCGGCTCGCGGAGCTGGACACCCTGCCCGCACCGCACACCGAACCCGTGCCCGCCACCCCCGCCCCGGCCGCCGCGGAACTGGCAGCCGAGCACTTGGCGGTCCGCTGGCCGGGGGCGGCGGCCGACGCCGTGCGAGACGTCGGCCTGCGGATCGGCCACGCCCGCCGGATCGCGCTGACCGGCAGGTCGGGCGCGGGCAAGAGCACGGTGATCGCGGCCCTCATGCGCTATCTCGACCCGTCGGCGGGCCGGGTGCTGCTCGACGGGACCGACACCCTGAGGTTCGACGGCGACTCCGTCCGGGCGCAAATCGCCTGGTGCGGGCCGGACACCCACCTGTTCGACAGCACGCTGCGAGAGAACCTCCGCCTGGCCCGCCCTGGTGCCTCCGACGACGAGCTCCGCACCGCTCTGGGCCTGGCCCAGCTCGGTTCGTGGCTCTCGCACCTGCCCGACGGCCTCGACACGGCGCTGGGCACCCACGGAACCCCGATCTCGGGCGGCGAGCGGCAGCGCGTCGGCGTGGCCCGCGCGCTGCTGTCGGACCGCCCGATCCTCCTGCTGGACGAACCGACGGCCCATCTCGACACCCCCACGGCGACGGCGCTGGCGGCCGACGTACTCGCGGCGACCGCGGGCCGGTCGGCCCTGGTGGTCACCCACCGGCCCGCGGAGTTCGCCTCGCTCCCGGCGGTGGCCGTGACACCGGCCGGGAAGGCGCGAGCCGTTTCGGCGGGCCGGCCCGCCGGCAGCCGCCCCTCGACACCCTCCCGGTACGTGCGGACGTCGACCTAGCCAGTGTGGTCGGCCGGACGGCCACCTCCTGCCCGACCGCGGCTTCGCGGTCGGGCAGCAAAGCGGGCACTGCGCGTCGACATCGGCCAGAACCAGGGTGACGGCGCCGGGCAGGTGCTGCCGCGCGCAGTGCCGGCCACCCAGCGCGCCGACCACGGTCCGTGGTCCGCGTCCATCGCGGCCTCCAGCTCGTCTCGGGTGACCGGCGTGGTCACTCCCGCCTCACCGCACAAGAGCGTGCGAACGCCGCCCGCCATCGGGCCGCCGCCACTGGGTCGCGGTGTGCTCCACGCCGAACGCCTCGCCGCCTACTTCGACTACCTGCTGGAGCACCTGCCCCCGGCACGGATGCCCGGACTCCGCGGCGCGGGTGACCCTCTTCTACGAAGACTGCCTCCGCACCGGTTTCGCCCGCTTCAACCGGCATTCGAGACGCCGTGAAGGCCCCCTTGAGGAACTACGAGTTCCTCAAGGGGGCCTTCACGGCGTCTCGAATCAGCCTTCCCAGGCCCAGTCGCGGATCTCCGGCAGGTCTTCACCGTGGGCGCGGATGTACCGGGTGTGCCGACCCTGTTTCTCGGTCATCCGCTGCCGCAGCACCCCGGCCGTGGCGGCGAGCCCCGGTACGCGGTCGATCACGTCGATGACCAGCTGGAAGCGGTCCATGTGGTTGAGCACCAGCATGTCGAACGGCGTGGTCGTGGTGCCGTGCTCGGTGTAGCCGCGCACGTGCATCCCCGCGTGGTTCGTCCGGCGGTAAGCCAGGCGGTGGATCAGCCACGGATAACCGTGGTAGGCGAAGATCACCGGCCGGTCCGGGGTGAACAACGCGTCGAACTCCCGATCACCCAGCCCGTGGGGGTGTTCGACCTCCGGCTGCAGCCGCATCAGGTCGACCACGTTGACCACGCGCACGGCGAGGTCCGGCAGCTCTTCCCGAAGGATCTTCGCGGCGGCCAGGACCTCGAGGGTCGGGGCGTCGCCCGCGCAGCCGAGGACGACGTCGGGCTCCCGGTCGGTGTGGCTGCTCGCCCACTCCCAGATGCTCACGCCGCGGGCGCAGTGCAGGGCCGCCTGCTCGGCGTCGAGCCAGTTCGGCGTGTCGTTCTTGCCCGCCACGACGACGTTCACGTAGTCCCGGCTGCGCAGGCAATGCGCCGCCACCTCCAGGAGCGTATTCGTGTCCGGCGGGAAGTAGATCCGCACCACCTCGGAGCTCTTGTTGGCGACGTGGTCGACGAAACCCGGGTCCTGGTGGGAGAAACCGTTGTGGTCCTGCCGCCACACGTGCGAGGTCAGCAGGTAGTTCAGCGACGCCACCGGACGCCGCCACGGGATCTGCCGGTGCACCCGCAGCCACTTGATGTGCTGGTTCACCATCGAGTCCACGATGTGTACGAACGCCTCGTAGCAGGAGAACAGCCCGTGGCGCCCCGAGAGCAGGTAGCCCTCGAGCCAGCCCTGGCACAGGTGCTCCGAGAGCACCTCCAGCACCCTGCCGTCGGGGGACAAGTTCTCGTCGACCGGTTCGATCGCGGCCTGCCACTGCTTGCCGGTGACGTCGTAGACCGCATCGAGCCGGTTGGACGCCGTCTCGTCCGGGCCGAACAGGCGGAAGTTCGCCCGGTCGGCATTCAGCGCGAAGACGTCCCGCAGGAACCGGCCCAGCACCCGGGTCGGCTCGGCCACCGTCACCCCCGGCGCCGGCACGGACACCGCGTGGGCCGCGGTGCCGGGCAACGACAGCGGCCGCAGCAACACACCCCCGTTGGCGTGGGGGTTCGAGCCCATCCGGCGCTCCCCCGCCGGGATCATCGCCGTGACGTCGGCGACCGGACGGCCGGACCCGTCGAACAGTTCCGAAGGCCGGTAGGACAGCAGCCACTCCTCCAGCTGCTTGAGGTGCTCCGGGTTGTGGCGGACCTCGGCCAGGGGCACCTGGTGGGAACGCCAGGTCCCCTCGACCGGCTTGCCGTCCACAACGGACGGTCCCGTCCAGCCCTTGGGGCTGCGCAGCACGATCATCGGCCACACGCCGCGCCGTTCGGCGAGGGTGGCGACGGCCGAGTCGAGCGCCGCGGCCATTGCCTGGTGCATCGGCTCCGGGTCGCTGCCCTCGACGTAGATCGGCGCATACCCGTAGCCGCGCAGCAAGGCGTCCAGCTCCGCCGGGGCGATCCGCGAAAGCACCGTCGGGTTGGCGATCTTGTAGCCGTTGAGGTGCAGGATCGGCAGCACCGCGCCGTCCCGGACCGGGTCGAGGAACTTGTTCGCGTGCCACGACGTGGCCAGCGGGCCGGTCTCGGCCTCGCCGTCGCCGACCACGCAGGCGACGAGCAGGCCCGGGTTGTCGAACGCGGCCCCGAAGGCGTGCGCCAGCGAGTAACCCAGCTCGCCGCCTTCGTGGATCGAACCGGGCACTTGCGGCGCCACATGGCTGGGCACGCCACCGGGGAAGGAGAACTGCTTGAACAGCTCCCGCATGCCCGGGGCATCGCGCGTGACCTCGGGCCAGGCTTCGGTGTAACTGCCCTCCAGCCACGTGTTCGCCAGCAACGCCGGCCCACCGTGCCCCGGGCCGGTGACCAGCATGGCGTTCAGGTCGTGGGTCAGGATGGCCCGGTTGAGGTGGGCGTAGACGAAGTTGAGGCCGGGCGAGGTCCCCCAGTGCCCGAGCAGTCTCGGCTTGACGTGCTCGGCGCGCAGCTCCTCGCGCAGCAGCGGGTTGGCCATCAGGTAGATCTGGCCGGCCGAAAGGTAGTTCGCGGCCCGCCAGAGGGCGTCCACCTGGGCGAGTTCGGTGCCGCTCAGCGCCGCCGGACGTGCTTCGACGGCGGTCATGCCTTCGGCTCCGGGCGGACGACGAGCACCGGGCACTGGGCGTGCTGCACGAGAGCCTGGCTGGTCGAGCCCAGCAGCATGCCCGTGAATCCACCGCGGCCGCGGCTGCCCACGACCACCAGCTGAGCTTCCGCGGACGCCTCGAGCAGCGCGTGCCGCGGCCGGTCGCGCACGAGCACACGCCGGACCTCGACGTCGGGATATTTCTCCTGCCAGCCCGCGAGCCGCTGACCGAGCAGCCGCTCCTCGTCGTCTTCGAGGGTGTCCGGCGGGGTCAAGATCCGCGCGGTGCCGAAAGCGTCCTCGTAGGTGACGTCGTTCCAA
The DNA here is from genome assembly GCF_902497555.1 of Amycolatopsis camponoti. Classification (NCBI taxonomy): domain Bacteria; kingdom Bacillati; phylum Actinomycetota; class Actinomycetes; order Pseudonocardiales; family Pseudonocardiaceae; genus Amycolatopsis; species Amycolatopsis camponoti. The sequence goes on along the minus strand of NZ_CABVGP010000002.1, from coordinate 2,684,220 downwards.
GCGTGCAGCGCAATCAGCGGCGTGCCACGCAGCGAGGCCTCCTCGAACGCGATGGCCAGCGCTTGTTCGCTGTTCGGGCTGCCGTCGACGCCCACGACGACCGGTCCCGAGCCGGGGACGGCCGTGGCCCCGTCGCGGCCGCGGACCACCGCGATCGGGCAGTGCGCGTGGGCGACGACCGTGGCCGCCGTGCCCCCGAGCAGCATGTCGGCGAATCCGCCGGCGCCGGTCCGGCCGACGATGAGCATCCGGGCGTGCCGGGACTCCTCGATCAGCAGCGGCACGGGTGGCTCGTTCGGCTGTTCCGTCGTGACGACGAGGTCCTTGTCGATCGACGCCACGAGGCTGCACGCGTCGGCGATGGCCCGCTCGCCGTCGGCTCGGATCGCGTCGAACAGCGCCTCCGCTCCGGCGCCGAGCATCCCGCCTCCGTAGTACACGCCGGCGAGCTGGAGACCATGCACGACCTTCAGCTCGAGATGGCGCCGGGAGGCGAGGTTCGCCGCCCAGGCGACGGCGGCGGCGGAACCCACCGAGCCGTCCACGCCCACGGTGATCCTCGGTTCGATGGTGCTCATCGTGCTTGCTCCTCACCCGCATACGCGGTGTCGGCGGCGACGACGCCGGGCACGGCCAGCGCCAGCAGCCGGGCAACGTGCCGATCGGTGTCGTCGTCGAACTGGTCGGTGATGTGCACGCACCCGTCACGGACATCGATTCCCCAGCGGCCGCTGCCGCCGTAGATCTCCAAGCGGTGCTTGACGTCCCGGGCGATCTCGGTGTCCTCCCGCGCGAGCATCCGGACGACGTCGCCGCGGGTGACGATGCCGGCGACCGCCGAGCCGTCGACGATCGGCATCGCCCGGATCCGGGCGTCCACCAAGGCCTGGCACAGGTCGGCGACATCGGCGCCGGTGTCCATGGCGGTAGCCGGGCTGGTCATCAGATCACCGACGGTCTTGCCGGCGACGGTGGCGCGGGGCTCGTGGACGTGGCGCGGGTCGGCCGGGACCCGGCCGCGGATCAGATCGGCCTCGGTGACGATGCCGACCAACCCGTCCTCGTCGTCCACCACGGGAAGAGCCGTGAAGCCGTGCATCGACAGCAGCCCGGCCGCCTCCTTGGCGGACGTCCACGGGTGCACGGTGATCACCGGCGCGGTCATCAGATCGCGTGCTCGCATCGGGGGTTCCTGCCTTTCGGGGTTACCTCCCAACCTAGGAAGCGGGGACCCTGGTCACCGCTGGCGTCGGTCACCGGTCGAGAGGACTTACGTCCCTTCGCGCCATCACGTCCACGGAGACGATGATTCCCTCGCCCGGCGCGCAGCACCGAGATCGCCCGGCCGCGTCCCGCCATGGATTGATGGATTGATAGAGTCATCAATCCAGGAGGTGCCCATGCCCGCAAGGTCCCGCACGACGGAGCCGCTGTACCGGATCAAGGCCGACCTGTTCAAGTGCCTCGCGCACCCGACCCGGATCCAGGTCCTGGAGGTGCTGGCCGCCGCCGGGGACGACGGCGCGCCGGTGACGCGGCTGCTGGAGGTGACCGGCTGCGAAGCCTCCCAGCTGTCCCAGCACCTCGCCGTCCTGCGCCGCACCCGGGTCGTCACCTCGTCGCGGACCGGCAACGCCGTCGAGTACTGGCTCGCCGAACCACTCGTGGCCGAACTGCTCGTGGTCGCCCGCGCCTTCCTGATGGCCGGGCTCCGTCCCGGCTCGGAGCAGCTGCGCGCCGCCCGGGAGCTGCCGCCGCTGCCCGGTGCGAGCCCCCAGGCCGTGCTCGACGCGATCGCGGCCCGGGTGTGAACGCCCGCGACCTGCTGCCGGGCCGGGGTGACTACGACCTCCACGGGCCCGTGCTGCGCACGGACTTGCTCGCCGGGATCACCGTCGGCGTCGTGGCCCTCCCGCTGGCCCTGGCCTTCGGGGTCAGCTCCGGCGCGGGACCGGCAGCCGGTCTCGTCACGGCCGTCGTGGCGGGGATCGTGGCCGCGGTGTTCGGCGGCTCACCCGTCCAGGTGTCCGGACCGACCGGAGCGATGGCCGTGGTCCTGGCCCCGATCGTCGCCGCACACGGCCCGTCCTCGATCGCCCTGGTCGCCATCCTCGGCGGTCTGGTCGTGCTCGTCGCCGGAGCCGCGCGGCTGGGCCGACTGGTCGGCTACCTCCCCTGGCCGGTCGTCGAGGGCTTCACCCTCGGGATCGCCTGCATCATCTTCCTGCAGCAGGTCCCCGCGGCCGTCGGCACGGCCGCGCCGCCGGGGAAGAACCCGCTCCTGGCCGCGGCCGACGCGGTCGCGCACGCCGTGACCGGCGGCGGCGTGGGCGTCTGGACGATCGCGACCGTGGCGCTGGTCGCGGTGATCATGCTGGTTCTGCCCAAGCTGCACCGCGGGATACCGGCCTCCCTCTTCGCGGTCGCCGTAGCGACCGTCGTCGCCGAGGTCGTCCACGCACCCCTTCCGCGGATCGGCGGGCTGCCCAGCACACTGACCCCCGCGCTGCCGTCCTTCACCCTCGGAGCGGTCGGCGACCTCACCGGCGCCGTCGTCGCGGTCGCCGCGCTGGCAGCCATCGAATCCCTGCTTTCCGCGCGCGTCGCCGTGACGATGACCCGCACGGGGCCCCCGGTCGGGCCGACCCGCCCGGACCGCGAGCTCGTCGGTCAGGGACTGGCCTCGATCGCCAGCGGCCTCTTCGGCGGCATGCCCGCCACCGGTGCGATCGCCCGCACCGCGGTCAACGTCCGCTCGGGCGCCCGGACCCGGCTGGCGGCCATCACGCACGCCCTGGTGATACTCGCGGTGATCTACGCCGCCACCGGGCTCGTGTCCCGGATCCCGCTCGCCGCGCTGGCCGGCGTCCTCATGGTCACCAGCCTGAAGATGGTCCCACTGCCCACGATCCGCGAAGTCGTCCACGCGAGCCGCTCCAGCGCGGCCACCTTCGCCGTGACCGCGCTGGTGACCGTCGCCGCGGACCTCATCCTCGCCGTCGAAATCGGCCTGCTCGTCGCCGCCTTCTTCGCCCTGCGCCACCTCGCCGGCGCCGCGCACGCCCGCCGCGACGCGCTTCCCGGTCCCGCCACCCCCGGCGACGAGCACATCGCGGTGTTCGGCTTCGAGGGCGCCATGTTCTGGGGCGCTTCCGAACGCATCGTCACCGAAATCGCCGGCACGACCGACGACGTCCTCGTGGTCATCCTGCGGCTGTCCCGCCTGCACCTCCTCGACGCGAGCGGCGCGAAAGCACTCGGCGAAGCCATCGAAGAACTCGAAGCCCGCGGAATCACCGTGCTGATCAAGGGAATCCGGCCACACCACCAGCACGTGCTGACTGCCACCGGCGCCCTCGGCAAGCTCCGACACGAGAACCACCTGTTCACCGACCTCGACGAAGCAGCCGCCCACGCCCGGTCACACGTATCTCGGGCGACCGAGGACGCACGCAGCTGATCGATCTACCGGCATTCACCCGCGAGCGATCACTGATCGAATGTCATGCCGCACGAGGACTTTGGTCATCAGAACCGGTGTCCTGTGGCGCGCGCCTGAGCACGCACGCATCGAGCCGGACACGCACCGGCGCGGACTTCTGCATCGCATTCTGCGAGCGCGACGGCGAGTTGCGTCAGCACGTACCGGCTGAGGCCGGGTCGGTCTCCGCCGGCGCTTGTCAGCGCCGGGAGCTGCCGTGGGCGTCCAGGCCGCTCGGATCAGCCGACAGCGTCAGCCGGTCCAGGGCCTCCTCCACGCTGCGGTGGACCGGCAGGACCTGCTCCAGGCCGAGCGCGGTGATCGGCCGCAGCACTGCTCGCCGACGTCCGACGACCGCGAAGGGCACCCGCGCCGCAGCGGCGTCGGCAACCATGTCGATCAGGATCGTCAGCGCCCGGGCGGCGCAGAACTCGACCGCCGAGGTGTCGCAGACCAGCGCCCGCGGTTGCCGGTGCAGCTCATCGGCGAGCAGCGCCGCGAACTGATCGGTGACGGTCGCATCGAGCTCGCCTGCCGTGGTGACCACGCTTGCTGCGCCTGTCCGGGTCACCGCGAACGCCGCCGACGCCCGGCGTCGCGAATCCCGCGGCCGGGGCACGGACATCGACGGCATGCGTACGGCCTCCCAGCGAGCAACTGCGAGACCTCGTCGCCACTTGTCCCATCACCGATCAGCTGCCGATCCGGTCCCGATCTTCGCGCAGCCGTACGCGACTTTCCTTCCAGGGCAGCAATTCCCCGGGAAGGAGCACTCGATCGTGTGGTTCGACAGCGAATGAGCAGAAGCGCACATGTTGTCCAAGCGCCCGAACGAAACCCGTCCGCTGTGTCCGATGTGGCCGACAGTCACTTCGATAGCCGGCCGACGCGCGCCCAGGTCGTGATGACCATGATGGCGACGGCGCGTCGTGCGGGGTCCGGCCGCGGACCACCACGATTGGGCAACGTGCGTACGGCGCCAAGGCGACGGCGGTCGAGCCGACGATCAGGCCCGTGAAGCCTTATCCTCCCCCGATACCCGAGGCCGCACCCCAGGCGTTCGCGCGAGCCGGATCGGCGGAGAAGTCGCGGGGCCGTGGTTCACCCCCTGGTCGCCATGGCGGCCTCCGGAGTCGCTGATCTCGTGGTGTACCCAGCAAATCGGGACAAGTGCGCCACCGCATGGACCGGGCTCAGCGGAGCGGCGCCGTCCACTCCACCTTCAGGCCGCCCTCGGGGCCGCTGCCCAGCGTGAACGAACCGCCGACCGCCGCAGCCCGTTCGCCGAGGTTTCCCAGCCCGCTCGGCGAGATGTCCTCGGCCAGCCCCTTGCCGTCGTCGACCACCAGGATCCGCAAGAGATCGTCCCTCACCGTGATCGAAATCGACACCGTCGACGCCTCGGCGTGCCGCACGGCGTTGCTGACCGCCTCCCGCACCACCGCCTCGACGTGCTCGGCCAGCTGCGTGGGCACCGTGTCGATCGAGCCCGACATGCTCACCGTCGGCTGGATCGGGGCATCATCGGTCAGCTCCGCGACCGCGTCGTGCAGCCGGTGCCGTAACCGCAGCCCCGTCTCCCCCGCCACCCCGCCGTGCAGATCGAAGATCGCCGTACGGATCTCCTGCACGATCTCGTGCATCTGCTCGATGCTGTCCCCGAGCCGCTTCTGCAGCTCCGGCGATTTCGTCCGCCGCTGGGTGCTCTGCATCGACAGCCCCACCGCGAACAACCGCTGGATCACGTGGTCGTGCAGGTCACGGGCGATCCGGTCCCGGTCACCCAGCACGTCCAGCTCGCGCGCGGCCCGCTGCTGCGCCGCCAGCTGCAGCGCCAGTGCCGCCTGGTCGGCGAACGAGGCCACCACCGACAGCTGCGCCGACTCGAACCCCGCCGCCCCGGCCTCCCGGGCCGCGATGAGCACGCCGGTCGTCCGGTCCCCCGCGCGCAGCGGGACGACCAGCGCCGGCCCGTAGCGGTGCTCGCGCAGGGCCAGCTCCGGCACGCTGCGCGGCGTCCGGTCCCGGTACACCGCGCCGGGCACGCTCTCCTCGAGGTCGATGTGCGTCCCCGCCAGCTCCGCCGCCCGCGTCCCCGCGCAGACGGTGACCGTGAGGTCGTCGACGTCCTCGCCCCAGTCCTCGTCGACGTCCAGGCGCCCGGAGTTCGGCAGCGCGAGCATGGTGACCTCCGAGCCGGTCAGCTCGAGCGCCCGGCTCGCGATCAAGTTCAGCGCCTCGACCGGGTCACCGCCGCCCAGCAGCTCGGTGGTCACCTCACTGGTCGCGGCCAGCCACTGCTGCCGCACCTGCGCCTGCTCGTAGAGGTGCGCGTTCTCGATCGCGATGCCGGCCGCGGCGGCCAGGGCCTGCACGACGACCTCGTCGTCGTCGGTGAACTGCTCGCCGTTCTTCTTCTCGGTCAGGTACAGCCGCCCGAACACCTCATCGCGCACGCGCACCGGAACTCCGAGGAACGAGTGCATCGGCGGGTGGTGCGCCGGGAACCCCACCGACGCCGGGTGCGAGGAGATCTCCTCCATCCGCAGTGGCTTCGCCTCGTCGATGACCACACCCAGCACCCCGTGACCGGTCGGCAGGTCGCCGATCAGCCGGCGGGCCTCGTCATCGATGCCGACGTAGACGAACTCCGACAGGGAACCGTCCTCGGCCAGCACCCCGAGCGCGCCGTACTCCGCCTCGCCGAGTTCCATCGCCGCCTGCACGATCCGCCGCAGCGTGGTGTCCAGCTCCAGGCCGGACGCGACGGCCAGGACGGCGTCGAGCAGACCGTCCATCTTGTCCCGGGTGCCGATCAGCAGCTCGATCCGGTCCTGCAGGTCACCCAGCAGCTCACGCAACCGCAGACCGGACAGAGTCCCGGCCATCCGCCGGGGGTTCGGTTCGTTTCCGGCGAGTTCCTTCACTGACACGCTGCCCACAACCTCCGCGTTGCTCGCATCGCTGGTGACCTTTTCCCCTTTCCGGGACCCAGCGACCTGAGAGATCGTCGCGAGGAGCCTTCCGAACCACAGTGTGCCGTGTCGCGGCGCGAGGGAAAACATGACATCAGCCATCACGCCGATCGGTCTGCTGGATTCCGATCAGGTGAAGTCCGTGATCAGCGCTGCGACGCTCGCCCCGTCGACGCACAACACGCAGCCCTGGCGCTTCCGCTGCACTCCCGCGGGCCTCGAACTGCACGCGGACCCGGGGCGCGGGCTCCCGGTGGTGGACGCGGACGGCCGGGAGCTACTGCTCTCCTGCGGGGCCGCGCTGTTCAACCTGCGCACCGCCATCCACGCCCTCGGCGCCCACCCGGCCACGACACTGCTCCCCCGCCGCGACGACCCGACGCTGCTGGCCCTCGTCCGGCCCTTCGCCGCCCGCAAACCCGACCGGCGGCTCGTCCAGCTGGCCGACACGATCCCACGCCGCCACACCAACCGCACTCCGTTCGAGACGGCCGCCATCCCCGCGTCCGTGCTCGCCGAGCTCCGGCACGCCGCCGAAGTCGAGCAGGCCTGGCTGCCCCGGCTCGACGCCAACCAGCTCGAACAGCTCCGCGAACTGGTGAACAAGAGTCACCAGGTCCAGCTGAGCAATCCGGAGTTCCTCGCCGAATGGCGACACTGGACCGGACGCGCCCGGCACAGCCGCGACGGCGTCCCCGCCTACGCCGGCGGCGCTGTGCCCGCCGACGACGGCGGCTGGATCCTCCGCGACTTCGGTACCCGGCACGCGCCCCGGCGCGGCCGGATCGACGAAGACGACCCGCTGGTCGTGGTCATCGGCTCCTTCGACGACACCCGGCTCGACCAGCTCCGGGCCGGTCAGGCGATGCAGCGGGTCCTGCTCACCGCTACCGCCGCCGGCCTCGACGCCTCGTTCATCTCCCAGCCGATCGAGGTCCCCGCCGTCCGTTCCGAGCTGCGCCAGCTGCTCGGCGGCGGGTTGTGGCCGCAGATCGTGCTGCGGCTGGGCCGGGGCGCGCCGGTGCCGTGGACGCCCCGCCGGTCTCTCGAAGACATCCTGCTCGAACCCGGCTCGACAAGCACGTGAGGGTGATCCCCGTCGCGGTCGGCACGAAGCTGGCCGGCGAAGACGACGGCGAGCCGGAGCGCCACCGCGCGACGGTCATCGCCTCGGGCGAGGTGCTGACCGTCCTGGTCACGGCAGTGGCACGGACCAGCGAACCCCGCGATCGTCCAGCTCCGCCGTGCCACCGTGGTGTTCGGCCCGTTCGGCCACCGCCGTCCACTCGGCGAGGTCACCGCGGCCGGAGCCATGACGGCCGTCGTGCTCGACGACCACGCTGACCTGGTGGCCGGTGCAGGTCAGCGCGAGGTCCACGGTCGTGGCCGCGGCGTGCCGGACGACGAGGGCGAGGGTGTCGCGCAAAGCGGCGACAAGGTCGTCGGCGAGTTCGCCGGTGCCGATGGTGTCCAGCTTGCCGGCGAACCGGGTCGACACCGACAGCCCCGGCTCGGCGGTCGTGTCGGCGAGAACCTCTTCGATCCGTTCCCGCACACCGGGCCCGTGGCCCGGATCGGCGTCGTCGAGCCGGCGGACGGCGTCCTGGATGTGGGCGATCACGCCGTCGAGATCCCGCACGGCCGCCCGGACCCGCTGCGCCACCACCGAACTCTTCGCCAACCCGATCGCGGCGTGCAAGGACAGGTTCACCGCGTACACGCGCTGAATCACCTGCTCGTGCAGCTCAGCGGCGATCTGATCACGCTCGTCGTAGATCTCGTTGCGGTGCTGCTCCGCGCGGGTGTCGGCGATCTCGATGGACACCGACGCCTGGGTGGCGAACCCGGCAGCCATCTCCAGGTCCTCCGGGGTGAACCCAGGACGGCCGCGCACCCGCGCGGCGGTCAGCACCCCATCGACCCTTTGGGTACCGGTCATCGGGACAACCAGCACAGCGTCGACGTCGACCAGGCTCGCCACCGCCGGTTCCTGGTCCGGGTGGTCCTCCCACGAACCCAGGTGCGGTTGCCCGCTGCGGAACACCCGGCCCGACAACGTCCGGTCGACGGAAACCTCGAGCCCGCTGAGGTCGTCGGCCTGCACGCCGACGGCGACCTCGCCTGCCCCGCCGTCGCAGCCAAGGCCAGCGCGAGTTCCTCGTCTTCCGCGGTGAACTCCCCGTGGTCGCACTCGGTCCGGATCGGCCGGGGGTCGTCGATCAGGGCGCCGAGCAAGCCCTTGCCTTCCGGGAGCCGTCCGACGAGCGCGACCGTCTGTGAGTCCATGCCGGTGTGCACGAACTCGGCCAGCTGCCGTCCGCCGGGCGCGATCACGCCCAACGCGGCGTAGCGGGCGCCGAGCAGGTCACGAGCCGCTTCGACGATGCGCCTCAGCAGCGTCGGCAACGCCAGATCGGAAGTCACCATCCGGCTCGCCTGCAACAGGCCCCGCAGACGCCCCTGGGTGACCATCACCTCCTGGGCGCGTTCGACCAGCCGACACGCCGGTGGCGCCGCCGTTGGCCGGGTCGAACACGTGCGCCCCGACCAGCCGGTCGACGAGCAGGCCGAATCCGGCGGCGGTGAGGATGGTGCCGAGGCCGCCGACGGCGACCCCGACAACCCAAAGGTTGCGCCCGACCCGGACGAGTGGATGGCGTCCGGCAACGGGATGTAGGCGAGGCCTCGGCTTCTAGCGGTTGTCGACGGCGCTGTCCGTTTGCCCCACGGCGGCGCGGCCGGACTCGAGCCGGGCGACCGGGACCCGGAACGGCGAGCAGGACACGTAGTCCAACCCCACCTCGTGGAAGAACCCGATCGACTCGGGGTCACCACCGTGCTCGCCGCACACGCCCAAGCCGAGATCCGGGCGCCGGGCACGGCCCGCGGCCACGGCGTCCGCAATGAGCCTGCCGACGCCGTCCCGGTCGATCGTCTCGAACGGCGACACCGCGAAGATGCCTTCGGCGAGGTATGCAGGGAAGAACGACGCTTCGACGTCGTCGCGGGAGAATCCCCAGACGGTCTGGGTCAGGTCGTTGGTGCCGAAGGAGAAGAATTCGGCCGACCCGGCGATGCGGCCCGCGGTCAGCGCCGCGCGGGGCAGCTCGATCATGGTGCCGATCTCGTACGGGAAGCTCGTCCCGGCGGTGACCTCGTCGAGGATCCGCCGGGCGCGCCCGGCCATGATGTCCAGCTCCCGCACGTCGCCGACCAGAGGGATCATGATCTCCACGCGGGGGTTCCCGTCCGCGCGGACGCGGATCGCGGCGGCTTCGGCGATGGCGCGCACCTGCATCTCGTAGAGCCCCGGCACCACCAGGCCCAGCCGTACCCCGCGGGTGCCCAGCATCGGGTTCTCCTCGTGCAGCCGCTCGACCGCGCGCAGCAGGGCCTCCGGCGCCCCCGGTCGGCCGAGCGCCCGGGCCACTGCCACCTCGGCGGTCAGCGCGGTGCGGTCGGGCAGGAACTCGTGCAGCGGCGGGTCCAGCAGCCGGATGGTCACCGGCAGCCCGTCCATCTCCTCGAGAATCCCCACGAAGTCCGCGCGCTGGAGCGGAAGCAGCGCCGCGAGCGCGGATTCGCGCTCGGCTTCGGTCTCGGCGAGGATCAGCCGTTCGACCAGCACCCGCCGGTCGCCGAGGAACATGTGCTCCGTGCGGCACAGCCCGACACCGGTCGCCCCGAGGCGACGGGCCCGTTGCGTGTCCTGCGGCGTGTCGGCGTTCGCCCGCACCTCCAGCCGCCGCCGGGCGTCGGCGTGCGTGATGATCCGGTCGACCGCCTGCAACAGCGCATCGGTTCCGGGCTCGCGACGGCCTTCGAAGTAGTCGACGACCGGCGACGGCACCACGGCCAGCTCACCGAGGTAGACCTCGCCGGCGGTGCCGTCGATGGAAATCAGGTCGCCTTCGGCTACGACCGTGCCGTCCGCGGTCGTGAACCGCCGGTTCGCCACATCGACGTCCAGGGACTCGGCCCCGCACACGCACGTCCGCCCCAGCCCGCGCGCCACCACGGCGGCGTGCGACGTCTTGCCGCCGCGGCTGGTGAGCACGCCGCGAGCATGGATCAGCCCGTCGAGGTCGTCGGGGTTGGTCTCTCTCCGCACCAGGATGACCGCGGCACCCTCCTCGGCCCGGCGCACCGCGGTCGCCGAGTCGAACACCACCTCACCGACCGCCGCCCCCGGCGATGCCGCGACGCCGGTCGCGACCGGCGTGGTGGTGGTATCGGCGAAGCGGGGGAACATCAGCTGGGCCAGCTGCGCGCCGGTGACCCGCCGCAGCGCCTCGTCCGCGTCGATCACGCCCTCTTCGCGCAGGGCCTCGGCGATGCGGAACGCGGCGGCCGCGGTGCGCTTGCCGACTCGGGTCTGCAGCATCCACAGCTTGCCCCGCTCGATGGTGAACTCGATGTCGCACAGGTCGCGGTAGTGCTCCTCCAACGTCCGCATGATCCCGAGGAGCTGTTCGTACGGTCCGGGGTGCAGGTCGGCGAGCCGGTGCAGGGGCAGGGTGTTGCGGATGCCGGCCACGACGTCCTCGCCTTGGGCGTCGGCGAGGTAATCGCCGTAGACACCAGGCGCCCCCGTCGCCGGGTCGCGGGTGAACGCGACGCCCGTCCCGGAGTCCTCGCCCAGGTTGCCGAACACCATCGCGCACACGTTCACCGCGGTGCCCAGGTCCTCGGGAATGTGCTCGGCGCGGCGGTACACGTGGGCGCGGTCGGTGTTCCACGACTCGAACACCGAGTTGATCGCGAGGTTCAGCTGCTCGCGCGGGTCCTGCGGGAAGTCCCGGCCCGCCTGTTCGCGGACGATGTCCTTGAACGTGGTGGTCAGCGCCCGCAGGTCGGCCGCGTCCAGCCCGAGATCGCCGGTGACGCCCTTGGCCTGCTTGGCCGCCCGCAACGCGCCGGCGAAGTGAGCGGCGTCGACGCCCAACACGGTGGTGCCGAACATCTGCACCAGCCGCCGGTAGGAGTCCCACGCCAGCCGCTCGTCCCCCGACCACGCGGCGAGCCCGGTCACCGAGTCGTCGGTCAGCCCGATGTCGAGGACGGTGTCCATCATCCCCGGCATCGAGAACCGCGCCCCGGACCGGACGGACACCAGCAGCGGCTCGTCGACCTGCCCGAGCTTGCGGCCCATCGCCCGTTCCAGCGCGTGCAGGTGCTCCCCCACCTCCTCGGTCAGCCCTTCGGGTGACGTGCCGGTGGCCAGGTACGCGCGGCACGCCTCGGTGGTGATCGTGAATCCCGGCGGCACCGGCAGCCCCATCACGGTCATCTCGGCGAGGTTCGCGCCCTTGCCGCCGAGCAGGTCCGCCATGGCGCGGTTGCCCTCGGCGAAGTCGTACACGTACTTGCGCATCGTCATCTCCCAGTCGGGGTCGGCGGCCAAGGGACGCGACCAGCCGGTCGACCGGTCCGTCCTCGGTTCCAGGTCCATCGCACCAATTCACCGGCGCCTCGCACACCGCACATCGGTCCACCGTCGGGTGGCCGTTGGTCATCTCTTGGAAGGCTGTTGGTCCTCGCCGGCGGCAAGCCGGCGCAGGTCCTTCCCTTCACGAGCCGGCGGGGCTTTGGTCGTCCCGGCGCGTGCGTCCCGGCTGCTGGACGAACCATTCCCGCTGCCACCGGGCGAGGCGGAACCGGTCCAGCAGCGCGACCACGGCGAGGTAGGACAGCACCAGCAGGAACACCACGCCGGCCCACAGCCCCGACGCGACGACCGTCGCGTCGATGACCGCCGCGGCCGGGATGAGGGGGCGATCGGCCGGGGCACCCGTCGCGTCGAGCCAGATCGGGACCTCGTTCCCCGCGACCGTCCCGGCGGGGACGTCCACCTCGCCGGTTCTCCACTGACCGTCTCGCGTCATCCAGGTCCCTCGCGCCGGACCGGGTTCGCCCGGTGCGCCGGTGCGGCCGGACGCGGGACCGTCGCTCAGCAGGATCACCGTCGCGGCGTGGCGAGTGGCGAGCTGTTCGCGGGATCTGGCTGCTTCGCCTCCGTGGATGCCGATCCCGAGCAGGACCGCGGCCGCCGCCGCGACGAGCGACAACAGGATCACCGAAAGGAGCAGACCCGCCTGCACCCGGTCCGACGGACGGGCCACCGAGTCACGCCCGGGCAGGACGCTGTGCCACAGCCGGGTCAACCGCATCGAGGTGTCCATCTCTCGTGCCCTCCGGATCGCTCGAACATGGGGCCAGCATCGGTGGCCACGGCGCCTGCGGCGCAGAGGACACAGTCCCCGGGATGCGGGCCATTTGACCGTTTGCGCCGCCGCGAGCCGGGTGACTTCAGGCTCTGGCGGCGACCGCCGGATGTCTGCGGACAGGTCAGCGCGGTTTCCGCACGGCCGCCCGGATCAGGGGTCACCAGCGCGATCACACTGCCCGCGATCCCGAACACCAGCACGGTCCGCGTGGTCAACGGCCAACCGAGGGGTGGGCCCGAAGGACCTTGCAAGCCGCGAATCTCGATCGCGCTCATCGGGTGACCTCCGGGACCGTGCGGTGCTCAGCCGAGACGAGGTCGCGTGTGCGGGTTCATCGGAGTCCTCCCGTGGGGCCGCCGGGCACCACCTCGCCGAGCGGAAGCCGGGGTGACGGTGCCGCCGGGACGGCGGGGTAGCCGAAGCGGAAGATGGCCTGCGGGACACCCGGGAGCGCCAGTTCCGAAACGAGGCGTGCCCGGAAGCCGGTCAGGTGCAGCGGCTGGGTGAGTACCGAGCCCACGAGTGCCTTCGCCGTGGCGGTGAGCCAGATGCGCTGCAGGGCCGCACCGGCTGCGAGGTGGTCGGCGGGCGCGTCGCCGTCGGTGCAGACGACCAGGAGGTTCTCCGCGGCCAGCCGCTCGGCGAGCACGACGTCGTCCGGGACCGGGGTGTCCCGGCGGACGAGTCCCGCCACCGGCAGGGCTTCCGGGCTCATGGCGTCCTCGGGAACGCCGTCGCCGATCGCTCCCCAGCCGTGCGTGTGCGCCGTCCACAGCTCCAGCTCGCGCTGGTAACCGCGGTCTTCACGGAGCACACGCGTGGCGAAGCCCAGCAACTCGGCCAGCTTGTCCAGCCGGCCGGGTTCGACGACGTGCACGCCCGTGGTCTCTCCGGACGCGGCCACCGCCGTGCGAACGCCTTCGGGCACCCGGCTGCCGAAGAACGCGCGCCGGTGGCTGCGGCGCCGGGCGATGGCGTGGTAGAGCGCGAAGTCCCGGGGCGAGGCCGGGCGGGGGCGGCCGATCGTCACGGTCGCCACGACGTCTGCCCGACCGCGGTACTCGACGTGGCAGTCCCGGCCGAGTGCGCGTACCGCGAGCTCGAGGTCGGTCAGCGCAGTACCGCAGGACAGCATCCGGTCCCGGCCGAAGGGATCTTGCCGGCACAGCTCGATCCCGGGCCGTTCCAGGAGGTCCACCTCGGTGCCGCGGACGCCCAGCTGCCACGGCTGGCTGTTGTGCACGGATGGCGCGCGGCTGACCGCCCGCGCGAGGAAACCGATCTGCTCGGTGGTCAGTGCGGCCGGTGCGGCGGCGGTCATCGCGATCACTCCCGTCGCGGAGTCGGACGCTCCGCCCTCCCCATGGTCGCCGCGGCCGCGGGACCGGCACCGGAGCACAAAGTCCCCCGCTCCAGCGGAATTCGTCCCCTAACCGGACGCCGGACGCACGATCGCGGCAACACCCGAGGAAGGAAGGCAAATCATGAGTACTCCCACTGGCCGCTTGCTCGTCGTCGGCATGGACGGTTCACCCCGCGGTGACACCGCGCTGCGGTGGGACCTCGACGTCGGCCTCCACGCCGGCGACGGTCCGGTGACGAGCATGGCGTTCAAGTGGTGGGCGAGGATGCCGGGCGAGTGCGGCCGAGCATCGCGAGCCGGGCGCCGGGCGCGGTTACTTCCGATCCGGGCGGACGACGAGCACCGGGCACTGAGCGTGCTGGACCAGCGCCTGGCTGGTCGAACCCAACACCATCCCGGTGAAACCTCCACGCCCGTGGCAGCCGACGACCACCAGCTGCGCGGTTTCGCTCGCCTCGAGCAAGACGTGCCGCGGCCGGTCGCGGACCAGCTTCCGGCTGATCTCGACGTCGGGGTACTTCTCCTGCCAGCCTGCCAGCCGCTCGGTCAGCAGCCGCTGCTCGTCCTCTTCGAGGCTTTCCGGCTGGGTGAGGATGCGGGCGGTGCCACGGGTGTCGTCGTAGGTGACGTCGTTCCAGGCGTGCACCGCGACCAGCGGCACACCCCGCAGCGACGCCTCTTCGAACGCGATGGCGATGGCCTGTTCGCTGTTCGGGCTGCCGTCGACGCCGGCCACGACCGGTCCCGTCTCCGGGACCACCGTGGACTTCTGCCGACCGCGGACCACCGCGACCGGGCAGTGCGCATGGGCGACGACCGAAGCCGCGGTGCCGCCGACGAGCATGTCCGCGAACCCCCCGGTCCCGGTCCGGCCGACGACGAGCAGCCGCGCGTGTCGCGACTCGTCGATCAGCATCGGCACCGGCGGATCGTTGGGCAGCTCGGTGACGATGACCAGGTCCTTGTCGATCGACGCGGCGAGGGCGCGGGCGTCGGCGATGGCGCGTTCGCCGTCCGCCTGGACCGCCTCGAACAGCGTCGCCGCGCCGATTCCGGTCATCCCGCCGCCGTAGTACAGACCGGCGACCTGCAGCCCGTGCACGATCTTCAGCTCCAGGTGGCGCCGGGAAGCGAGGTTCGCCGCCCAGACGACGGCGGCGGTCGACCCCGCCGAGCCGTCCACGCCCACGGTGATCCTCGGTTCGGTGGTGCTCATCGTGTCTGCTCCTCACCCGCATACGCGGTGTCGGCGGCGACGACACCGGGCACGGCCAGCGCCAGCAGCTCGGCGACGTGCCGGTCGGTGTCGTCGTCGAACTGGTCGGTGATGTGCACGCAGCCATCGCGGACGTCGACGTGCCAGCGGCCGCTGCCGCCGTAGATCTCCAAGCGGTGCTTGACGTCCCGGGCGATGTCGACGTCCTCCCGCGCGAGCACGCGCACGATGTCACCGCGGGTGACGATGCCGACGACCGCCGAGCCGTCGACGATGGGCATCGCGCGGATCCGGGCGTCCACGAGCGCCTGGCAGAGGTCGGCGATGTCGGTCCCGGTGCTCATCGCGGTGGCGGGACTGGTCATCAGGTCCCCCACCGTCTTGCCCGCGGACGTGGCTTCGTGGTGCTCGTGGACGTGCCGGGGATCCACCGGGATCCGGCCGCGGATCAGGTCGGCCTCGGTGACGATGCCGATCAGCCGGTCGTCATCGTCGACCACGGGGAGGGCGGTGAAGCCGTGCATCGACAGCAGCTCGGCCGCCTCCTTGGCGGACGTCCACGGGTGCACGGTGATCACCGGCGCGGTCATCAGGTCGCGTGCGCGCATCGGGGGTTCCTTTCGTGTCACTTCCCAACCTAGGAAGGGGGGACCCGGTTCACCGCTGGCGTCGGTCACCGGTCGGGAGGACTTACGTCCTTCGCGCGATCACGTCCCCCTGGGACCGTTGTGGTCGTGACGCTGCCAACCGGCGCCGGGCAAGCAGCGCGAGCCCGAGCAGGACGACCACCAGCCCGGCGGTCACCCACTGCACCGGAGCGCGCACGCCGATCACGGCGAACTGGATCGCCAGCCAGCCGGTGAGCACCGCGCAGGCGGCCAGCGCGGCACTCGGCGCGCGGAAGTCGGCCCGCCACGCGAACACCGACGCCCAGGCGAGCGTCCCGCCGATGACGAGTGCCAGTGCGATCCCGGGCAGCACCCAGCTGGTCAGCCCGAGCGGCGCCAGCCACGCCACCGGCATCGTGAAGCCCGGCGCGCCGGCGACGAGCGAGATGCCGCCGTACACCGCGCTCGCGGCGAACAGAGTTTCGAACGTGGCCAGCAAGCGCATCGTGGCGCGGGTCCGCAGGGTGGTCACGTCCCGCTGCCGGTTTGCTGAGGTCGGACGACCGCCACCGGGCACGGCGAGTGCGCGATCAGCGCTTGGCTCGTCGAGCCGAGCAGCATGCCGGTGAACCCGCCGCGGCCGCGGCAGCCGACCACGATCAGCTGCGCGTGCTCGCCGCGTTCCAGCAGCGTCTGTACCGGGCGCCCGCGGGTGACCTCGAGCTCGATCACCAGGTCCGGGTACTTCCGCTGCCAGCCCACCACCTGCTCGGCCAGCTTGACGCGCTCCTCCGCCGCGATCTTCGCCGGATCCTCCTGCAGCGGGTGCGCCCGGAGCATGCCGTCCGCGAGGACGTCACTCCAGGTGTGCACCGCGATGAGGCCGGTGCCACGCAGCCGCGCCTCTTCGCAGGCGAACGCGATCGCGGCCTCGCTGTCGGGCGAGCCGTCGGCGCCGACGAGCACGGGTCCGGCGTCCGGCGGCGCGTCGTGCAGGGTCCGGCCGCGGGCCACCACGATCGGGCAGTGCGCGTGTGCCGCCACGGCGACGGCGGTCGAGCCGACGAGCAGGCCGGTGAAGCCGCCCAGCCCGCGTGAGCCGAGCACGATCAGTTCGGCGTGCTGCGACTCCTGGACGAGAGCGGTGACCGGGCTCCACTCCCGGGCGGCGGTGGTGACGTCGAGACCGGCGTGCTCGGCCAAGACCGCGTCCCGCGCTTCGGCCAGCCAGCCTTCGGCTCGCTCGGCCAGCCCGGCGCGGACCTGCTCGTGTGTGCCGAACGCGACCGGAGCCTTCACCGGCGGCAGCGCGTAGATCTGGACGAGGCGAAGCGGGCGGCCGCGGTGGCGGGCCTCGGCGCCCGCCCAGACGGCAGCTTGCACCGCCGAGGACGAGCCGTCGATCCCGGCGACGATCGCGCCGTCAGTGAACCCGGACATGGCTGTCCTCCTCGTGGATGAGCTGCTGAACCCGGTCGAGGCGGGCGCGGGCCCGCTCTTCTGCGGCCTGCTCCTCGGCGGCGGTCAGCACCTCCGCATCGGGTCCGGGGAAGTCGCCCGGCTGTGCGTGCATGGTGGTTCCTTCCTCACATGTCCACAGTGGACGGCTCGGGGATGGTGGGGGTACCCGGTCGCCGCGAGGCGCGGTGGACGGCGATCCCGATCAGGAGGGCACCGGCGGCCAGCACCACGGCGCCGGCGATCAGCAGGCCGAGGGCGATCCAGCCGAGCCCGGGTGCGGTCGCCCCGGCTTCGGCGCGCACGGAGATCCCGCGGGAGCCGTCGGCGTTCATCACGACGGCGGTCCACTGCCCGTCACCCGCCGGCCAGGACAGGCTCTGCGCGCCCGGCCCGGCCGCGGCCGCGGTCCACACCCCGGCGTCGCCGGGCGGGGTGGCCGGCGCGCCGCCGGGGTGCACCCGGTCGCTCGCGCGGTTGTCGGCCACCCCGCCCACCGTCGTGTATTCGGTCGAGGCCAGGTAGCCGGCGACCTCGGCGGATCGGCCGATGCCCACGAAGACCGGGCGGCCGTCGATGGCGGTGGCGCGGATCCGGACGTCGCCGATGGCCGCCACGGCGTCCGGCGCGCCGGGCAGCTGCACCGGATCGGTCGTGACCGCGTAGCCGCTCGCCACCAGCGTCGTGGCACCGGTGAGGTAGCCGTCGGCGTCGCGCTGGGTGCGGTCGGCCCACAGCGCGGCTCCGCCGCCGGTCAGCAGGCCCATCGCGCCGAGTACCAGCAAAGCCCCGGACACCACGGCGGCGATCCGCCCGCCGGTCCAGCTTCCCGGCCGGACCGGGTGCGGCTGCGGGTGGGGTGGCTCGTGGCCGGCTTCGGTGCCACCCATGTCGAGCCGGAACGGCGGGTATTCATCGGTCATCAGCGACACGTAGGCCGCGACCCGCAGGACCCAGCGGTCCATGCCGAGCACGAAGTCGAAGATCGGCCGCGGGTAGCGGCCCGTGAACAGCAGCACCACCCCGGCGACCAGCACCAGCACGCCGACGAGACCACCGGCCGCCCAGTTGAAGCCGTCGTCGCTGCCGTTGCCGAACAGCAGCCAGCTGCCGCCGCCGGCGAACAGGCCCACGATCACGAGGTGCGGGATGGCCAGCAGCCACCACTTCACCAGCACCAGGCCGCGCGAAAGCTTTTCGGGGTAGGTGATTTCGAGCCGGGCCGGATAATCCGGAACGTCGGCGAAGGTGAACGGCGGGTACCGGTCGGTGCCGAGCGCGGCGTAGGAGTAGTACTGCACCCGCCAGCTCCAGCGCAGCACCCCGGACGTGAATTCGAAGAGCGGACGCGGGTAGCGGCCGGTCACGAGGATGGCGAAGAACGCGGCGATCGTGACGAACGGGTAGGCGAACCACAGGAACGCCAGCACGACGTAGTGCGGGACGGCCAGCAGCCACTTGACCAGCCACAGCCCGCGGGAAAGGGGTTCGTCCAGGGTCGCTTCGACCCGGACCGGGTAACTGCTCGGAGTGGTCATGACGCGGTCCCCGCCACTTCGGCCGTCGCCAGGCTCACGCCGATCTCCCGGCCCCAGGCCCGAATCGACGGCCAGTCGCGGTAGTCGCCGTCCTTGACCCGCAGGGCAGCGACCATGGCGCGTTCCGGCAGGTGCAGCGAGTGACGGTCGAGCTTGCCACCGAAGAGCCGGTGCCCCCGGGCGCCGAGCCGCATGACCACGTCGGCGGCGTTGCCCGGTTCGTCGGCCGGGTCGCCCCGCTCGCCGACGGGTCCGCTGGAGAACACCCAGACCGGAACGCGGCGGAGTTCGTCCGCGAAAGTCTCCGCGAACTTCGCGGCCGGGTCGAGCCAGTGTCCCATGTAGACGGCGGACCCGAGGACCACGGCGTCGAAGCCGTCGACCGAAGTCACCAGGCTCGCGTCCCGGACTTCGACCTCCGACCACACCCCGGCGTCGGTCAGCGCGGTGCGGGCCGCGGTGGCGATGTTCTCGGCGATTTCCCTGGTGGCGCCATGCCGGCTGGCCACCGCGACAAGTATTCTCATGCTCCAAGCCTCGCGCGGCCGGGCCGTCCGGCTTAGGGGCCAACGGCCCCGCGGGACTCGCCGAAAGTCACCGAGGTCTCTTCCCAGAGCTCGACGCCGACCACACCGTGGACCGTCTTCGCCAACGCGGTCACGACGCGGCGCTCGGCCTCGTCAGTGAACGCACCCCGGATCGTCACCATGCCGCCGGTGACGGAGATCGTCCACCGGTCACGATGACCGGCGTAGTCGGACAGCAGGGCGTTGAGGTGCGAGGTGATCGAGTCGTCCTGGCGCACCAGCGGGCTGAGCATGTCGCGGCGGCTGACGATGCCGACGAGCACGCCGTCGTCGACCACCGGGATGCTGCGCAGCCGGTCCCCCAGCATGCGGCGGGCGATCTCGGTGACGTCGGTGTCGAGGCCCACCGTCTCGGCGGGCGACGTCATCGTGGAGCACACCAGGACGTCGGGCGCCGGGCCCTTCCCGGCGACACCGCTGCGAAGGGCGTCTGCCTCGGTGAACACACCGAGCACCGCGTCGTCCTCACCCACCACCGGCAGGGCGGCGACGCAGTGTTCGGTGAGCATTACGATGGCTTCGCGGACCGGGGTTCCCGGGCCGACCCGCACGACCGGCCTCGTCATGATGTCGCGTGCCTTCATGGCGGTTCCTCACTTCGGTTCAGTGCACGACCGCGACCGGGCAGGCCGCGTGCGCGAGCAGGGCGTTCCCGGTCGAACCCAGCACCCCGCCGGCGACCGGACCGCGGCCACGGGTGCCGACGACGATCAGCTGGGCCGCGGGCGCCGCCTCCAGGAGGGCGTGCGAAGGGTTCCGGTTCCGCACCGCGTGGGAAGAGATCGTCAGCGCCGGGTACTTCCGCGCCCAGGTCGCGACGCGCGCTTCCAGGCCCCGCTGTTCGGTGGCCTCGGTGCCGTCGGGGAAGGCGTGCACGACGAGCACCGGCGCGTGGCGCGCCGAGGCCTCGTCGAGTGCGAACTGCAGTGCGTGTTCGCTCGACTCGGTCGGGTCCAGCCCGACGACCACGGGACCACCCGGACGGGCGTGCCCCCGCACGACCGCCACGGGGCACGCGGCTTCTGCGGCGACCCGCAGGGCCACCGAGCCGATCAGGGCACCCCGCAGACCACCCAGCCCGTGGGAGCCCAGGACGACGAGGCCCGCACCGGCCGACTCGGCCAGCAGCAGGTCGACCGCTAGACCGAGCCGGACGTGCGTCTCGAGCCGAACTCCCGGAGCCGCCTCGCGGGCTATCTCGGCACCGCGGCGGAGCGCGCGGTGGACGTGCTCGAGCAGCAGTTCCGACTCGTGCGCCCTGGGTGGCGCCCCTTCGAAGACGCAGGCGTGCACCAATCGCAACGTCGTGTCGCGGTACGCCGCTTCCCTTGCAGCCCAAGGAATCGCGGCGAGCGAGGCCGCCGAGGCGTCCACCCCGGCGACCACCGGCCGGGTCGCGGTTGCACTCATCGGACTCCTCCTGCCATCGCGGTGTTCTTGCGGCCAGCATGACGTGCGGGCGTACTCACCGGTCAGAGCACGAAGTCCCTTTCACCGGGGACCAAATCCGCCTGCCTTCTCCGGCGACGTTCGCCGACGCTGGGACGATGACCGGACCTGACCTCTTGATCGACCACTTCCTCCCGCACCCGCACTTCGAGCTGGTGCGCACCGCGATCGTCGACGCGCCGGTGAAGGAGACCTACGCCGCCGCACGCGAACTCGACTTCACCGATGTCCGCGGCGGGATCGTCTCCGTCGCCGGCTGGGTGCGCACGTTGCCCGAGCGCCGGCACAACCGGCGGCACGGCCCGCCACGGCGGCCGACGCGGCTGACCCCCGACGACCTCGACGCCGACTCGGAGTGGGTCCTCCTCGGCGACCGGCCGGGCAGCGAGTTCGCCCTCGGCGTCGCGGGCAAGTTCTGGAAGCCGGTGATCCCGTGGCGGCGCGTCGAAGCCGACGACTTCGCCGGGTTCGGGGAACCCGGCTACGGCAAGATCGTCATGGCCGTGGCGGTTCTCCCGTACGGCCCGCACCGCACGCTGCTGACCGTGCACACGAGGGTCGCGATGACCGACCCGGAGAGCTGGCTGAAGTTCCGCCGCTACTGGCGCGTCGCACGGCCCGCGATCGGGTCCGTGCACACCGCCCTGGTCCGCACAGTGGCCGCGAACGCCCGGCAGCGGGCGCTCGCGGCCTACGCGCGCACCGATCAGGACTGAGGCTCCCCCACCGGCCGCCGGGGCTCGTCCTCGGCGGCCGGGACAACGTCCTCCTCGTTCTCCTTGATCGCGTGGTGTTCGACCGCGTACAGGTACGCCCCCAGCTTGGGACCGTGGCGTCCGCGCTCCGCGATCTCACGCCGCGCTTCGGCTTCGATGGCGGCCTTTTCCTTGTCGTCCATGGTTTTCTCCTCGGTTCAGCGCGGCACCAGGGTCGCCGCGTGGTCGGGAACGTAGGTCTGCAATCGCCGGTCCGGCCGGAAGTAACCGGTCGGTTCTGGGCGCGGCGGTAGCGAGACCGCCTGGCGGGGCACCTCGGAGTAGGGCACGCTGGCGAGAAGGTGCGCGATCATGTTCAGCCGCCCGCGCCGCTTCTCCTCGCTTTCGACTACGTGCCAGGGCGATTCGGCGGTGTCGGTGTGCACGAACATGTCGTCCTTCGCCCGCGAGTAGTCCTCCCAGTGCGTCACCGACTGCAAGTCGATGGTCGAGAGTTTCCAGCGGCGCATCGGGTCGTCGATCCGGGCCCGGAACCGTCGTTCCTGTTCGTCGAGGCTGACGGAGAACCAGTACTTGCGCAGCAGGATGCCGTCGTCGACGAGCAGGCGCTCGAAGATCGGGGTTTGCTGCAGGAACCGCCGGTGCTCCTCGGGGGTGCAGAACCCCATGACACGCTCGACGCCGGCGCGGTTGTACCAGCTTCGGTCGAACAACACGATCTCCCCGGCCGCGGGCAGGTGCTCGATGTAGCGCTGGAAGTACCACTGCGTGCGCTCTCGCTCGGTCGGGCTCGGCAACGCGGCGATCCGCACCACCCGCGGGTTCAGGTGCTCGGTGACCCGCTTGATCGTGCTGCCCTTTCCGGCGGCGTCCCGGCCCTCGAACACCACGACCAGGCGAGCTTTTTCGTGGCGCACCCACTCCTGGAGCTTCACCAGCTCTGCCTGCAGCCGCAGGAGTTCCTGCTCGTAGACCGGCCGCGGGATCCGCGCCTTGTTCTTGTGGGCCATACCTCGACGCTACGAAACCGGACTCGCAGCGGGCTGCGGCCGGACGTCGGCGCCGCTGGGGCCTTTGGTCCTTTCGTCGGAGGCGCTGCGGCCCTCCCGCGCCCGCACGCGGGAGCACGCGAGCCACCTTCTGTCCGGGCGCCCAGCCGGCAGGGTCCGCCGGTGCGCTCAGGCCGACGGAAGCGTGAAATACGCTTCCTCCTCCTGCGCGAAGTGCAACGTCAACACGGCGTCCAGCCCGTAGAGCGTGGCCCGGAGGTCGTCGACCTGGTCGGGCTGGATCCCGTCCGGCGCCTCCGCGAGGTGCCGCCCCAGCCGGCGGGCGAGCCGGCCGATCTCGGCGTGCTCGCGGCTCATCGTGACCGTGCCCTCGAGGCCGCCCAGCGCTCGGGCCAGCGCCGGGTACAGCTCGGACTCCTCGGCCTCTTCGTGCGGCAGCAACTGCTCGGTCAGCAGCCGTGCCGCCGTGCGGGCGGCCTGGTCCGCGGCCGGCGTCGCGCCGCCGGCCAGCGCGTCGGCCGCCTGCCGGACCGCGATCCGTGCGGGCAGCAGGCGCTCGTGCTCGGATTCGAACCGCCGGACCAGCCCGGCCGGTGCCGGGCCGCCGGGCTTCGCGCCCCGCAGCGCGCGCAACGCGTTCAAGATCACCGCGACGTCGATGGCCTCCTGCACCAGCGCCCCGGCGACCGGCACCAGGAAGCCCCCGGCAGCGGCGAGCATGGCCACGATCGACAGCAGTGTCCCGGCCACGGCGCTCTGCACCGCGAGCCGTCGCGAGCGGCGGGCGATCTCCGCGGCGTCGGCGAGCCGGTCCAGCCGGTCGTCGAGGATCACCGCATCCGCGGCCTGCGCCGCCGCGGTGGCACCCCGGGAGCCAAGCGCGACACCGACGTCCGCGGCGGCCAGCGCGGGCGCGTCGTTGACGCCGTCCCCGGTCATCACGGTCACCCCGAACGTGCTCGCGGCTTCGACCGCTCGAACCTTCTCCGCCGGGGTGACCTCGGCGTGGACGGCATCGAGGCCGAGCATCGCGGCCACCTCGCGCGCGTTGTCCACCCGGTCGCCGGTGAGCAGCCGGATCTCGCCGATCCCGGCCGCACGCAGCCGGCGCATCGTCCGGGCGGCATCGGCCCGGATCGGGTCCTTCGCCAGCAGCGCCGCGACGGGCTCGCCGTCGAACTCGACCCACAGCACGGAGGCGAGGTCGAGCCGGCCACGACGGGCCGCGCCGAGCGCCCAGGCCGGCAGGTCCGTCCCCGAGGGCGGGCGGCCCACGCTGACCCGGCGGCCGCGGACCCGGCCCCCGACGCCGGAGCCCGGCTGTTCCGAAACGTCCTCGGCCGGGGCCGGACCGACGCCGGCCGCGGCCGCGGCTCGCACCACAGCCGCGGCCAGCACGTGCGGCGAGTACTGCTCCACCCCGGCGGCGTGCTCGAGGACCTCGGTCACGTCGTGGCCCGGCGCGCAGACGACGTCGGTGATCTCGGGCCGGCCCCGCGTGACGGTGCCGGTCTTGTCCATCAGCAGCACCGCGGCCCGGCCCAGGGCTTCGAGCGCCGCGCCGTCCTTGACGACCACGCCCGCCTTCGACGCCCGGGACATACCGCCGGTGACCGCGATCGGGACGGCCAGCAGCAGCGGGCACGGCGTCGCGGTCACCAGCACGGCGACCGCGCGCCCGGCTTCCCCGGTCAGTGCCCAGGCCAGCGCGGCGATCAGCAGGGACGCAGGCAGGAACCAAATCGCGACGCGGTCGGCGACCCGGGCCACTCGCGCGGTGCGGGCCGCGGCCTGCTCGGCGAGGCGCACGACACCGGCGTAAGCGCTGTCGGTGGCCGCCGCGCTCGCCCGCACCTCGACCGCTGCCCCGGCGTTCACCACTCCGCTGTGGACGGTGTCACCCGCGGGCCGGGACACCGGCAGGGGCTCGCCGGTCAGCGCCGACTCGTCGAAGGTGCCGCCGTTGGGAAGCACGCCGTCGACCGGCACCACCTCGCCCGGCAGCACGACGATCAGCTGCCCGGGCCGCACGACGTCGACCGGCACCGTCTCGTGCCCGGTTTCAGTGCGCAGGTGGGTCACGCGCGGCGCGCGGTCCAGCAGCGCCGTGAGGTTCCGGCTCGCCCGCCGCCTCGCACCGGCCTCCAGCACCCGGCCGGTGGCGACCATCGCCGCGACGATCGCGCCGGCCAGGTACTCCCCGACCGCCACGGTGGCCGCCAGAGCGAGGACGGCGAGCAGGTCGGCACCCCAGCGGCGGGCGCGTAAGTCGGCCGCGACCCACACCACCGCCGGCACCAGCGTGACGGCGTCCGCGGTCGCCCACACGACGTTGGCGGCGGTGTCCGCGCCCGCCCACCACGCGGCTCCGCCGGCGGCCACGAGGACCAGGACCGCCGCGAGCAGCGCGACCTCGCGCAGCCTCGACGGGCTGGCCTTCTCCGCGTGGGCGAGCGGATCGGTCGGGTGCGGCACGGCTTCCTCCCGGCGGACGGATCGGACGTCCAGGGTCGGCCGCCCGCCGCGAGCGGAAAAGAGTCCAAGGGCCTCAACCCCGGCCTGGGGGGCGAAGCACTTCGGCTCTGGGAGGCCGCCGTCGCCCCGGCGAGCATGGAGACAACTCGATCCGAGGAGGAAGCGATGGACCAGTACCTACCCGACGCGTACACGGTGAGGGCGGCCATCGCACTGGCTGTCCGCGCACCGTCGGTGCACAACACCCAGCCCTGGGACTGGCGGTTCAGCGGCCGCACGGCCGAGCTGCGCGCCGACGCCGGCCGTCACCTGCGGAACACCGATCCCGACGGGCGCGACCTGCTCGTCAGCTGTGGATGCGTGCTGCACCACTTCGCCGTCGCGGCTGCCGCGCTCGGCTGGGCGGCCCGGATCGAGCGGCTGCCCGAGCCCGGTGTGCTGGCCCGGATCGTGCTGGTCCCGCACGACACCCGCGACGGCGACATCGCCCTGGCCGCGGCGATCCCTCGCCGCCGGTCGGACCGCCGCCGGTTCGCCGGGCGCCCGCTGCTGGTGCGCGACGAGGTGTTCCTCGCGAAGAGCGCCACCGACCACGGCGCGCTGTTGCGTTTCCTCGACGCCCCTTCGCAGCTGTCGGCGTTGACCGGCGCGGCCGTGGCGGCCCAGGAACTGCACCGGGCCGACGCGGACTACGGCACCGAACTCGCGACCTGGAGCGGCCGGCGCTACAGCCCCGACGGTGTGCCGGCGCAGAACGCGGTCCAGGCGGTCGCCTCCGCACCGCGCGTCCGCGACTTCGCCGACGCACAGCTCGCCGACACCGCAGAATCGGACGGTGCGGTCCTGACCGTGCTCGCCACCAGGAACGACGAACCGGCCGACCGGATCCGCGCGGGCGAAGCGGCCGGCGCGGTGCTGCTGACCGCGACCCGGCTGAACCTCGCGTCCTGCCTGATCACCGAGCCCTTGGAGCTGACGAGCACGCGCGGCCTGGTCCGCGACTGCGTCCTCGGCGGTGCATTGGAACCCCAGCTCGTCGTGCGGATCGGATACCTCCCCGAAGGTGCGGCACCGCTGCCGGCGACCCCGCGGCGCCCGATCGGCGAGGTGCTGCGGCCGCTCGCCCACCCGTACGGCGTGGGGCTTCCGGTTCCGGCCGAGCTGCGCGGCCGGTAGTACGGAGGGATTCCCACGAACCTCAAGGAACGACGCGCTGACCGCCGACCGCATCGGAGGCACCTGCCACCGGAATACATGTCGGCATGAGTGAGAAGGACCGCCACGTGGTGCCGAACCCCGAACGTGGTTGGGAAGTAAAGAAACCGGTGTGAGCCGAGCAAGTGCCCACGCGCGAAAGGACACTTCCCCGAAGGGACATGATCCGAACCCGCCGCGCGACGAGCACTGAACACGTTGCCTACGAGGAGGGCCGCCGTCCTCGTAGGACGGCGGCCCTCCTCCTAGGCGGTTCAAGCCACGTCGTTCCAGACGTAGTCCAGGCGGTTGCGCACCTCGACCACCCCGGACAGCTCCTCGATCAGCCGGGTCACCGGGTCGATGTCGCTGCGGCGCTCCACCCGGCCGACGACCGTGACGATCCCGGCCCGCACCTCGATGCGGACCCGGTCCGGCCCGAGACCGAGCTGATCCCGCAGCACCCGTTCGCTGACCTCGCGCTCGAGGTCGCCGTCGCCGCGGGTGAAGACCGCCACCAGGTCACGGCGTGCCAGCACGCCCGCCACCTTTCCGTTGCGCAGCACGAACAACCGGCGCACGCCGGTGCGCGCGAACTGCGCGGCGGCCGCGGCGAGCGTCGCCTCGGCGTCGATCGTGACGGCGGGGCTGGTCATCAGGTCCTTCGCGACGCACGCCGTGGCCTTGCGGGCCAGCCGGCGGTCGCGCCACCGGGGTTTGCGGTCCTCCCACAAGTGCGGCAGGAGGTCCGCCTCCGAAACGACACCGACCAAGGCGCCGGTCTTGTCGACCACCCCGACGGCGCTGATCCCATTGCCGGTGAGCAGCTGGGCGATGTCCTTGAAGGGCGTCTGCGCGGAAACAGTGATCGGATCGGCGGTCATCACCGCGGAAACCCTGCCGACGTTCATCTTCACATCTCCTTTTCGGTACGGACGACCATCACGGGGCAAGCCGCGTGGTGGAGCAGGGCCTGGCTCGTCGAGCCGAGCACCAGCCCGGTGAAGCCACCGCGGCCCCGGCTGCCGACGACGACCAGCTGTGCGTCCCGGCTCCAGTCGAGGAGACGAGCGCGGGACTTGTCGTGCTCGACGCGGCGCTCGACCTGGACGTCCGGGTACTTCTCTTGCCAGCCCGCCAGCCGCTGCGCGAGCAGTCGCCGGCCGGAGTCCTGAAGGGATTCGCCCTGGAAGGCGACGTTGCCGTCGCTGAACAGGCCGGCGGTGTCGCCGTCGTGCCAGGTGTACAGCGCAACGAGCGGGGCATTGCGGATCGAAGCCTCCTCGAAAGCCCAGGCGATCGCCGCTTCGCTCAGCGGGCTGCCGTCGGCGCCCACGACCACCGGGCCGTCGGCCTTCTCCGAGCCTCGCACCGTGACTACCGGGCAATGCGCCCTGGCGGCGAGGTCGACGTCGGGCGAGCCGCTGAACAGGCCCGCGATCGCCCCGACCGGCTCGCCGGTGACGAGGATCCGGGCTCGCTCCGAGACTTCGAGCAGGCCCGGAACCGGGCCGCGGTCACTCGCCTCGGTCGCGATCGCCAACCCCGGCACGGCGGCCTCGAGCGTGGCCCGGGTCTGCCGCAGCAGCCGGTCCGCTTCGGCTTCCTTGATGGCGAGCCAGTCGGACGGCGGGTACATCTTGCCGCCGAACGCGGCGTCTTCGTAGCCGTAGGCGGTGTAGATGAGCAGGGACGCGTGCCGGCAGGCTGCTTCCCCAGCCGCCCACAATGCGGCCGCCGCGGCGGTCTCCGAACCGTCCACGGCGACGACGATCGGCGGGTTTCCGGTTGCGCTCATGACGTGTTTCCTCCGGTTCCGGGGCTTCCGAACCGACGGTAGGACGCGCCTGTGCCCGGCGGATGCGGTCGTTCGTCCCCGCGTCCGGGGACTTTCGACAGCTCCCGGCGACCAGGCCACGGTCGCATCGTGAACGGAAGGAGGTTCCCGTGGTGCAACGCGAATGGCGAGACGCGGTGGCGACCGTACCGGTCCTGTTCACCATCGCCCTCTACGTCGATTACCTGGCCGATGCGAACGCCCTGTGGGTGCACGGGGCTCGTGCGATGGCCGTCACCGCACTGGTCCTGGGCCTGGCCGCCTGCGTGCTCGGCTCGTGGGTGTGGACCGGCGCGGCGAAGTGGCTCAGCGCCCCGCTCGGCACGGCCGCGCTGCTGTTCGCCGTCTTCACGCTCGTGACCGGCGACGGCGTCACGCTCGCCCTGCTGGTCGGGCTGATCGCGGCACTGTGGCTGGTCTCGACCGTCCGGCACCTGCGGACCCCGGCCGGGCGGCCATGACCGTCCGGCTGGTTTCAGCTCACCCGCAGCACGGCCGCGCCGTTCACCCGGTCCGCCGCCAGGTCCTCGAGCGCCTGGTCCGCCTCGGCCAGGGCGTACGGCACCGTGCTGACGCTCAGGTGGTGGGTTCCGGCGAAGGTCAGGAACTCCCGCGCGTCGGCCCGGGTGTTCGCCGTGACACTGCGCACCTGACGTTCCTGGAACAGGTGCTGCTGGTAGTTCAGCGGCGGGACGTCGGACAGGTGGATGCCCGCGATCGCCAGCGTGCCGCCGCGGTCCAGTGCTTCAAGCGCAGGCAGGACCAGCTCACCGGCCGGCGCGAAAAGGATCGCCGAATCCAGGGGCTCCGGCGGTGGCGCGGCGGCGTCCCCGGCTGAGACGGCGCCCAGCTCCAGCGCGAGCTTGCGGGCCTCGGCACTCCGGGTCATCACGTGGACGGTGGCGCCGCGGGCGATGGCCACCTGCGCGGTCAGGTGGGCGCTGCCGCCGAAGCCGTAGATCCCCAGCCGCCCTCCCTCTGGCACGTCCGCCCGCGCCAGGGCGTGGTACCCGATCAGCCCGGCGCACAACAGCGGCGCGAGCTCGTCGTCGGAGTAGCCGCCGGGCAACGGCAGCGCGTACGCCGCCGGGACCACCGCGAACTCCGCGTACCCACCATCGGCGTCCCAGCCCGTGTAGCGGGACTCCGGACAGAGGTTCTCCCGGCCGCGCAGGCAATACCGGCAGCGCCCGCAAGTCCCCCGCAGCCAGGCGACGCCGACGCGGTCCCCGGCTCCGAAGTCGGTGACCCCGTCGCCGAGGGCGACCACCTCGCCGACGACCTCGTGCCCCGGGGTGACGCCAGGCCGGTGAACCGGCAGATCACCTTCCGCGACGTGCAAGTCCGTCCGGCACACCCCGCACACGACGACCCGCACCAGCAGTTCGCCGGCTGCAGGGTGGGGCACCGGCACCGTCGACCGGTCCAGGGGACCCGAGGCCATCGGTCCGGGCCGGGTGACCCGCCACGCGGTCATCGTCGTCGGCAGGTTCGTCACGGCAGGCCTCCTCGCGGTCACGGCGTCCCCGCCAGGATGGCCGTCCCGCGGGTGTGCCGCGAGTTGCCGTGGTCCTCGTGACCGGGGACGTTCGCCCCTTCTTCCCGGCCGGCCGGGAAGAAGGTCGTGAATCGATCACCCCGACCCGCTGGGAGCCCCGCGTCCTGTCCCGAACCGCCCGGTCCGGACCGCCGCCCACGCCGAAACCGGAGCCGCCCCGGCGGTCCCGCGGCGGCTGGCTCCGCCGCTGAGGGCCGCGCGACCACGCTGCTGACCGGCACCGCCGGGCCCTCGACTCCCTGGCTGCACGGCTGCAGGAACGGGAGACGATCGACGGTGACGTGGTGCAGACCGTGCTGCGCGACGAGCTGACCCCGGTCGGCGAACAGGCGGGCTGAGCCGCCCGGCTGCGGCCGGAAGTCCTTCCGGCCGGTGACTTCCGGCTGCGGCGCCCGGCCGTGCGGCGAGCCTACGGTCGGGATACACAACCGGGTCAGGAGCCGCCCATGAGCGCCGCAGCAGCCACTCCGCCGATCGTCACCGGAGTGGACGGATCCGTCGAGTCGCTCGACGCCGTCCGCTGGGCCGCGCGCACCGCCCACCTGCACGGCGCGCCGCTGGAAATCGTGTACGCCCTCGACTTTCCCGCGTTGCTCGCCGGCGGTGTCATACCGCCACCCGGGGAGATGAAGGAAGTGTTGCGTGTCCGCGGCCGCCGATACCTTGTGCCGCGGCGGAACCCGCCGCGGCACAAGGCGTCCCGGACGGCGTCGCTGCTCGTGGTCGGGTCGAGCGGGCACGGCAAGCTGACCGGCCTCCTGGCCGGCTCGGTCGCCTCGGCCGCAGGCGCGCACGCCGCCTGCGACACCGTTGTCGTCCGGGGCGACACCTGGGACGAGCCGGGCGCGGCGGAGCGGCCGGTGGTCGCCGGGGTCGACGGTGGCGAAGCCAGCGCACGGATCCTCGCGACCGCGCTCGCCGAGGCCCGCGCGCGCCACGCTCCGCTGGTCGTGATCCACGCGGCGGCGGACGAACCGCAAGCCCGCGAACCGGACCGCGCGGCGCTCGCCGATGCCGGGCACCGGCTGCCGGCCGACCGGCTCCGCGACCTTGACACCGAAGGCGTGACGGTCGAAGAGGTCGTGGTCCAGTCGCACGCGCGCCGCGAGCTGATCGAGCGCAGCACGACCGCTCAGCTGGTCGTACTCGGTACCCGGGGCCGCGGTGGGTTCCCCGGGCTGCTTTTGGGGTCCACCGGTCAGGCCCTGCTGCACAACGCGGCCTGCCCGGTCCACCTGGTCCGCGGCGCCTGAGGCGGCCGAAAGTCCTCGCTGCGACGGGCCTTGTCCTCTCCGGATCCGGGGCCTCCGGGCCCCGCGAACCGGGGCGGTCCGGCCCTCGTCGCCCGGCTCTGCACGGCGGAGTCTGAGTGCAGACGAAAGTGAGGCACATCATGGAAAGCCAACGCTCTCCCCGCGGATTCGCCCCGCCGACGACTGCCGAGCCGACGTCCGAGACCACCCGCCGCAACCGCCGGGACCGACTGGCGCTGCAGCCGGCCGACTTCGTGGCTCCCCGCTACGCCGACGTCTCCGACCACCGCCTGGCGCTGACGCTGACGACCGAGGACCGGTCCGAAGAGGACGGTCTGGACCCGCTGGAGCGCGTCACCTGCCGGACGCATCGGCGCTGGCTGCACGACTGCGTCGCCTCGCCGCTGCACATCGTCATCGTCACCGGCACGCGCTGGTGCCGGAAGTGCGAATGCGCGCTGAACGTCGCGATCGACCAGCTGGCCGGCGACGTCGCGGTGCACTGCCCGTCCTGCGGCGAGGCCCCGGCCACCCGCGCGACCCGCCAGCTGGTCCGCGCGTGCCGCGCCAGCCTGGCCACCGCGGCCGACCGCTGATGTCCGGGAGCCGGAGCCGCCTGTACCGCAGTGGTGTCCTGGAGCGGGAGAACCTTTCCGTGGCGGAAGCGACCCGGCACCTCGCCGACCCGGCCGTGACGCTCTGGCTGGACCTCGACGCGCCCACCGCGGCGGACCTGGCCGCGCTCACCGCGGAACTCGGGCTGCATCCTCTCGCCGTCGCTTCGGTCCTCGACGAGGACCACCAGCGGCCGAAGCTGGTCCACTACGACCACCACTCGTTCCTCGCGGCCTACGCCGTCCGGTTCGAGCCGGGCGACGGTGTGCTCGCGGCGTCAGAGCTCGACGCGTTCGTCACCGATCGCGTGCTGGTCACCCTGCACCGCAACAACACCGCGGACATCGACGCCCTCACCGAACGCTGGGACAGCACCCCCGACTTGGCCAAGACCGGCACCGGGTTCCTGCTGCACGGCCTGCTCGACCTGCTCGTCGACGGGCACTTCGACGCCCTCCAGATCCTCGACGAACAGGTCGAGGAACTCGAGGACCTGGTTTTCGCCGACCAAGCCGACGCGACGGACCTGCAGCGCCGCTCTTTGCGGCTGCGCAAGAGCCTCAGCCGGCTGCGGCACCTGGCGCTGCCGATGCGGGAGATCGTCAGCTCGCTGATGCGCCGCGAAATCCACACCGTCGACGACACCCTGCTGCCCTACTTCCAGGACGTCTACGACCACGTCCTGCGCGTGACGGAGTGGACAGAGTCGCTGCGCGACCTGCTCGCGACGATCCGCGAAACACAGCTGAGCATCCAGGGCAACCGGCTGAACACGATCATGAAGAAGGTGACCAGCTGGGCCGCGATCATCGCCGTGCCCACCGCGATCACCGGCTTCTACGGCCAGAACATCCCCTACCCCGGTTTCGCCCAGGCATCCGGGGTGTGGGTGTCGACGGCGGCCATCCTGGTCATCTCGGCGACCCTGTACGTCCTGTTCAAACGGCGCGATTGGCTCTGAACGTTCACAGGAATCCGGGCCGAACGGCCCTGCTCTCCCGCCACCGATCGTGCCTAGGCTGCGTCCACGTTCGACGCCCGCCAGCGCGCTCGCTGACATCGCCACCACCAAGAGGTCAGCATGCCCAGCACACCCGTGACCCTCGCGCGCACCCACCTCCCGAATGCGGTGCGCCGGGCGAGACATGCCGCCTCCGGAGCCGAGAATCTGCTCCAGCGCGCGCTCGTGTCCGCCGGCGCCCGGCAGTCCGAGGCGCGGATCGCCGCCGACGCGCAGGATTACTGGCAGCGTCCCGCGGACGCGACGTGGCGCGGCAACTCCCACTGGCGGGATGCTCCGGTGTTCGGCGACAGCGACCTGTGGAACCGGTTGGGGACCGAGCACCTGGCGATGTTCGACGCCGGTGCGCGCATGTGCGGCTTCGACCGGCCGTGGCAGCGCGTGCTCGAATGGGGATGCGGCGGCGGCGCCAACGCCGTCCACTTCGCCCCGCGTGCCACCGAGTTCGTCGGCGTCGACATCTCCCCCGAGACCCTCGTCGAATGCGAGAAGCAGGTCGGCGCGGTGTGCGACACCCCGGTCCGATCGATCGCGATCGACGTGGCGGACCCCGAATCCGCGGTTCCGCGCATCGGCGGCCCGTGCGACGTCTTCCTGTCCTTCTACGTCTTCGAGCTCGTCCCCACCCCGGAATACGGGGAACGCTTGCTGCGCATCGCCCACGACGTCCTGGCCCCGGGCGGGCTGGCCCTGATCCAGGTCAAGTATTCGGACGGCCGGTGGCGGACGCGGTCCCGCCGCCGCGCCTACCGCCGCGGGCTGGCCGAAATGACCACCTACCCGATCGACGAGTTCTGGCGGATCGCCCAGCGGTGCGGGTTCGCGCCCCAGGCCGTCCAGCTCGTGCCGCGCAACGAACTCGACGAGCGTTACGCCTACTTCTTCCTCCGCCGGGAGCCGGTCGCGGGATGACGCGGTCGAAGGTCCCCATCGCGGCGGGCGTTCGGCTTCGCGGGCCGGGACCGCGCGAACGTCTACTTGACGGATGACGGCCATCGGCGCGAACCAGCTGGCCGGCCGCGACGACCCTCGGCCTGGCCCTGGTGTGCTCGTTCGGCTTCGCCCGGTGGCTGGTCCTGCGGCGCCATCTACCCCGTTCGGCACGGTGGATCGCCACCACGTCAGCGGTCACCGCGCTCGCCGTTCGCCGCCTTCCCGGCTTGCGCTGACCTCCCGCCGCGCCGCCAGCCGGTGCCAGAGCAGCTTGTCCGCCTCCACCACTAGGAAGGCCACGGCGGCGGCACCGAGAACCCACAGCCAGGAGCCGGCGCCGACCGGCGCGGTGTGGAACCACGTGTTCATTACCGGGACGTAGGTCAGCAGCAGCTGGAGCCCGGCCGTGAGCCCGAGGCCGAGCGCGAACATCCGGCTACGGCCGGGCCACGCCAGCAGCACCGGCCGGTCCAGCGACCGGCAGCTGAGCAGGTACGCGGCCTGCACCCCGACGAACACGTTGATCGCGCTCGTACGAGCCTCCGCGAGTGACACCCCCGCGGCCAGTTCCGCTTGGTAGGCAGCGAAAGCCGCCACCACGAGCAGGAGCGACACGAGCACGACCCGGCGCAGCAACGCCGCCGTGAAGAGCGGACGCTTAGGCGGGCGCGGCGGCCGCCCCATGATGCCGGCCTCGGTGGGCTCGAACGCCATCGTCAGGCCCAAGAACACCGCCGTCGTCATGTTGATCCACAGGATCTGCACCGGCACGATCGGCAGCGTCGCCCCGAGCAGGATCGCCACCAGCACGACCATCCCCTCGCCGATGTTGGCCGGCAGCGTCCAGGCGATGAACTTCCGCAGGTTGTCGAAGACGCTCCGGCCCTCCCGCACCGCCGACTCGATCGAGGCGAAGTCGTCGTCGGTCAGGACCATGTCCGCGGCCTGCCGGGCGGCGTCGGTGCCGTTGCGGCCCATCGCGACACCGATGTCCGCGCGACGTAGCGCGGGTGCGTCGTTGACGCCGTCGCCGGTCATCGCGACCACGTGCCCACGGCGTTGCAACGCCTGCACCAGCTGCAGTTTCTGCCCCGGCGACACCCGGGCGAACACCTGCGTGGCCACCACGGTCTCGTCGAAGCCCGCCTCGGGCAGCTCGGTCAGTTCGGCGCCGGTGAGGACCCGCGCGGACGCCGCATCGTCGACCAGTCCCACTTCGGCGGCGATCGCGCGGGCGGTCCCGGCGTGGTCGCCGGTGATCATCTTGACGTCGATGCCCGCGCTCCGGCACGCCGCGACGGCGGTGACCGCCTCCGGCCGCGGCGGGTCGTGCATCGCCTGCAAGCCCAGCAAAGTCGGCGCGGAGCCCGGCGTGAACCGGGCGAAAGCCAGCACCCGCAGCCCTTGCCCGGTCAGCTCCCGCTGCAGCCGGTCCAAGGCGACCGCGTCGAGAGGACGGACGCCGCCGGGGAAGAGCTCGTCCGCGCACCGGGCCACCACCTCTTCGACCGCGCCCTTGAGGTAGCCGACGTCGCCGTGCACCGTGGTCATCATGCGGGTTTCCGACTCGAAGGGAACCGTCCCCGTGCGCGGCGCCGCGGCCCGGATCGCCTCGGGATCCAGCCCGGCGGCAAGCGCCGATTCGAGCAGCGCGATTTCCGTCGGGTCGCCCTCCCCAGGTTGCGCGTCGTTGCACAGGACGCCCGCGACCAGGCACTCACGGGCCTCCGCCGGGGAAACCACCCGCCCGGCCACGGCCAGCGTCGTCACGTTCATCCGGTTCTGGGTGAGCGTGCCGGTCTTGTCGGTGCAGATCACCGTCGTGCCACCGAGGGTCTCGACGGCGGGCAGGTTCCGCACGATCGCGCCGCGCCGCGACATCCGGACCACCCCGATCGCCAGCACGATCGCCACCGCCGCCGGCAGTCCCTCGGGAATCGCCCCGACGGCCAGCGCGACCACCGCCGTGAACATCTCGGGCACCGGCGTACCGCGGAAGACTCCGAGCGTGAACGCCCCGGCTGCGACCACGACGATCGCGACGCTCAGCTGCCGGGAGAACCGGGCGAGCTTGCGTGTGAGCGGGGTGGCGACGACCTCCGCGGTGGCCACCAGGTGCTGGATGCCGCCCAGCTCGGTCCCGCCGCCGGTGGCCGTGACCACGGCCCGGGCCCAGCCGCGCGTCACGAGCGTCCCGGAGTAGGCGCATCCCGCCCGGTCGGCGACCACGGCTTCTTCGCCGACGGCGTCGGCGGACTTGCGGACCGGCACCGACTCCCCGGTCAACGCCGATTCGTCGACCTCCGCCAGGCGAACCTCGACGAGGCGGAGGTCAGCGGGGACGCGGTCCCCCGCCGCGAGCTCGACTACGTCGCCCGGGACGAGCCGCACCGCGGGGATCCGCTGGGTGACGCCGTCACGGAGGACGGTCGCGTCGGCCGGAAGCATCTTGGACAGTGCGTCGAGAGCGCGTTGCGCCCGCGACTCCTGGACGAACCCGACGAGCGCGTTGAGCGCCACGACCGCGCCGATGACCCCGGCGTCGACGTAGCCGCCGAACAACCCGGTCACCGCACCGGCCATCAGCAGGACGTAGATGAGGGGGTCGTGGAACTGGCGCAGCAGCCGGAGCACCGGCCCCGGCCCGGCTTGCGCGGGCACCTCGTTGGGGCCGGAGCGCTCAAGGCGAGCTTCGGCTTCTTCGGCGCTCAGCCCCCGCTGAGGGTCGACGCCGAGTTCCTCGGCGACCTCGGTCGCCGGGCGGGCGTGGAACGCCTCGGGATGGGCGGTGGTCTTCACTGCGCTGCCTTCCATTTCCTGTCTTCACCACGCGTCGAGACGGCCCGGCCTCAGGAGACGGGCCGCCGCGCTGCCGCGCCGAGCGCCGTACCCCAGGCCTCGGCGCGCTCCAGCTCCCTGGGAGCGAGGCCGACGTCGGCCGGGTCCGTGCCGACGAAGAAGCTCTCGGCAGGGGCCGCCATTCGGCACCCACGACGACGCAGCAGCTTGGCGATTCCGAGCGAAGCGGCCCCGGTGAGCAGACGTGACTTGTCGATCCGGGTGTCGAAGGCCGCGACCGGGAGCCCCTGCGGGACCGGTCCGAGGGAGCCGAGCCACTCACGCACCCCGGTTTTCGACCGGGTCGGCTGGTCGCCCTGATCCGCGGCCGATTTCCGCGTCGTCGCGCGGCTCATGCCGTGCGCGTGGGTGGGCCCGCCGGCGACGAGCAGGTCGACCCCGGTGAGGTCGGCCGGCGCGTCGTCGACGTTGATCACCTCGGCGGCCAGTCCCTTGCCGACGGCACGGGCGATCTGCTCGGTGGCGCCGAACATCGATTCGAACACGACGAGAATCCGCATTGTCAGCTCCTCAGCTCGACCGGCTTGTGCGTGAGCTCTTCGATGTCGCCGGCGGCGCACTCGAGCAAGTTGTTCGGGCGACACATGGGAGCCTCCGGGGTCGCTGAATTCGTGCACCCAGCAAATCGCGCCACGGTGGCCACCACCGCTGGCGAACGCCACCGGCGCTGGGGCCCTCGGTCACCAGCGGGTGGGACCATCGGCTCTGCTGTTCGCGCACCCGCGGCGGTAAGACTTGGCCCCATGAAGGTCGACGAACTGCTCACCAAGGCAAAAGATGGGCTGGAGACCAAGATGGTCTACGGCGAGCCGTACCAGGTCGACGACGTCACGGTGATCGTGGCCTCGGCCGTCGGCACAGGCGGAGGTGGCGGCGACAGCCGCGACGAGAAAGGCCGTTCCGGCGAAGGCGGCGGCTTCGGGCTGTCGGCCAAACCGGTCGGGGCGTACGTCATCAAGGACGGCAAGCTCCGCTGGGAACCGGCCGTCGACGTCAACCGCCTCGTGGCAACGCTGGGCGCGATCGCCGTCGCGGCGATCTTCGCCGCGACACGGCTGGCCAAGCTCAAGTACCGCGCCGAGACCGATGAGCGTCCCTGAGCTGACCCCGCTGGGCCCGGCCCGCTGCCGCGCGCTGCTCGCCTCCGTCCCGCTCGGCCGGCTGGGCTTCGTCCGCGACGGGCGGCCGGCGATCCGGCCGGTCAACTTCACCGTGACGGGCGAAGCGGTCTGGCTGCGCGCGGGCCGGAACTCCTGGGCCGACCGGCTCGACGGACAGCCGGTCGCCTTCGAAACCGACGCCTACGACCCGGTCGGCCACACCGGGTGGAGTGTGATCGCCAGCGGGGTCGCCACCCTCATCACCGACGTCGAAACCGTGGCCGCCCAGCTGGGCGGCGGCCTGCGCTCGTGGGCGCCCCCACCGCGCGACCGGCTGCTGCGGATCAGCATCGACCGGATCGAAGGCCGCAGGCTCGCCCTGCGCCCGGATGCGGACGACGCGACCGAATCGGGATCACCATGACGACGCGGAGGCCGCGGTTTACCGCCCGCTAACTGGCCGCTGGCTTCCCGAAAACCCGGCAGGACGCGAAACACGCGCGCGGGCATCATGGCGGCCATGCCACACCGCGTCCTGCTCGCCGACGACGACCGCGCCATCCGCGAGTCGCTCGTCCGCGCCCTCGACCTCGAGGGCTACCACGTCACCGAGGTGACCGACGGCGTCGACGCCCTCGCCACCGCCCGGCGCGACCCCTTCGACGTGCTGATCCTCGACGTGATGATGCCCGGCGTCGACGGCCTCGGCGTCTGCCGGGTCCTGCGCGCCGAAGGCGACCGGACCCCGATCCTCATGCTCACCGCCCGCGTCGAAACGCCCGATCGCGTGGCCGGCCTCGACGCCGGGGCCGACGACTACCTGCCCAAGCCGTTCGAACTCGACGAGCTCCTCGCCCGGCTGCGCGCCCTGCTGCGCCGCACCTCGCCCGAACCGGACGCACGGCGCACCCTGCGGCTCGGCGAGCTCGCCGTCGACCCGGCCGCCCGGCGGGCGTGGTGGCAGAGCACCGAGATCACCCTGTCGAAAACCGAATTCGACCTGCTGGAGCTGCTCGTCCGCAACGCCGGGATCGTCCTCGACCGCACCACGATCTACCAACGCATCTGGGGCTACGAGTTCGGCTCCGACTCCAAGAACCTCGCCGTCTACATCGGCTACCTGCGCCGCAAGCTCGACCAGGCCGGCGCCACCGAACTGATCCACACCGTGCGCGGCGTCGGCTACTCGGTGCGGCCGGCATGAACCTGCGCAGCAAGCTCGCGATCGGCTTCGCCGGCGTCGGCGCGGCCGCGGCCATCCTCGTCGGCGTCCTGAGCTACCAGGCCGCCTCGGAGCGGATCGACGCGGAGCTGGACCGGTCGCTGCTCACCACCTCGGCGGAAGTCGCGGCCGGCGCGACGCAGGTGCTCGCGCCGAGCCCGGTCACCCGCGGCCCCGATGACGACGACCACGACGAGGCCCAGCCCATGGTGGCGCAGGCGATCGCCCCGGACGGCACCACCCGGCCGCTCGGCGGGCGGCCGGTGCGCCTCCCCGTCGCCGACGCCGACCGGGCACTCGCCGCCACCGGCTCCCTCGGCGACCACCGCTACACGGACTTCACCGCCGGGCCTGACGACTACGCCTGGACCGCCGCCGTCCTCGACAGCGCCCGCCGCGCCGGTGTCCCCGCCGACCACGTCCACGCCGAGCGGTTCGCCTGGTAGGAAAGGACTTCCGATGCGCAGGATCGCCATCACCATCGCCGCGACCGTGTCCGTCGTCGTGCTGCTGTTCAGCTACCGCACCAGCACCGACCAGACACCGGTCGCCACCGGCCGGCCGCTCACCGACACCCAGCCGTCGTCCACGGCAAGCCCGGGCACCGCCTCGGCGAACGGAACGTTCACCGGAGCCGCCGCCGACACCCGCTACGGCCCGGTCCAGGTCCGGATCACCGTCTCGGGCGGCAAGATCACCGAGGCGGACGCGATCGAATACCCGCAGGAAAGCGGCCGCGACGTCCGGATCAACTCCGAGGCGGTGCCGGCGTTGAACCACGAGACACTGCAGGCCCAGAGCGCGCAGATCGACACCGTCAGCGGCGCCACCTACACCTCCGAGGGCTACCAGCAGTCCCTGCAGTCGGCGATCGACCAGGCCCACCGGTGACCACCAGGCCCCGCCGGTCCCGGGCACGGCGGGCCGGCCTCCGCCTGCGCGGTCCGCGCCTCGGCTCCGGTCTCACCGACCGGCCGCTTTCCCAGCGATTCAACCCTCCGCAAAGGACAAAATGACCACCCTCAACGGCCTCCCCGCCCACGTGCTGCTCGTGCACGCGATCGTTGTCCTCCTCCCCCTCGCCGCGCTGCTGCTCGTGCTCAGCGCGGTGTGGCCCGCCGCACGGGACAAGCTGGCCGGGCCGAACGCGATCCTGTCCGTGCTCGTCGTGGTTCTGGTCCCGATCACGACGGAGGCCGGCGAATGGCTCGAACGCCGCGTCGCCTCGACCCCGCTCGTGCGGACCCACACCGAACTCGGCGACACCGCGCTGTGGGTCGCGATCCCGGTGGCCCTGCTCGCGCTCCTCGTCTGGTGGCGCCGACGGGAGGGTTTGCGCATCCAAGCGAACGGAACCGGCCGCCGGACCTTACTGGCCCCGGCATCAACCGCAGTCACCATCGTGCTCTCGGTGCTGGCGATCGCGGCCGCGGGTGCTGCCGGCTACGACATCTACCGCATCGGCGACTCCGGCGCGCAGGCCAGCTGGCAGGGCCAGTTCAGCACCACCCCGGCACCGCGCGGCGCCGGGCACTAGCCTTCACGAACCCGAAAACAATGCTGCAGGTCAAGGGGCATCACCTGGCCCGCGCTCCCCATGCCAACCGGAACGGCTCGTGGGCACAAATGCCCGGCCGGAGGGGAGGAACGGCACCCGCGGACCGGGCTTCCGCCTCTGCCTCCGTCCCCCGCCGAGCGGAATCCTGGTGAGTGCCGACAGAGCGTCCGGCATCTCCCACCGGAGAGGGGGCCGACATGAGCACCGTCCACCACGATCGGAACCCCGGACCCGCCCGAGCCGGAGGATTCCCCAACGGGTTGCGGGTGCGCGCCCACAGTGGCCGGTTCACCGGCGGGACCGGCGTCGTGGTCGACCGCGCGCCCGACCTGCGTCCCGGCTCGGTCTGGGTCGAGTTCAGCCCCGGCCACGCGCGGCTCGTGCCCGGCTACCGGCTCGACGTCGTCGAACCGGAAGACTGAGCGGGCCCCGCCATGCTCGCCGAACCGACGTCGGAAGAGCGCAGCCGCGCCGTCAGGGTCGTGCAGCGGTACGCCCACGACAGCCACGACGAGGCCGAACTGAAGGCGATGCTCGGCCTGGACCGGGCTGAACCGGCGCCGCCGAGACGACGGCCGCACGGCCCGCTGTCGGCCGACGAACTGCACGACATGCTCGCGCCGTTCGCCGCCGAGCGTAGTCGTCGACCGGACGGCGCGCGGTGACTCGGGCCCGATGCGTGGTGGGCCGGAGTCACCGCCGGCTCGACGAAGCCGTGTTCCCCGTTGAGGAACGGTAAGGATCGCTGCCGGCCATCGCACCGCAGCCAGCTGCGGAATCCGGCCGGGCACGTTCTTTCCATGTCGTCCAGGAGGAACTGCCGGACCACGGCCACCCGCGGGTGCACTGAGCCGTCGCGCGGCGCGATGGCGATCATCTGCTTCCGCTCCTTGCACGAACCGCCGGATCGCCAGCCGACGTCTGGCAAACAGACGACCGCTCGGCGTTGCCAACCGCATGTCGAGAGGTGGGGCCTTCGTCAGCGGGGTCAGGGACTTTCGGATCTAAGGACTCGCGCGTAGCAACTGCTGTGATCGACAGCATGACCGCGGGTGCCGGCGCACGAGTCCGGGACCGTCCAGGCCACCAGCTCCCCGCTGATCATCCGCCCCTCAGAACGGAGCATTCCATGAAAGCCGCTGTCGTCACCGCCTTCGGGTCGCCACTGCAGATCCAAGACCTGCCGATCCCCGAAATCGGCCCCGATGAGGTTCTCGTGCGGGTCGAGCACAGCGGCCTGTGCCACACCGACATCCACGCGGCGCACGGTGACTGGCCGGTGAAGCCGACCCCGCCGTTCGTTCCCGGGCACGAAGGCATCGGCGTGATCCAGGAGGTCGGGTCCGCGGTGCGCAACCGCAGCATCGGCCAGCGCGTCGCGATCGCCTGGCTCGGCTACGCCTGCGGTGAATGTCGCTACTGCAACTCCGGCCGCGAAACCCTCTGCGAACACCAGCAGAACTCCGGCTACTCAGTCAACGGCGCCTTCGCCGAATTCGCCGCCATCTCCGCCGCCTTCGCCACCCCCGTGCCCGAGGGCGTCAGCTCCCGGGACGCGGCCCCGCTGACCTGCGCGGGCGTGACCACGTACAAGGCCATCAAGGTCGCCGGCGTCGCCCCCGCCGAGACGGTCGCCGTGTTCGGCATCGGCGGGCTCGGGCACCTGGCCCTGCAGTACGCCCGGATCGCCGGCGGCTTCACCATCGGCGTCGACGTCACAGCCGACAAGCTCGCCCTGGCCACCGAGCTCGGCGCCGACCACGTAGTGAACGCCACCGACGGTGACCCGGCCGACGCGATCCAGGCACTGGGCGGCGCCGACGTCGCCGTCGCCCTCGCCGCCTCACCGGCGTCGTTCGACCAAGCGTTCCGCTCCCTTCGCCGGGGCGGGCGGCTCGTCTGCGTCGCCCTGCCCGCCGACGGCACCATGACCTTGCCGATCTTCGACACCGTCCTCGGCGGCAAGTCCGTCGTCGGCTCGATCGTCGGAACGCGCAACGACCTCGCCGACGTCTTCGCCCTGCACGCGGCCGGTCGCACCCGCGTCGTGGCCGTGGACCGCAAACTCGACGAAGTCAACGACTCGATCGCCGACGTCCTCGCCGGGCGCGTCCCGGCCCGCATCGTCTTCCAGATGTGACGTCGCCGCCGGTGCGGCGATGTGCGGAGACCGGCGTCGCGGCCGAACTCGGGGCCGCGGCGCCGGTCTACGGTCTGGACGTTGCGGCTTCTACCGGTGTTCGCCGTGCAAGGCCATGGTCGTCGGGCAGACCGCGGTCGCCGTTGCGTCGAGTCGGTCGGCTGGCGCAAGTGGGTGTCGGCGTGGGCGGGCAACGCGGCCACCGTGCAGTCGCTGTCCACCTTGCGCGGACGCCCGCCGCCGACACCTTGGCCCGGCCGCGCAGCTGCCCAGTGGTCCGGGAGCTCGCCACCGCCAACGGCGGCACGGTCACCGCGACCTCCGGACCCAGTGGCGGCAGCACGTTCACCACCACCCTCCCGCTGAACGCCTGGCGATTCACAGCTCTTTCGCGCTTCGCAAGACTGTGCGTAGGGTCAGCGAGTCGTCGAGCACGACGACGTCCGCGCGGTTTCCCGGACGCAGCAAGCCGATGCCACCGCGTGGGAACAGCTCCGCCGGGGTACAGGTCGCCGCGTTGACCGCGACCTCCAGCGAGATCCCCGCCGCACAGGCATCCCGGACCGCGTCCAGCAACGTGATCGTGGTGCCGACCAACGTGCCGTCGGCCCGCCGAGCCGTACCACCCGACACCTCGAACTCCACATCGCCCAGCCGGTAGTGACCGTCCAGGCAGCCACCGGCCGCCAGCGCGTCGGTGACCAGCACGACCCGGCCACGCGCGGCCTGGAACGCCAACCGGACTGCCTCGGGCGAGAGATGGCTGGGATCGGCGATCACCCCGACGAAGACATCGTCCCGGGTCAACGCGGCACCGGCGATCCCCGGGTCGCGGTGGGTGAACGGGCGCATCGCGTCGAACAGGTGCGTCACCGACCGCGCGCCGCGGTCGAACGCCACGTGTGCCTCGGCCGCCGTCGCGTCGCTGTGCCCGCACGCCACCAGCACACCGGCCCGGACGCACGCGCCGACCACGTCCAGCGCGCCGGGCAGTTCCGGCGCCAAGGTCACCTGGGTGACCGGCCCGGACGCGAGCAACCGCTCCATCAGTCCGGTGTCCGGCGCCCGCAGCAACTCGACCGGATGGGTCCCCGGCCGTGCGGGTGAGAGGAACGGTCCTTCCAGATGCACGCCGAGGATCCGCGCTCCCTCCGCCGCCTGGGCTTTGGCGGCGGTCTCGATGGCGGTCACCGTCTGCTCGGGCCGGCTGGTGATCAGCGTGGGCTGGTAGGCCAGCACGCCCGTGCGGGCCAGCGCCGCACTCGCGTGGGCGTAGCCGTCGACGTCGGCGCTCAGGAAGTCGACCCCGGCGAACCCGTTGACCTGCAGATCGACCAGGCCCGGCACCGCGATCCCCGAGCCAGGACCAGCCACCCCGACCGCGGTCACCAAACCGCTTTCCCGGTCCACCTCGACATCACCGCGCCGGTACGCGCCACCGACCAGAGCACCCGCCACACCCAAGCGCACGACCTGCCTCCGTCCGGGCAGCGCTTGCCGCCCCGCTCGTTCAGTCCACCCTCGCCGTCCGCATCTGAGGCGGCCAGTGCCAGGGGACCTCGTGCGGCGGGACCTAAGGCATCGAGCCAGCGACTGACGACGAGTGCGGTACGGCGACGAGAATCGGCACCAGGCTCCCCGGGGATCCCGGCCATCGCCTTCTCCGGAAGAGTCCTGGAGCACCTGAGCCGCACCACGGCTGCCCCCGATCGCGAGGACCACGCGACGACTTCCAGAGCACCTGCCGCGTCGACGTAGACGGCGATCGCGCCGTATGCCAGCAGGAGCACGCCGACCAGACCGGCGGTCACGGCGGTACCCAGCCACGTCCGCCGCCGCTGCTACCGCCTCGCCAATGCCAGCCCCCACCCGAACCGCGCCCACGCGAGCTGGGGCCGCCGCATGCACCGACTGGAACCCGATTCGACCTCCAAAGCCAGCTGCGACGCCACCCGGCACGGTGTCGGGCCGCGGCGCAGGGATACCTCGACGAGCTCGAGGACCGCAATCGTGACGGCTTCGCCCACTGGTTGGCCAGTGGCGTCCGCGCGGGCGGGGACCACGGCGGCGGACGCGTGACCTGCTCCGTCGGTTACGAGGGGTCCTCTTCGAGCATCGTGTCCGGTGGATACACCCAGGTGATGGCCAGCGAACCCAAGCCACGAGCCACCAGGTCCTGCCGGATCTCGTGGGTGGTGCAGCCGCCGTAGACCAGACGAGTCAAACGCAACGTCCTTCCTCC
Source organism: Amycolatopsis camponoti (assembly GCF_902497555.1). Classification (NCBI taxonomy): domain Bacteria; kingdom Bacillati; phylum Actinomycetota; class Actinomycetes; order Pseudonocardiales; family Pseudonocardiaceae; genus Amycolatopsis; species Amycolatopsis camponoti. Next base: position 2,639,585 of record NZ_CABVGP010000002.1, on the reverse strand, counting down.
GCGCTCGGGCATGGCGATCGTGGCGAGGACGCCGCCACCGCACGGGCCGTAGATGACCTGTTCGCCGGGCTCGACGTACTCCCCCGTGATCATGGCCTCGTATCCGCCACGCCCAGGCGCGGTCAGCGTCTCGTACAGCTCGTCGACGAGAGCCTTGACCTGGGGCGGGTGATCCACGTGATGGGTGATGAGGGTGCTCCGTCGCCAGCTCTCGTCGTCATGCGCCCGCATGCCGGCCTCCCGTCGTGGTTTCGTCTCGCTGCGCCGCCACGTCCGGAGCGCCTCCGGCTTCGGCGCGGTCCCGGACACCCATGAGCATCTTCCGGCTCATCACGAAGCTGACCGCCTCGACCGGCTCGATCAGCAAACCCGCCCAGCGACGCGTGTAGCCGTACCGTTCGCGCATCACCAGCCGTGTCGACCCGTCCGGTCGATCACGCAGGACGAAAGCCCAGGTGCAGTCGTAGGGTGCGGCCGCCTTTCCCATCGGCACAGCGCCGCGCAGCACCAAGGCCCGGCCCTCGTCGACGCCGGCCACGGCCATCGAGACGTCCGGGTGGAGCTTCACCTCGTCGCCCACCTCGACGTGCTGCCATTCCGGAACGACGCGGTCGGCGCTGTGGATATCGCAGCCCACCAGATTTTCCCAGGCGTCGTAGCTGTAGAACCCGCCACGCGCCTGGCCCAGCTGGGCGAGCCACGGCCACACTTCCGACGCGGGTGCGGAGATCGTGATGGCCCGGGTCGCCACGAGATCGGGCTCGGCGATGAGATCGTCCCCCGTCAGCGTGGCGGTGACTTCGCGAGGGTTGGCACCCCAGCGCAACTGCCACTTCCTGGCGGCCAACGCCGCGAGCACGAACGCACCGAGCGCGCCGGCCAGCCGCAGCCGGCTTTTGGTCGCTGCCACTGAGTCATCGTGAGGATGGCGCGTCACGGTCGTCTCCTTCGGCATTGTGCGGGGTCCGGTCGACGTCGCGGAGGTAGCAGGCCAGCGGCACCGCGACGACCAGCGCGACCACGGCGAAAACAGGCACCATCGCACTCGACGCGATCCCGGAAGCGGGATCGGCGCGCGAACCGAACCACTGGTCCGTGGCGACACCGATCCCCTCCAGCACGAACATCACCAGCATCGCACCGGTGACCAGCAATCCCCAGGTGGCACGACGCCGGCCGGCGAACGCGGCCGCGGCCAGGAGCGGCAGCCAGACCGCCAGGTCCTGGACGAAGACGGGGTTCGTCAGCAGCCCCGTGCCGTCGAGCAGGGACGCCGGGTTCCGGCTGAAGACCGCGGGAACGATCTGGACGAGCCACGCGCCGGCGTTGAGCAGGACCAGGACGAGCGCGAACCCCGTGATCCACCGCACCGGCATCGCCGACGCCAGCCGCTCGCCGAACGCGTGCAGATCCGCTGCCTGAAGCACCGTGACCGGGCTCCACAAAGCCAGCCCGAGGTAGGCGACGTAAAGGAGGAACAGGTTGTTCAGCGGGGTCGCGAAGCAGAAGAGCACCGCTTGGTAGAGCAGGTAGCCCGCAGTTCCGAGCCAGACCACGAGCCCACGCGCGGACCCCCGAGCGGTCAGCGACATCGCGACAACGAGTACCGGGACGGCGACGCAGACCATGACCAACGCCGTGCCCCGCAAGCTCCCCTTGGCGGCCTCGACGCCGGACAGCAGCGAAGGCAACGTCAAGCTCAGCATCGCGACCGCCGTGGCCACGACGGCGAGAGCACCAGAGCAGAAATACGCCACCCGGGCGGGGCGAAGCAGGACCAGCCCGTGCGGCGTGCCGGTCCGGGTACCCCGGCGTTCGGCGAGTGTCATAAGAGAACTCTGCGACCGCATGCCCTGCTTCCTGAAGAGTCCTTGGTCCCTCGGGAGCAGGTCTCCCGGTCCTTTTCGCGCGTCCGGCGACTCGTCGAGGCGTTCGCCAGCATCACGGTCGAACCGTGCGGCACTATTGCAAACTCGGCCTGGTCGAGGAGCTGGCACGCGACAGCTGGATCATCGTCGGCACAGCGACCCAACCGGCCGCCACAGAACATGCAACAGCCTCGATCTCCAGACCTGCCCGGCAGCAAGCGACCGGCGGTTCCGATGCCGGCGATCGCGACAGCGTGGTGAACCTGGCACCCGACCTGTGTCCCCGGCTCCATCTGGTCGACCTGGCCACTGCCGGGTCCACTTCGTCCCCGGGTACCGCCTTACTGCGCCTGGGGACTGTACCGGGTAGCTGCTCGTCGAAAGTGCTGTTTCCCGCCGGTGACCACCGCTCGTGTTTGTGTCGCACGGCGGTCACCGGCGCATGGCCTGCGGGTGTACCAGCCGGGCAACATCTTCCCCGTGCTGCTGCCCGAACCCGGCGCTCATCGCCTGTGCCAAACACGTGCTGGACCAGCGGCTGCTGAGTGTCCGCGCGGTGCAGCGCGGCACCGGCCCGAACTGAGACCGTAGGTGATCGCGACTGAGCCAGCCGCGACGCCACCGCTCCCGCTATGGCCGGAACGCACCGTGGCCCAGCGCCTCCGCCACACCGACCGTGAGGGGTCAGTTTTCGCCCTCGCGCCGCGGCAGGGGAACGGTCCAGGTCAGGTGGGTGCTTCCGTTCGCGGACGTGCTTTGCCCGAGCGTGCCCGCACCGCTCCGGCACCCGCTCGGCCCCGGCGTGACCACGCGGCCCACAGCAGCCATCGTGACGCCGTTGTCGACGACATCGAGGGTGAGCAGCTCCGACACGATGCTGATCTGGATCTCGACAGCGGTGGCGTCGGCCTGCCGGGTGATCTCCGACAGCGCGTCCTCGACGATCGCCACCGCGTCGTCGACGACGGTCGGTGGGACCGCCGCAAGGCTGCCGACAAAGCTGGTCTCCACGTCGAACCCCAGCACCGACCCCGCGGTGTCGATCACCGTCAGGAGCCGCTCGCGCAGGTTCTCCGTCTCGTGCGAACGGGGATCAAGATCGTAGACGGTGGCCTGGATGCGCCCGATCGTGTCGTCGAGGACAGCGATGTAGGCGGTGAGCCGGTCACGCACCGCCGGGCGGGTACTCGCACTGGCCAAGCCCTGCAGCCCGGTCGCGACAGCGTGAAGTTTCCCGCTCACGTGCTCGTTGAGCGACGACCCGATCCGATCGTGCTCATCGACGATGCGCACCGCCTGCTTCTCGACCCGGACGCGCTGGAGCTCGATCGCGACCCCGGCATGGCTGGCGAACCCGGCGAGATGCCCCATATCTGCCCGGGTGAACCCGCGCCGCCCGGCCAGCCGCCCCACGCTCAGCACGCCCATGACCCGCTGCCCGGCGGACAGCGGAACCACGACGACCGACCCGATCGGCACCGGAAGGTCGGCGAAGCCGGCGGCGGCGTAGTCGTCGGTCAGGCTGGGGATCCCGGACCGCACGACCTGCCCGGCGAGACTGCCGTCCAGGTCCACCACGGTGCCGAGCACGTGCTCGGCCAGCACCCCGATCGCCGCGGTGACCTCCACCCGCCCGGCCTCCGAGAGCAGGGCGAGCGTCGCGAAATCGGCGGACGCGCCCTCCTGGGCATGCCGCAGCACCAGGTCGAGCGGCCGGGCGTCGTCGCCGGCGAACAGGCGCTGGGTGATTTCCGTGGAGGCCGTCAGCCAGGTGCGGCGTTGTTCGGATTCGGCGAACCGGCGCGCGTTGTCGATCGCCACCCCGGCCGTCGCCGCCAGCGCCACCGCCAGTTGCTCGTCCTCGGCGCTGAACTCACCGTTCACGCTGCCGGTGAGGTAGAGGTTGCCGAAGATCCGGTCCCGGATCCGGACCGGCACCCCCAGGAAACTGTCCATCGGCGGATGGCCCGGCGGGAACCCGGCCGCGTCGGGATGGCTGTTGAGATCGGCCAACCGGATCGGCTCCGCCCGGCGGGTCAGCAGCCCCAGGATCCCCCGGCCCCGCGGCAGTTCACCGATGCGCTCGATCAGCTCGGCGTCCATCCCGGTGTGGACGAACTCGTCCAGCAGCCCGTGCTCACCGATCACACCCAACGCCGCATAACGGGACTCCACCAGCTCCCTGGCCGCGGTCACGATGTGCTGCAGCACGACCTGCAAGCTCAGCTCACTGGCGACCATGGCGTGGGCGCGCAGCAACGCCCGCAACCGCCCCTGGGTCGCCAGCACATCCTGCGCGCGGGCCGCGACGTCGCCCAGGAGCTTCTCCAGCTCCATCCGCGGCAACTCCGGGAACGGCAACGTCAGCGGCCCGAAATCGTCCAGCCGCTGAGGATCTCGTGCACCCATGGCGGGGATCCTGCTCATGTCCTGCTCGCATCCCGTTGACTGATCTCGCGTCAGCGGGCTCTGGACCGACGTCACCAGCACTGATGAGGCCGGGGACCGGCCATGACTTCAACCTACGCCGTTCCACCAGGTAAGGGAAACGCGGCGGCCGGCGGGGCGTGAGTGAGCCGCGGACTCCCGGACGACGAACGCGGCCCCGCTGAGCACGGCGCCAACCAAGCCGATACCAGTCGGCCACCACCCGCCGGGCCGGATCCGGTCGTCGAGTACGACCATGGCTGGCAATCCGAGTAACACGGCCTCTTCGCCGGGCCCGTCTCCCTCCCCCGTCCTGCTCGGGCCGGACCGGACTGTGGCCCGAAGTCGCCACAATTCGAGGACTTCGGCACCAGCGCCCGGTCTGTGCGACGGCTCATGCTTCGGGTACAACCGAAGAGGAGCCCACGATGTCCGTCCAGGACCGCGGCCCGACCCTGACCATGCCCTTCCTCCCCGACCAACCGGGCCCGCGGACAGCTCAGCAGCCCCGGCACGCCTCCCCCACCCGCGATTCGGCACTGGCTGTCTTGCGCGTCGTGATGGGGCTGACGTTCTTGTGGGCCTTCATCGACAAGACGTTCGGGTTGGGCTACTCGACGAGCTCGGCGCAGGCCTGGGTCAGCGGCGGCTCACCGACCAAGGGATTCCTCGGCCACGTCCAGGTCGGCCCGATGCAGCCGACGCTGCGGGAGTGGGCCGGCGCCGACTGGGCCCCTTGACCGATATCGCCGAGTCGCTCGGCGACGACCGCAGCTAGTCACTGACATCTACCAATCGCCGCCGGCAGCCCGCGCTGAGCGACGAAATCTCGCCATATTCGTTGCATCGTCAACTCGGTTCTGCACCACGAATAGCCCAATATGAAACGGTTCGCACCGCGAGTGCGACAACTGTGTCTGGAAGCGTGACATGGAGAGGACTTAGACTAGGGAGTCGACCGGTTTTGTAACGTCGTCAAACGACGAATCCGCGCCGGTTTCGAGGTTCGTGGGATTTGGTCGCGTCCGTGATCCTGATAGCCCAGGCGGCGAACAGCACTGACTGCTTCCGCTGTCACGGCGAGGTGGCGTGCGGAGATCAGGGGAAATGGACGCTTCGCCGCACTCGGCGAGGCACTCGAGGACTACAAGGCTTTCGTGCGGGGATTTCTCAATATTCGCGACCCGGAAATCCTGGCTAAAGTGCAGCGTGAAGTTGATAACGGGCTGATGTGGCCCGAGCCGTGGCTCGCGCTGAATCCCGCCTTCGAGCCCGGCGGTTCAGTCGGTGAGCTCGTCGACCGGGGACTCCTGCATCCGGACAATCGAGGCATCTTCCGTGCTCGCGCGACCTCGAGCGCCGATGGGCAGGAAATCGCCTTCCACCAGCACCAGGTCGACGCCATCGAGATCGCAGCGCGCCGCGAGTCCTACGTCCTGACCACCGGAACCGGCTCAGGAAAGTCGATGGCCTACATCGTGCCGATCGTCGATCGCGTCCTGCGGGAAGGGTCCGGGCGAGGTGTCCGCGCGATCATCGTCTACCCGATGAACGCCCTGGCCAACAGCCAACGTGGCGAGCTCGAGAAATTCCTCGGCAAGGTCGCACCGAAGGTGACGTTCAAGCGGTACACCGGTCAGGAGAGCCGGGCCGAACGCGACGTCATCCTCGCCCGGCCTCCCGACATCCTGCTCACCAACTACGTGATGCTAGAGCTGATGCTGACCCGCCCCCGGGAGCGCACGAGTCTCATCACCAGCGCCCGGAACCTCTCGTTCCTGGTGCTCGACGAGCTGCACACCTACCGAGGCCGCCAGGGCGCCGACGTCGCCATGCTGATCCGCCGCCTGCGCGGAGCCGTGGGCGCGCAGCACCTGCAGTGCGTCGGCACCAGCGCGACCCTTGCCGGCCCTGGGACCAGGGCGGCTCAGCGGGCGGAAGTGGCGACGTTGGCGAGCCGGTTGTTCGGTACGTCGATCCCGGCCGCCAATATCGTCGGGGAGTCCCTGCGGCGGGCGACCGTCGGCGAGAGCAGCTCACACCGGCTGACCGCGCGCGTGCTCGCGAGCCCACCGGCGGACCAGGACGCCTTGCGCCGCGACGACCTGGCGATCTGGATCGAGCAGACCTTCGGACTGGGTACGGACGACGAAGGCAGCCTCTCCCGCCTACCGCCCGTTCGGCTGCAGGATGCGGCTGGGCGACTCGCCGAGCTGACCGGCACAGATCTCGCGACATGCGCTCGAGCACTGAGGGAACTCTGCTGGCCGGCTCGCAGTCCCGCGACGAAGACGGACGCTCTCTGTTCGCCTTCAAACTTCACCAGTTCATCGGCAAGGGCGACACCGCCTACGTCACCCTCGACCGTCCCGAACAGCGATATCTCACGACGCACTATCAGCGCAGTGCTCCTCAGGGACCGGCGAGGCAGCCGTTGTTCCCACTCGCCTTCTGCCGCGAATGCGGTCAGGATTTCCTTTTTGTCACCAGAAAAAAGGGTGGCGAGCGGTTTGAACCTCGTCTGCTCGGCGGCGGCCTTGTCGAGCAGGACAACGCTGCGGGACTGCTCCTGATCACTGAGAAAGCGTGGCCGGATCGGTCATCTCCGGACCTGCTCGAACTCGTCCCCGACGACTGGATCGTGGAGTCCGGAGGCGACCGCGTGCTGGACAAGGCCCGCTGGCCGCGGCTGCCGAAGGGTGTCCGCGTCGAGGTCTTCGGTGACGCCTGCGACGACGGCGTCACGGCCGCGTTCTTCGAGACGTTGCATTTCTGCCCAACGTGCAAGACGAGCTACGAAAGTGCAATGCAGTCGGAGTTCTCCCGGGTCGCGAGCCTGGGCACGGAAGGCCGTGCCCAGCGCGGTATCCGTCCTGTCTCAGGCGGTCGTGCGCACCTTGCGCGAGGCTGTGGATCTCGATGCGGAGGCCCGCAAGTTCCTGGTCTTCTCCGACAACCGGCAGGATGCCAGTCTGCAGGCGGGACATTTCAACGACTTCGTCCTCGTCGGCATGGTCCGCTCCGCGCTGTACCAGGCAGCGCTGCACCAGCAACGACGATTCCCCGACGAGCCGCTCACCGACGAGGACCTCGGCCGCCGGGTGATCGAGTGCCTGAAGGTGCAGATCGCCGACTACGCCCTGAATCCCGACGTCGAGTACGTGGCCAAGACGAAGGTCATCCGGGCGCTGCGGGAGTCGGTCACCTAGCGGGTGTGGGCCGATCTGCGTCGCGGCTGGCGCATCACCATGCCCAACCTCGAACAGACCGGCCAGCTCCTGCTGACCTACGCGGGTCTGGACGAACTGGCCGGGGACGAAGCGAAGTGGGAGACGAAGGGACAACCGCTCGCCGGCACCGATCCCGCCACCCGACTGTCGATCATGGAGACGTTGCTGAACGAGTTGCGGCGCAACTTGTGGGCCAGGGGGTGAGGTTCGCCGGTCAGCGCGGCCAAGGCGGTGGCCACGTCATGGAGCGAGGCTTTGACATAGGTTACCGTGGCGCTGTCGGCGGAGTCGGAATGGCCGGCGTAGGCGTGGGCGACGCCGTAGCCGAACCGGCGCTCCACCCACGTGAGCGTGGTGTGCCGGAGCCAGTGGGTGGAAATGTTCTGCGTGTGCACTGATGTGACGTGCCGGCCAATCCGTTCCCACAGGTAGTCGTAGCGGCGTTTGGTGATCGGCTCACCGGTCCGGTACCGCAGCAGCGGCCCGTCGGGGTGGATTGCCCCGCGCTCGTCGGCGTGCGAGACCGGCAGTCTCATCAACGTCGGCGACACCGCTGGAACCGGCTCGTGCCGTCCTTCTCCCGCAGGTAGACGAGACACTGGGTCTCCTCCAGGTCTCGCCGCCGCAACCCCAGCACTCCCCCACGCCAGCACGCAGTCTCGGTATGCAGCCGCAACAGCAGCGTGTCGAGATACGGGTCGTCTCCCGTCTCGGCCGCCGCGGCGTTGATCTCGATGAGTTCGTGGTCAGCGAGCGCTCGTCGTGGTGAGGGAAGCCGGCGGGGTTTGGCGACCTTCAGTGCCGGATTCTCGGCTTCAGTCAGGATCCGGTCGGCGACCGCATGCCGGTAGAGGCAGCGGACTGCGGCGATGAAGTTCTCCGCCGCGTTCCGCCGCACCACCGCCTGCGCCCGAGACTCTTCAGCCAGGTGCTTGATCTCCGAGGGCGACGGCTCATTCAACCGCCGACTCCCCCACGCCGCCTCCAGGCGACGCCAGTACGACGAATACGAGCGTGCCGTCGCCGCCGACACCGCGCGAGCAACCACCGGGATGTAGTCGGTGAACGTCGGTACCTGGGGGCGCTCCACCGGTTCGGTGAGCAAGTCGGCGGGAGCGACGCCCATCTTCGACAGCAGCAGCCGGGCCGCGTCCAGTTCCATCTGGCTACTGGTCACCGGAACCACCTCCGGTCAGGGAGGCGTGATAGCCGAGGATCATCCGGTCTAGGGCCGTCAACGGGTGCACGACCAGAACGCCGTGCTCCGGGTCAGCAACCAGCAGGACGTCATCGCCGGGGGTCACGCCGCACAGGCGGCGGAGTGCGACCGGCAGCACCACTGTCCGGCGCGTGCCCAACCGGAACGCCCCGCCAGGATCGGGTTTCATCACCACCGAGGTCGCCACGCCGGTCGCAGCCAGCCGGACCGACGCCGGCCAGCCCAACAACCTGAGCAAAGGCCGCACGCAGACACGGCCGGAGGCGTCGATGCGGGCGATCGCGTAGGCCAGAACGCACCGGGACCGATCAGGCGGTGGAGTCGGTAGCGGGAGAGGAACCGCGATCGGAGCCAGCGGCGCGAGCAGGCCGTCGAGGCCGGCACCGGGGATCACCGGAGCTACGAAAGCGCTCACGCTGACCACCCCGACCGGGTGACACGGGGCTGGAACGCAAGATGCCGACCACCAAAATCGGTGATCGGCGCACTGTGAGAGGATCGGTGAAAGTTCACCACTTTTGGTGTCCGAGGACGATCTTGCTCGCTAACCACAACGATCTCGCTGAACTGACAGTTCGGCCTGAGCATTTCGTCAAGCGTTGCGGTTTCGTCATGGCTTCGCTACTCACGTACAGCAAGAGAGGTCAACGGGCGGCGCTGTGCACCACTGGCCCGCTGCCGACACGGCTCAGTCCTTCGGCGGATCGATCAGGTCGTCGAGAGCAGGCTGGTTCGCTTCAGCCACAGCGGCCTCAGCCGCTGCCCGGACGGCGTCCGCCAGATCCTCACTACCTGCGCACTGCAGCAGCTGCGCGGTGTCGGCGGCGGCGACGCCCTCCGGATCGGTTAGGCCCAATTGATCCAGCCGCAGGTAGACCTCGCGCTCAACACGACGGTCCAAGTGCCGAGCGACAGGAACCAGGCCCTTGACTATCCCCAGCGAGAGTTGCCAAGGAAGAACTTCAGCGAGCTCGGCGAGCTCTGCCTCAGGGTGCAAGTGGCGGGCGATGTCGACGACCGCACGGATCACGTCGGCAGTCCGTTGTGCCGCATGGGCGATCGGACCGGGGTCGCGAATACCGGCCTGGGGGCGCAGGTGAAGCGTCAGTGCCGTCTCGATCTTCGAGATCGGCCGGCCGTTGGACCACATCAGGCACGCGAGCGCGCGCCGAACCCGGCCGATCTCGGCGCCGCCCTTGCTGCGGGGGCCGAGCAAGGCGGCCGCCACGGCGGGCGCACATCGCTGCCGCGGCAGCTGCCGCGCGAACTCGTCGTATTCGCGCTGCCAGTTGACGGATGGCTTGGTAAAACGCACGTCATCGACTTCGGTGATCAGCTGCGCTACACCGAGCAAGGTCATCCTGGTCAGCTCCGTATCCGCCACCGCTCCCAGGGCGCCGGCCAGGACGCGAGCTGACTCGATGTCCAGGCCGCTGCGAACCACCGTCTCACCGAGGGGAGTCAGCCGGTAGCCATTGTCGGCGGCGATCAGGAACCCGTCCTCCATCAGCGAGGCGACCACCGACTGAACCTCCGCGAACGAAAACGGTCCGCTGGTGCGATCGTGCTGGCTCTGAAAGGCGCCGTAAGTCCAGGCCAGAAAATCCGCCACCCCGGCCGCGTCGGCACCGTCGGACTCCTCGGCGAGGCCCTTGAGCACGGTGAGTACCAAGCTGGGCAAAGCGAGGTCGGCGCCGAACAGCGCCGAGCGTGCGGGGTCTGGCCGGGCGTTCACGTAGCGCCGCCAGATCCGCTGGGTGTCGACGCCGCCGTCCGACAAGACGATCGCCCGCCCGGGCACATCCTTGGCGGCGTCGCGGCCCGCTCGACCCGCCATGTTCTTGTACTCCGACGCGGTGTATGGCCGGCCGGAGCGACTGGGGTGCTCCAGCTCGCACACCACGACCGAATCGGCCGACAGGTTCACACCTTGGGCCAGCGTCGTGGTCGCGACCACGACGCGAATCGGCCCCTCTTTCCCGCCGAACCCCTCCACCACCGCTTGCTGCTCCGCCTCACCAAGATCGGTGCTGTGAAAAGCCACACCGTTGGCAAGGCAGTCGCGCAGCACTTCTCCCACTCGGGACACGTCACCCTGCGGAAGCGCGCTCAGCACGGATTTGGCGGCAGGCAGGTCCAAGCGACCAGAGAGTCGGCGGGCGAAAGCGCGGGCGCGGAGGGGGCTGGAGCGGAAAACCAGGACGCGGTCGCCCTGTGCTACCAGCTCTCCGACCAGCCGTTCCGCGAGGTCGTCACCAGTCACCACCCCGGATGTCGTGAGCAGCTGTTCTTCGGCCTGCGCGACCTGCGCCTGCTTGCCGCCGTGGAGCCGGTGTAGGTAAGTGCCGTCCGGGCCGAGAACGCCTTCGCGCAGCGGGATAACTCGGTCGGTGATTCGCACAAGGCTCGCGTCGAGCCAGGCCGCCAGCCGGTCCACCTCTCTCAGCACGGCTGAAAGCCCCACCAGCTGCGGGGTGGGCAGATTACGGTGCGCGGCCCGGCGCAGGCGGGTGAACAACAGTTCCAGTCGCGGACCGCGGTCGCTCAGCAGCAGGGACTGGAGCTCGTCGACGACTAGGACTCCGACCCCCGCCAACAAGCGTGGATGGCTCGCGAGAAGGCCAATGTAGGTCTCGTACGTCACCACTGCCAGGTGGTATGAGCCGGTCATCAGGTCGCTCACCTGGTCACGCAGGGCGCCAGTCGCTCGGACGACCCGGAGCCCGAGCGGAGTATACGTCTTCCGGAATCGCTGATACTGCTCGTTCACCAGAGCGCGGCTCGGGAGGAGGAACACCGCCTTGAGGTTCTGCGTCGTCGCGTGCAGCGCGGCGAGCTCGCCAACCATGGTCTTACCGCTTGCGGTGGGGGCGCTGACCAGGACGTTGCAGCCACGCAGGAGCCCGCGGTGGATGGCGGATAACTGCACGTCGTTGAGTTTGTCCACTTGAGCACGCCACTGCTCGGCCACCTGCTCCGGGATGCCGTGGGGCAGGAGCGACATCAGGTCTTTGGTTACCGGAGGCGGCTGGGTGTGGCCGCCGATCTGGCGGTAGCGGGGCCCCGGTGCCAACGGCGGGAACCGAGTCCGGCGCATGGTTCCCTCGAACGTGGGGTGCTGCTTGCGACGCCCGACCCCGGTCTCCTCTGCGGTGACCCGGTCCAGTACCTGCTTCACCAGCGATGACAGGCACACCGCGCCACGGTCGAGGACACCGCCGTCGCCCATCAACGCCTGAACGAGGTGATGGGTCAAGATCCCGTGCCGGTAGCGAGCAGACTCGAACGCCTCTTCGTCCGCCGACGCCGCTCCGAGGAAGATTCGGCCGTCACCGCTGATCGACTGCAGGATCTCCCATGCACCCGCTCCGTCGGACCGCGCGTTGTCACCGTCGGGCTCGGCGAAGGCCCGCGCCAGCATTCCACCGGAGAAACAGCAATCGAGCACGACCACCAGCAGCCGCGCGCGGATCGCCCGGACGAGGTCGACGAACCGGGTCAGCGGGAGGGCCGTCTCGGCGAAGTTTCCCGGGACCGCGTCATGGGTCGCCAGCTCCCGTGACCGGGTGCCGTGGCCGGAGAAGGTGATCACAACCACGTCATCGCCGCCGGCGACCTCGGCGAGGCGGCTGAGTTCGGCGGTCAACCGGTCACGGGTGGCATCCTCGTTCTCGAGGAGGACGCAGTCCCCGCTCACGTTGTCGGAAAACAGCGCATGGAGGACGCCAGCATCCCGCGCCGCGAAGTTCAGGCGGCGGAAGCCGGGGTCGCGATAGCGGTCGATCCCGGTGAAAAGCCCATGGAAGGTACCGGTCACGGCCGGTCCCAACCCTGCCACGGCGGCGTCATGCGAATCGTCTTCAGCAAGTACTCGATCTCGGTCTTGGTCAGCGCCTCGACGACGTAATGGTCCATGGTCTCCGGGTGCAGGAACATCGGGATGTCTTCGACCGAGCAGCCGGGCAGGACGACGGGCAGGAGGTAGCTCGCCCACCGAGGGTGTTTCTGGAGCAGGTTCCTGATCACGCCGAGTTCGCTGCGGATGCCTGCGCGATCGTCGCCCCGATAGGTCCCGTCACCAACCGCTCGGCAGGTCGGTGACGCGATGACTGCGATGAAGTCCGCTTCCCTGATCTCGCGCAATGCCCAGTGGTCCCACTCGGTGCGAGGTCCCTCCTGGCCTTCGTCGATCCGCGGGTCCAAGCCGTTTTCGCGAAGAAGATCGGCGAAATCACGCACCTTTTTCTTGTGCGTTTCGTCCTCGTGCGCATAGCAGATGAAGACGCGAGGCGAACTGCCGGGAAGTCCGACACCGGGCTCATCGCATTCTTCGGCCTCGACTGCGGCCGAGCGACCGGAACCGATCAGTGAAATACCGAACTCAGTCGACTTGGGCACCGGCCGAAAGTCTTCTCCGTCGACGAATTCTGTTTCGAACCGCGCGGCCAGCCGGAATTTCTGCTCGGTCTGCCCAGCCGGCGTCAGCAGCACGATCCACGCCGAATAGGAACCCGGCAGCACACCCGCCCTCCCCGGAGCGACGTGCAGCCACCGAATCGCATCACCGGACGCGCCGTAGACGTGCACCGGCCCCTCGACCGGCGGGACGTGGACTTCGGCGGCGCCGTTCTCGACGGGAACGAACTCCAGGTTGCGGCTGAGCCGGTACGACGTCGCCGGGCGGGGCCCGGTGGCCCCGTGCGGCAGGGCCGCGACGACGGCGGCATCGGAGTCCGCCAGCACGAAGCCGATCTCGAACCAGCGCACGGCGGGCGCACCGGGATCGACACGCAAGTCGTAGTTGATCTTCACCAGGTGCGCCGAGGTACCGGGAAACGCTCGGTTCGCCCCCGCCACCGGGTGCACGTGCCAGCGGCCGAGACGCACCGACCCGAAGACCACTTCCGCCGGTCCCGTGTCGATCCGCCGGCCGCCGACGTCCACGAGGACCAGCTCGACATCGGTTCCCTCTTCGGGCTGCATGCCCCCTCCTTCCGATCGGCGCGACACGAGCGACAAGCTAAACAGCCGGATCACCACACCCGCGACCGGACCCTCGGTGTCCTGGAAATGTCATGAAATTGACCGGTCGATGCAGGTCAGCGGGTTTGACCACGGCGTGGTCCTGTGCTTTGCTGCCGATCACCGTGCTGGTGCTGCAGCGGACGAATTTCCGTTTCGGCCGCGCGATGAGCTCTTCGCCGAAATCACATCGCACACCGACGATCCCGAGGAAGGTCGTGTTCGTGGAGGAGTACCTGGCCGATTCCGATCCGCCGGCCACCATCCCGGCGGATCCTCGTCGCGGCCGTGCGATCACGGCCTGTTGCCTCGCGGCGGCCGTACTCGGCGACCCCAATCTTCCCGCGGAACGGAAGGCGCGCGCGCTGATGACCTGCCTTGGCGTGCTCGGTGCCACGCATCCCCTCGGCCGAGCTCCCTCCATGGCTCGATTCCGCGCCGGGCTGAGAGAACCGGTGGGGGCCCTGCTCCCCCGCGACGTGGACACCAGCGGCATCGCCGACGTCGTGCTGCTCGACGCGGAGGGCCGGTTCACCGACGAGGCCGAGGACCTGTGCGCGGAGTTCCTGGTGCCGTCCGCCGCACTCGATCAGTTCTGGCCGTGGGACCGGATGGCCTCCGAGCAGGAAGAACGGCGGGTTTACGAAGTACTGCGCAGGATGACAGAGGCGGACTACGTGCGGTTGCGTACCCAGCTCGTCGAGCAACCGGTCGGCGATCTCCGGACGCTGCGCCGCACTTGGGACAGCCTGCTGCCCCAATTCTACGAACCCGTCGCGGACTGGTCGTGGCGGCAGGTACGCGGCTGGTTCTTCGCCTGCCCGAAGTGTCGGTGGCCGATGCGGGTGCTCGGAAAGGGGCCGATCGTGGACGTCCGCTGTGAGGCGCACGCTCGCCGCGGAGTGATGTACACCTGCCGGGCCGAAAACCGCGCGGACAAGGCACCCGAGCTGCAACCCGTGGGCGAACGCGCCCGGCCGGTGCCCGCGCAGCCCGCTACGAAGGAGTCGCTGGCAGTATCCCGCGTCGTCTGGCGGTACGTGACCTTGCCCGGCTTGCTGGAATGCGGAATCCGAGATCACGCGCTCGACCTGAAAGCGGATGTGGAAATGTGGCCGCATCGCGATCGCTACGACCTCGCGATCGAGCTCGGCGGCCAGTCGTGGCGCGTGGACGCGAAGGCGTGGGCATCTCCCGTCGCTCTGGGCGAGGCGTTGCGCGGTAACCGCCCCGCGGCACCAGGCCTGGTCATCGTCGTTCCCGATCACCAGCGCTCGAGCCTGGACCTGCTGCAGCACCTGATCGGTGGCTCCGGGTACCGGGCCGCCACGATGAAAGGCTTCCTGGCAGAACTCGATGACGCCGCGACGGTGTCGGCATGACCACCACACCGAGCGGCATCGCCACCCAGATCGCCTGTGCGCTCGCCGAGGAGTTCTTCGGGTTTCCGGGTCCCGACGAACGAATGAACGTGCCTCTGGACGCGGCCGCGCTCATCGCCGGGGGCCGGCTCGATCTGTGGCGCGCCTGGGCCACTCAGCCGGAGGCCACGAAGCGCCTGGTGGGACGGTTCTTGCGGATCAGGCCCAACGAAATCGGGGCACCTCGCCGGTTCCTCGAGGCAGCGCGTGCCCTGTGCACGGATCCGGACAGCCCCTACGCCAGCCCGGACGACGTACCCGGCAACGAGGTCGTGGCGGTGGTGGCGCGGCACGGACAACGCCCCCTCGATCTTGTCGCACACCTGGTGCAGGAAGCCGAGGAGAAGTACGCGCAGAACAGGAGCCCGCTGCCCGTGGCGGGACCGGGCAGGTGGACGTTCGGATGGCGAGGAGAGTCCGTCGTAGATCTTCCGGCTGCGGCGGCGAACGCTACCGTCGACCCGGTCACCCTCGACACCACGCCTTTTTTGGCTGACTTGGCGGTCAAGCCCGAGCAACTGCTGCAACTGGCCGCGGAGATCGCACAATGCCGTGGCAAGAAGAACTGGCAGGAAAAGGTCCTCCGGGAGCTGTTCGCCGGACTGCGTGACGACGAGGACGTCCTGGTGACCGAGCTTCTGCTGCGGTCCGGCAGGACCCGGCTTCTGAACGCACCGACCGGAGTCGGCAAATCCGTCCTTATCAGGCTTCTAGCCAAGCACTTGGCCCGTTCCGGCATTCCCGTCGCGATAGTGGTCGGCACTGTCCACGAAGCCATGGAAACCGCCGACAAGATCACCGGGGACCTCCAGGTCCTGCGGCTACCCCGGAGCTGTAGAGCGCTGGTGTCGCCCCGGCGCCTCGCGGAGAAGGCCGAGCACGCGGCCAAGCGCGGACAGTGGGACCGGTTCGACGCCTTGGGCTACGGTTGCGCGCTCACAGCGCTGGTGGTCGACGGGCCGCCACCCATTGCCCCTGACGAGCCGTGCACCGGGTTGCGTCCCGCGGTGGAGCAGCCTGATCCCAAGCGCAAACGACAACCCTCGCCCCGGCACGCTTGTCCTTACCTCGGCGTGTGCGGCCGGCACCGCGGCCTGCATGAGGCGGCGTCCGCCGACATCGTCGTCACCAACCACCACAACTTCGTCGACGGCAGTGTGCCCGTCCCGGTGCGGGTCGACGGGGTAGAGCTGAATCGCCTGCCGGTGCGAGAGTTCCTGCTGCGCCGTTGCGCGGTGCTCTTGGTCGACGAGGTGGACCTGCTGCAGAGCAACATGTTCGACGCGGGTGCGCGGCAGCTGAAGCTCGCGGCCAGTGGCATGGCGACCGAGCTTCCGCTCGTCCGGCTGGACACCGAACGGAGCATGCTGTTGCCGGCCGAAGACCGCGAGGTCGTGCCACCGCTCACACGCACCCGGTTCTTGGCCGACCAGTTCCTCAATTACGTCTTGGAAGGCGAGCTGTGGCTGGGCGACGAGCGCCCCGCCACTCCTCGTTCGCGCAAGCCCGCGCCCGACAGCGTGGACTCAGGCTGGCATCTGCCCGGTTCGCGCGACCGGATGCTTCTCACCCACCTGTTCGGAATAGCCGACAGCAGCGATGACACATCGGACGACGTACCAGCCGAGGTCTACCAGCAGTTCAACATGTTGTTCCCGGATACCGGTGGAGCCGGTGGCACGGAGTTGCCGGCGTGGCTGGCGGAGGTCGCCGATCTGCTGACCTCGGCCGTCAGCAACGACAGCGGCCAAGATCGCATCCGGGAGATCCGGCACCGGCTCCACGAGGTGCTCACCAAGCACGTCGCCGAGCCGGACAACCGCCGCGAGGTGGTCAATGCGCTGCTCGTGCGCACTTGGCTAGGCGCGCTGCACCAGGCGTTGACCCGGCTCACCTTCGCCGTCGCCACCCCGGGGACGGAGATGCCTGCCGCACGGGCACTCGCCGAGCAGCTGGGGACCGTGGCCCAGCACCAGGCGATCCCGTACGGGCCGTTGGGTTACCTGCTGTTCGGGTTCCGGATCGAACGGGTCGAGGATCCCCGGCCCGGCGGGACCCTGTCCGTGCAGGCGGTGGGAGGCGACCCGCACACGACGGTCGTCCAGCTGGGCGGTACGGTCGCGCTCGCCGCGGCGGGTGTGGAACGGCAGGTGCTCGGCTTGTCCGCCACGGCGTACTTCCCCGGCGCAGCTCGCGAGCACGTCCGCACGAATATCACCTACGCGATGACCGACGCCACGCCGGGCGCCTTCACGACCAGGGCCGGGCAAGCCCTCGACAAGCAAGCCGAGACCACCATTCGGATCGGCGGCCGCGGTGAGTCGGGGAAACCGGCGGCGATCCGCGAACTCGGCGAGTTCCTCTGGGACCAGCACCTCGACCCGCACCTGCAATTGCTGGCCGCCACCGATCCGGACCGCGAGCTGTGCATGCTGGTCGGCAACTCCTACCGGCACGCCGCATTGCTCGCCGCCGGGATAGCGAGCCGGATACCCGATTGTGGCTGGCTGGCGGTCGTCGTACCCCGAAGTGGTTCCCCGTCATCGGTGGTGCTCCCCACCGAAGTCGTGACTCTGACCATCGACGAACTGGAGTCCCTGCCGGAGCTACACCCGGAGGTCAAGGTGTGCATCGCACCGCTGAGCCTCGTAGCCCGCGGTCTCAACATCCTGGTGCCCGACGACCAGCGCTCCGCCCTGGCCTCGGTGTGGGTGTGCGTGCGCCCACCGACCCAGCTGACCGACTCCGCGGAGATGTTCGCCAGCGTCAACGCGCACGCTCTGGGCGGGAGCCACCCCGGAGCCGACCCGGTGGCGACGTGGGCCGAGCAGCGCAAACGCGCGTTCTCACGACTGTTCCGCATTCTCACCAGCGATCCGCGGTTCAGCAGGCTGCACCGAACGCTCAAGGCAGAGGTGGTCGCCGGGATGCTCGTCGACATGATCCAGCTGGCGGGCCGGGCGCGGCGTGGCGGCACTCCGGTGGAGCTGTACCTCACGGACGGAGCATTCCACGACCCCAAGTACGGCACGGACATCCCGGGCCTTCTCGGCTACTATCACGAAAACCTCAAGCCGGTCGAACAGCGCGAGCTCCGCCGCATCTACGGCTCGACACTCGTTTCCTGGCTGGACTTCGCCGGGATCGGCGCCGAGGAGGTCCGGCCATGACCGGTGACAAAAGGCTTTCCCTGCTGGCCTATCCACTCACCGAGGTGCTGCACGGGACAGCGCACGTCCACCGGCTGCCGACCAGCGTCGACGACGCGTGGAGCCGACTGCGGGCTCGCTACCGGGTGAGGGTGCGCAGAGAGGTCAATCTCCCCTACTCGGGGCTGGCTACGGCACTGCGCGCCTACAGCAGCGCCTGCGTGAATCTGTTTCCCGCCAGCAAACACCAGGCACCACAGCGACTTGTCTCCAGCGCCCCGCTGGACCGGCGTGACGTCCACGACGCCTTCGTGCTGTGGGAGCAGGCGGTGCTCGGCGTACCTGATGACGAGATCGTCTTCAGCTACCCGAGCGAGCTGGCGGACCTGGTCGCCGACAGCGCGGTCGAGCAGGTGTCACTCGCCGAGCAGGTGCACCACATCGGTGACCAGCCCGACGCCCCGAACTGGGTTTACGACGCCGCCACGTGGGAGTGCGCTCGCAGGCTGGCCGGCATGCCGTGGCGAGTCGATGGCCGCGAGGTGCCGCTGCGAGCGGACACCGACGGGAACCTGGTGGTCTGGGCCGATCAGGCGTTGTGGTCCAGCGCCTGGAAGGAGGGTGGCGAACTCTGCTACGCGGCACTGCGAGTCCGGCTGCTCATGAAGACGTTGCCCGGTGTCCGGACCCCGGTCGTGGTGGTCGACCCGTCGGTGTCGCGCTTGAGCCGGTGGCTCAGAGGCGCCCGCAGTGCCTGGTTGGCACCGCGCCGCGGCGACGACCCACTGCTTTGCCTCACCATGGAGGGCCGCGGCGCCAGGATCGAGGTGACGAGCGGCATCGCTTTGTCGGTGTCGCATCGTCTCCGCGGCGAGAACCTGCTCGAGCCCGGCGACCTCGACCTCGCCGGCGTCCCGGGACGGCTGCGGGCCCTGGTGCCGAAATCGGTCCGGTTCCCGATCGGCCGCGGCGTGGGCATGTACACCGTGCGCGAACTGAGCCGCTACGCCGCGGAAGCGTTCGAGGTGCCGAACGTGACCGCCTGCGAAGTGCGGGGCCACCGGTTCTCCGGGCAAGCCAAGCGGGTCGTCACCGCAGGTCGGGACGCCGATCTGCTCGACGAGAGCGGACTGCCCGCGATCATCAAGGCCTCCGGCGGCGAGCGGCTGCGCGTCCTGGCGCTGTACCACACCCAGCGCACCCGCGCCCGGCTGCAGCGGCTGCTGGCCCACCACTTCGCCCGGCCATACCTCTCGGAGGGTGTCCCGGAGGACACGGTGGTCCAAGCCGGAGCACACGTCGAAGTCGTGTTCCACCATGCGGCCTCGCTGCTGGCCCACGGCAGCGGACACCGCGAGCGCGACGCGGCGCTCAATCAGGTTCCGCACCTCGTCGCTCCGGATGGGACCCGAGTCCTGGCGCTGTGTGAAACCGAGTTCGACGGCCGGCCGCTCGACGAGGACGCGAAGCCGGTGGTCAGCCGGATGCTCGCCGAGCGCGGTGTCTTGGCCCAGTTCCTCGCGACGGCCGAGGGCGCGGAGGATCCGGCGAAAGACCATGCGGGCAACAACGCCGTGGCCGACCTGCTGCGGGCCGCTGGTCTGGTTCACCCAAGGTTGACCGCTGCGCTGGCCTCGGGCAGCCTCGGGACGACTGATCCAGTCACTTACGTCGGCCTGCACGTGCGAGCACAGCGGGGGGCGGCCTGGACCAAGGGCGCACCGAAGCTCAGCTGGTCGCTCGTCGCCATGATTCCCGACGGGGAGCACTGGCGGACTCTCGCTTATCAATTCTCACCGCACCCGAAGACCGGCAGGGGAACCGGGTGGCAGGACTACTTCATCGCGAACACGGCGTTCCGCGCCCAGCCGCTGCCTGGTGGCAAGCGGCAGGACGAAGGCCTCGTCGCGGCGATCGACACCGCACTTGGTCAGCTGCGCCCGCACGTGGCCACCGGTGCGGGCTACGTGGTGATGATCTCCGGCGACAGCTCGCGCTCGTTGTGGCCGCTGCTGGCGAACAAGAACCTCGACGTCGAACCGGACGCCGCGGGCCGGGTCGGCGGGCGGCCGGCGTTGCCCGGCTGGGATCCTGCGCTCGGGCATCGGCCGCGAGCCGTCGTCCGCGTCACGTCGGGAACGCGCGACCTGCCGCGTCCGGTCGAGGTGCGCAAACCCGCTGCCGAGGCTGGAAAAGACCCGCGCACCGTGAAGACGACACGGTCGCTGTACCGGCTCGACGGTTCGGTCTCCGCCAACACGTGGATCTTGGCCAACATCCCTCGTCAGTTCGCCGGCGGCGGACGGCACAGCCGAGCGGGCCTCGACAGCGGGCGCTGGTCCACGGACGCGGAAACGGGCAAGCACACGTGGTATGCCCACACCAGCACCGAGATCGTGGTCGTCGGATCGGACTCGGACCCGCAACGCTACGCCGTCGCAGCGGCGCGGCTGTGCGACCACGCGGTGTCCTGGGACGGGCGAACGAGCTATCCGGCGCCGATTCACCTGGCGGCGTTGATGGATCGCAACCACCCCGAGTACCGGCGGACCGTCGACTGGACCGAAGAAACGCAGGACTAAGAAGTTACCGATGCGATGCCCTAGCAATTAAGCATTGTCGGCGAATAACTATCGCGCAAGCAGCGTGAGTTGTACTCTCCTCCGACGAGGATCGATTAAACGCGCGTAGCGACCAACGCAGGGCCAAGCCGACCGCGATGTTTCACCGGGGACTTGAGCCCACAAGGTGTCCGAGGACTGAGTTGATCTATAACCCCACACTGAAGTTCGCCATTGACCTGCAGCTTGAGTGAGCTGCCTCCTGCGGGAATCTCCCACGTTCGCGTGTCAAAGCGGGCACCGCGTGTGCGTCGACGCGGCGGCCGCCCTCACCCCGAGGCACCCTGGACCGAGCACCTTCGGCGCCCCGTGACCGCACCCCTCGATGTGGTGCCCACGACCATGTCCGAGGCGCGCGGGACGTCGCCGGCGCACATTGCCCTGGCTCGCCCGGTGGCTGATAGTTGCGGAGTTCCCCCGGCGTCGTGAGGAGCCCGTCGTGCGCCTGCTCAGCCTGGTGGCCGCTGCCGCCGTCGTCGTCGGTGTGGAGGTCGCCGCGCCGGCACCGCCGGTCGCCTCGGCCGCCCCCGCCTACCTGACCAACGAGGCGACGTTCGGCACCGTCGCCAACGGGTGGGCCAAGGTGGAGCGCTACCGCGACACCACACCGGGATTCGCCGACGAGCAGTATCCGCCGGACGGACGGGGCAACCAGGACGGGCAGCGGCTGACCTTCTTCGGCGGCGTGGCGCAGCCGTCCTCGTCGCGGTTCCTGCTCTACTCCGCACCCGGCTGGTCGACCGGCGCGAAGACCACGCCGGTGCTGCTGGTCCACGGGGCCAACGACAACCCCGACCGGGCCTGGGCCAACCCGAACGAATCCGGCGGCTTCGGATGCGGTTCGGCGACCTGCCCGTCGACCGGGCTGATGCAGTACCTCAGCTCGCGCGGGTACCGGGTGTTCGCCATCGGCTTCGCGCACAAGCAGGGCGAGAACCGCCAGCAGGCACAGCAGGTCGGCGACGCGATCGCGCTGATCAAGGCCCGGCTGGGCGTGAGCCAGGTCGACCTCGTCGGCTGGAGCAAGGGAGAGCTGTCCACCCGGATGTACGTCTCCTCGGTGAAGCCCCCGTGGGGCCGGACCGACGCCGGCGACGTGCGCAAGCTGATCACCCTCGGCGGCCCGAACGGTGGCTACGACTACCCGTTCGCGCACGGCTACGCGCACGACCTGTCGATCTGGCCGGAGTGCGGCGTCAACATCAACGCGCCGAGCCCGCACACCAGGATGACCTGCTACGGCGCGTACACCTACCACCCGGAACTGTCGATCACCCCCACCGCCGGCTGGGACACCTACCCCGGGCAGCGGCAGATGCTGGCCCGCTTCGACGGCACGTTCGGCGTGGACGGCTCGCAGCAGGACTGGTACACGACCTACTACGGCGGCCAGGGTTTCTACACCGACGGGACGGGCATCCAGGCCGCGATCGACGCCGGGTCGATGATCTCCGCCATCCAGTCCGCCGGCACCCCGGCAAGCGTCTCGGTGTACCTGCTGGCCGGCGGCTCGCCCAACATCGTCGGCGTGTTCAACGAGAACCGGGGCCCGAGCGACGGCATCGTGTTCGTGGCCAGCGCGTTGAACAGCACGGGCATCGGGCACCTCGCCGCGACGGCGCTGGTCGGTTCGGTGAACCACTTGCAGCTGGGCTGGGCGTCGGCGTCGATGTCCCAGGTGACGAGCTGGCTGGCGTGAAAGGGACGACAGTGACCACACTCCTCGACGGAATCACTTCGGCGAAGGTGCCGACCGACCGGCTGACCGCGCACGTGCTGGAGGTGGCCGGCCGCGAGCACGGCGAGCCGGTCGTGTTCGTGCACGGCAACATCTCGTCCTCGGCCTTCTGGCAGGAGTCGATGCTCGACCTCCCGCGGCGGTACCGCCCGATCGCGGTGGACCTGCGCGGCTTCGGCGGCACCGACCCGCTGCCGGTGGACGC
Source organism: Amycolatopsis camponoti (assembly GCF_902497555.1). Lineage (NCBI taxonomy): Bacteria > Bacillati > Actinomycetota > Actinomycetes > Pseudonocardiales > Pseudonocardiaceae > Amycolatopsis > Amycolatopsis camponoti. The sequence goes on along the minus strand of NZ_CABVGP010000002.1, from coordinate 2,616,685 downwards.
GACGCGGGGGGTGCGCGACTACGCCGACGACGTGGTCGCCACGCTGGTCGCGCTGGGCGTCGGCGCCGCGCACCTGGTCGGCTGGAGCATGGGCGGCGGCGTGGTGCTGCAGCTGCTGCGCGAGCACCCCGCGCTCGCGCGCACCGTGACGCTGGTCGACCCGGTCTCGCCCTACGGCTACGGCGGCACCAAGGGCGCGGACGGCGAGCTGGTCGACGCGGCGGGCGCCGGCTCGGGCGGCGGCGGCGCCAACCCGGACTTCGTCACCCGGCTCAAGGACGGCGACACCTCGGACGAGTCGCCGTTCTCCCCCAAACAGGTGCTGCTGGCCTTCTACGTCAAACCGCCGTGCCACCCCGCCCGCATCGACGACCTCGTCGAGTCGATGCTCACCACCCGGGTCGGCGACGACCACTACCCCGGCGACTTCACCACGACCGACGCGTGGCCGGGCGTCGCGCCGGGCACCCGTGGCGTGCTCAACACCATGGCGCCCGGCCATTTCCGCCTCGACGACCTCGACGCGATCGAGCCCAAGCCCCCGATCCTCTGGGTGCGCGGAGCGGACGACCAGATCGTGTCCGACACGTCCATGTTCGACCTCGCCCACCTCGGTCGGCTCGGCGCGGTGCCCGGCTGGCCGGGCGAGGCCACCCACCCCGCCCAGCCGATGGTCACCCAGACCAGAGCCGTCCTCGACCGCTACGCCGCGGCGGGCGGGCACTACCGCGAGGTGGTCATCGCAGACACCGGGCACAGCCCACACATCGAGAAACCGAGAGAGTTCTCGGCGGCGCTGCTCGAGGGGCTGGCCAAGGCCTGAAAGGCATCCGACACCGTCGTCCGCCGCCTTGGCGGGATCATGATCGGTCCACGGGCTGTTGCAGGCCGCGACGCCACTACCGACCTTCCAACTTCCTCACCCATGTGCTGCCCACATCAGCCTCGTCGCATAGGTCGTTATACGGCCAGCGCGCCCCCGATCCGCCGCGTGCACCGGGGCCGCAGGTGCGTCTCGGCAACTGATGTCAACAGCTGGATCGACGGGTTGAACGCGCTCCGGACAGCCGCTCGGTCGTTCTACCTGACCGTAATCGTCGAGGCCGAAGCGCATCGCCCCAGCATCGCCGCGGCGCGCTCTACGTGCGTGAAGCGGCGCGAGCGGGGAGCGTCGGGGCATATCTTTCAGGCCCGATTGCCGCCCGTGGCTCGGGCAGCTCCGAGAAGCCCGCGTCAGACGGCCGTCTTGACCAGGTCTGGTCGCCGCCGCACACCTGTCTTGTCGCGGATCCGGTCGAGGTAGCCCAGCACCGTCCGAACGCCGATGTCGAAGATCAGCGCGATGTCGACGTCCCGCTCCCCCGTCGCCAACAGCTGCATCACCTGCTCGTCGCGCGGCGACGGCTCGACCTCGCCCGCGGTCATCGGCCAGTCAGCATGGTCCTCGACGATCATCTCGGCGACCATCACCGAGACGTACGCGCCGCCGCCGGCGGCCGTTTTGATCGCGATCAGCAGGTCCTCGGCGTCCACGGCTTTCGGCAAGAACCCCCGCGCCAGCCGCGATTGCACCGAGCACGATGTCCGGCTCCGCCTAGGCGGCCCAAACGCCGAGGTAGTGCACCACACGCGAGAAAGCCGCTGCCAGAAGCCACAAAGTGGCTTACCCACTCCGGGAAAGCGCAGATCAGCTGAAGAGGCTGTCCATGCTAGTGATCGGCGACCCCAAGTTGGACATGGTGTAGCTGGTCAACGTGTTCCCGCCGCCCCAGTACGTCTCGCGGAGGTCCCCGGACGGGCTACCGGTGTAGACGTGGAAGACGCCATCCGGAGACCGCTCGAACGCGATCGCGGAGACGGCGCCGCTGACGTTGACGACTTGCGCTGTCGTCAGGGAGTTGCCGCCACCGACGTACGTCTCCCAAACACCGCCGGCCGAGGTGCCGGTAAAGACGTGCATCGTCGCGTCCGGGGTGATCCGAGACACCAGCGCCTTGACCGCCGCACCGATGTTTCCCATGACGTAGTTGGTCAGCGTATTTCCGCCTCCCCAGTACATTTCACGTACGTTGCCGTAGGTGTCGCCAGTGAAGACGTGATACACGCCATTTCCCGATACCTCGAAGGAAATCGTCGTGATGGGGCTGCCGATGCTCGTCATCCGGTAGTTCGTCAGGGTGTTGCCGCCACCGACGTAAGTCTCCCAGATGTCCCCTGCCGCAGTGCCCATGAAGACGTGCATCGTGCCATCCGGTGTCACGGAAGCGGTGAGCGCGTTGATGGCCGAGCCGACATTTCCCATCACGTAGGTCGTCAAGGTGTTGCCGCCACCGTAGTACGTCTCGCGGACGTTGCCGTTCGCATCGCCGGTGAAGATGTGGAGGACGCCGTTGCCTGTGTACGCTGCGGACATGGCTGTGGGCGTGACGCCGATATTTCCTTCGGCCGCGGTGGTCAGTGCGTTCCCACCGCCCCAGTAGGTTTCGCGGAGTGTGCCGTCGGCAGCCGCGCTGAAGAGGTGGCGGACGCCGTCCGACGTCACCATCTGCTTGACACCGACAATGCTGGCGCCGGCGTTGGCGAGCGAGTAGGTCGTCAACGTGTTCCCGCCGCCGACGTAAGTCTCGGTCAGGTTCCCGGACCCCGTACCGGTGTATGCGTGCTGGATGTTCTGCCAGACCGGGCCGCTCGGGCCACCGCCGGTGCTCACGGTTCCCATCCGGTAGGCGCGGGTGGTGTTGTCGAGGGTGAATGTGCGGTGGTAGTGCATGACTCGTTCGAAATTCGCCGCCGGATCGTGGTTGGAGTCGACGACGTCCCAGGTGTTGCCTCCGACCGGTCCGACGATGATGAAGGTGTGCGAACCCTGCCCGACCTGGACGATATCGCCTTTGACGAGCTTCGATTGATCGTCGATGCGGACTCCGCCAGCGTTCAGGAACGGCTGGTAGTAGTCGCTACCGCCCAAGTTCTGGCTGTGCCCGCTGGCCATCCAGACGATGCAGTTGACGAACGCCCGGCACTGCCCGCCCGAGTCGCCGGGTTTCTGCGCGTCGTTGCAGGCGTTGCCACCCCACTGGTTGACGTAGTTCAAAGCCGTGTCGGCAATGGCGGCGTTACTGTAGCCTCCGATCGCCGTGGCAGGGGCCGTCGTCGCGGCGATGCTTCCGAGCAGCAGTCCGACAACAGTCAAAACTGACAACGGGCGTCGTCGCTGTCCGGTGCTTATACTGACTGTCATCGGCGCTCCGAAGTGCTGGGGAGATGGCACGACGGTCGGTCGCCTGCCACGCAGGGAGTCGCGACGCCTCCTCGTGCTGTTACGAACCAGTTCCACCTGAGCAACCATCCAGTACGGCTTCTCGCCACGTTTCACGGTGCTCAGCGACAGCTATCGTTCCTGATCGTCCGCTGCGGCCCGATCCGAGGGATACTGTCGCCGGCGGGATAACCTTGATCTTCATGAACGAGTACAGCGGCGGCGCCGAGAGGACTCTGTACATCTCGTCGTTGGAAGCCACGACGAAGACGCTGACTGAAAAGATCGGTTCGAGCTGAGCGACGACCGCCTGAGCTTCAAGATTGCGTCTCGCGATCCGTGGGATAATTCTGTGTTGATCTACCACCTGAAGCTTGCCGCGGACCTGCAGCTTGAGTGACTTCACGAAGCCCGACCGCAACGCGTGAAATTTCCCGCGTCTGCGTGCTCAAAGGGGGACTTGAACCCCCACACGTGGGATATCTCCCGATTTTGGGGAGATCATGCGCTCAGTGTAGCGCAGAGTCACCGGTCCCGATCGCTCACGACAGCGACAGTCCTGGCCAAGGCCCAATCCCGTTCAGGCGGCATCCAGCGCGGGAAGACGAGCCATCAGCAGCTCGTACCCCACGGCCTCCTGCGGGATCCGCGTACCGGCCGTCAGCACGTCCTGGGCTTGCCCGGCCAAGGGCCCCAGCCAGCCCGCGACCTGTACGGCGACGCGCTCGGCCACCGGCTCAGCAGGACGTCGGTAAGACGTCGCGAACAGGAGGTCGTAGAGCGGGTACGCGGGCTCGACCGCCGGAAGCCCCGCACGCTGGGAGTTGAGACTCGCGGTGGCCGGGATCTGCAGACCTTTGAGATCGACGTCGCCGAAATACACGATCCGGTCCGGCTGCGGAGACAGGAGCGGGACGGACAAGACCGCCGAGGGGAACTGGCTGCCGGTCCCGTAGCCGACGTGCCGAGCCGGGCCGCCGGCGGCAGCGCTGAGCCGCGTGGCTTCGAGCAGCGACGTGTAGGTGTGGTGGTTCTCCGCGATCAGCAGCGCGGTACCGCGCGGGTCCGGGGCCCCCGCCACCCACTGCGAGACGAAGGGAATAGGCACCTCGTGACAGCGCAGGAGGTCCAACGTCAACGCGCCCGAGGCGAACAAGCGCGTCGACTTCAGGCGGTCCAGCCGCTTCTCGTCGCCGAACAGTTCCAACGAACGTTCGCGGACCGGCACACTCGGGCGCGACGCACCTTTGTCGCGCAGGAAAACTGCGGCGATCTCAAGGACCCCGATCTCGTCGTCGCGGGCGGCGATGCGTCCCGCGGCCTCGAGCGCCGCCGGCCAGACTCGAACGTCCCGCGGCGCACGACCGGGACGCGGGCGAGGCGGGAGACGTACCCATTTCGGCAGCGCAGGCTCCTCCCGCGTGTCGAAATGCCGACGTGCCACGGGGAACGCCACCTGACCGGCCGCTACCAGCTCGTCCAGCGCCGCGCGAATCTCGCTTCGGGCGGTCGGCGTCGTGGCCAGGCTTCGGTCGAAGGCGACCGCGGCCGCGTAGAGGTCAACCAACTCCACTCGCTGCACCGGCGACGCCGCGACGTGCTCGGCGAGCCGCTCGGCCAACGCGTTCACGAGTCGTCGTCCTCGCGCAGGACTCGGACGCTGGTGATGCCGTCGTCATCCGCGGTGTCTTGCTGATCTAACACCACGTAGCGCCGGTTGCGAAGCGAGCCGGGCGCGTTGCGCATGCGCAGCACGTTGGGGAACTGGCCCACCGCACCGAGATCCTCCACGCCGGTCGTGTACACGAGCTGGACACCGTGCGCCGCCGCGACGTCCCGCTGCAGGCGCAGCAGGGCAACGTGGCTAGCCGTGCCGAGCGGGTTGTCGAGCACGAGAGTCCCGCCGATGGCCGCCCGTCCACGTCCGCGGTTCACGGCCCGCAGCCGCGCGAGCGTGCAGTAGAGCGCCACGCACACGGTCAGCTTCTCACCGCCGGAGAACTTGCCGAGGTGGGTGACGTCGACCGGTTCGACCGCGAGATCGCTGTTGGGCTTGAGCACCTTGACCGTGAACCCACGCGGCGCGACCGCTTCGTGCACGCACTTCTTGAGAACCGCGAGCCCCTCCGGTTTCGTCTTCTTGTCCGCGACGATCCGGTCGACAACCGCGTCGATCCGGGCATGCAGGTCCTCGTCCCCGGCCGGACGCAGGAAGCTGATCCGCAGAAAATGCTCGTTCGCCCACCGCCCCAGCGTGCCGGGTAGTTTCGAGTGCCGATGCGCGGACTCGAGGGTCGCGAGCACGTCCTTCACCAGGCCCGCGATCTCCCCGACCACGAGCCGCTGATCACGCCCGATTTCGGCGAGCTGGCCGTCGATCGTCCGGTACCGCACCCGCATTTCTTGCGCGCGGGCTTCGGCGCGGTCCGCAAGCACGTCCGCGTCGTCCCCCGTGAGACGGTCGCGGATCGCGCCGGGCACCTCGGCGAACCGGGCCTCAGCGGCGATCCTGCGGACCTCGGCGATCGACCTGGTGACACGGTCGGCGGTCTCCTCGGCCTCCTTATTCGCCGACTGGAGCCGACTGAGCAGCGACTCGAGTTCGGCTTCCGGCTCGTCCCCGGCATAGGCCGGGACGTCTCCGGGCACCTCGACCGGAGTGGCGGCGCCAGCGAGCCTTTTGGCTTGCTGAGCGAACACCTGGGCCGCCGTGTCGGCTTCGGACGCGAGTTTGCCCGCGTCCTCGGCCTCGCGGTTGAGCCGGGTCACCTCGCTGCTCATTTCGGTCGCCCGCTCGGCTTCCGCCGCCGCTCGTTCCCGGGCCTCCGCCTCGGTCGCGGGCTCGTCGTCGAGCGGGGCGTGCCGCAGCCGATCACGCGGAGTGCGCTGCTTGACCTCTTCCGATGCCTGGTTGAGTTCGGTCTTCGCCTCGCTGAGCTTCTGTTGTGCCTCGTTGGCCACTTCGCGTGAGCGTTTCCGCGCTGCTGCTCGCCGGTCCACGTCCTGACCGTCGCCGGTCGCGAGCAGCTGCTGAGCGAGCTCGCGCGCGGATTCCGGGTACTCGGCCAGCGCCCGGTCCGCCCGTTTGCTTCGCTCGAGGTGTGCGGTGAGACGCTCGGCCAGCACGGATTGGGAAGCCACGGTCTGCCATTGCAAGTCCAGCTCGGCGAACCGGCTGCTCAGCCACGACAACAGATCGCCGTCGCCGGTCACGACGGCCACCCGATCGCCGTCGAGCAGGGTGACCTGGGTGGAATCCCGTTCGTACCGCTTCCAGTTCGCCTGGTGCTGCGAGGCCAGCGAACGAGCGGCTCGCTCCGTCTCCTGCAATTCCGACACCCGGCTTGCGGCCTCATCGGCGATGCCGGTGCAGACCTCGACCTCCTTGTCGAGCTGCGCGATCGCCAGCTGGATCCCCGGCCGTTCGGCGGTCCGCTTCGCCAGCGCGTTCAGCCGCTCGATCCGCTGTGCCAGCGCGTTCAGCTCGTCGCTCAAGCCGGCTTCGGTTACCGCGTCCTCGGTTTCCTGCTCGTCCAGCTCATCGATCTGCGCCCGGACGACTTGATCGTCGTCGGTCAGGCCCGAGATCGCCTCGTCACACTCTTCGACGGCCTTCTCCAGCGCATCGAGGTGCCCCGCCGGGCAGTCTTCGAGCAGCGACTCCAGCGTCGCCAGCAGCGCCCTGTCCGCCTTCGCCTGTTCCTGCAGCTCCGAGATCCGCCGGTCCTGGTCGCGCCTACGCTCTTCACGGTCCGCTCGCGCGTGTTCCGCCGCATCGCGGTCATAGAGCGCGGGTTCGCTGGGGAACACCAGGTGTGCCGGCGGCGCCGCGGCCACCGCCCGTTCGAACTGCGTAGCTGTGGATACCGCGACGTGCGCGACCGTATACCACGGCTTGGAGGCAAGAGCACGGCGGGCGTTCTCCGCGTCGCCGTCGGCGACGACCACACCAGCGGCGAGTTCCGCGACGCGAGGATTCTCTAGCACCGATGCGCGCTCGGCTTCGGTGACCAGGTCACGGAGGGTCTGCCAGCCCGGTGTCGCCGGTACCTCGGCCGCCACGAGCACCTCCGCAGCCCGTTCGGCGTCGCGCGTGGTGGGCAGGAAGTCGTTGGCCTGGAGCCCGTCCAGTGCCCGGTTGTCCTCGGCGGCGTCCACGCGGGTGGCCACGACGGCCGACTCGGCGGCCGACGCCTCCCGGGTCAGCGCCGCCCGCAGGTCCGCGGCCTCGGCCCACAGGTCGAGCCGGGTCCCGTCGGCCAGCTGGGTCAGCTCGGCGAGACGGACGTCCGTCGCGAGTGCGTCGACCCTGGCCGCGAGCTTGCGCCGGTCGCCATTGAGGCGATCACGTTCGGCGGTCTTGGCTGCGCGATCGGTCGCCAGCTTCCGGCTCTGCGCTTCCAGTGCGGCGCGAACCGCGGGCCGGGCCTCACGGCGCTGCCGCACCTGGCCGAGCAGATCCTCCTTCTCCCGACGGTTCTGCTTCGTCTCGGCTAGGACGATCGCGGGATCGGCCTCGTCATCCGGAAGGTCGCCGAGCCGGACAGCGGCGACCACCTCGTCGTGGATTTCGATCAGCCGACCACGAGCGTTCTCGGCGCGCACACTCGCTTCGGTCGCCAATTTCCGGTTCTGCCGCTCGCGAAAACCTTCCGTCCCCGCTTCCGCTTGCGCCTCCCGCGCCGCCGTGTCCGCCATCGTTTCGGCTTCGTGCTCCTCCTCAGAGAGCTGCGCGTAACGGGCCTTGAGCGTCGCCGCGGCGTCGTCGCGGGCTTCCCGCAGCGGAGCCGTCTCCCGATCCTCCTGGGCGATCTGCTGCCGCACGTCTTCCGCGTGAAGGTGAGCTTCGACCCGATCGGCGAGGTGCCCCACCGCTTGCCAAGCGAGGTCCTCGTCGTTGGCTTCGTCCGCGGTGGTGGTCGCCCTTGCCCACTCAGCCTTCGCGGTCTTCTTCCGGTGGTTCGCCGCGACCCGGTACAGCTCGCTCGCGATGTCGTTGACCCGGCTGCGCTCCCGATCCAGCGCGCGAGCGCTGTCACCCAGTCGCTTCGCTTCTTCTTCCATCCACTTCCGGTCGTCCTCCCGCGCCGAAGCCGCGGTGCGAAACGCTCCGGCGAGCCGGGCCGCGGACGAGCGTGCTCCCGTGGCCGCCTCGGCCGCCGCCTTCGCCAGCATGTGCCGTTCGGCGAGCCGCTCCAGCCTGCCTTCCAGCTCCCCGCAGAATTCCCGGTCGACGAGCAGGCCGGGCTTGCGCGCGAGCACGTCGACGACCTTCCGCAGGTTGTTCGCGACGAGGTCGGGCTGCGTGCTGTCAACTGTCAGATCGATCAGGAAGTCGATGAACTTGTCTGTGGTCGCGAATTCGAACAGCCCGGCGACGCCGCCCTCGGAATGGTTCATCTGCTTCTGGTAGGCGAACACCGCCGGGTCGAGGTTCCGCGCGGTCAGCGCGTCCGTCCACTCACCACGCTGGCGTGTGATTACGAACCTGAACTGCTGGGGATTGGCCGCCGCGATCTCCTTGAGCACGTTCACGAACTCGGCCATCGTCCGCGTCCGGCCGGATTCGTCGCGCACCGGCAGGCCGGGCAGGTCCAGTACACCCGGGACGGCGAAGAAGCTGTAGTACCAGCCCTTGAGCTTCTCGCGGTCGCGATCCGGGTCGGCGGGCTTTCGCCGTTCGTCCCATTCGTAGACGGCGCCGGTGACCAGTCGGGCCGGCCGGCTGGCGTCGCCGCCGGGCTGGGCCACCCATTCCGCCACTGTATGGCTCGTGTCGCCGGAAGACACGTAGTCCTCGAGGTGACGCTTGACCGTCTTGCCCATGAAGTCTTTGCGCAGCGGGAGCAACAGCGCGAAGAAAAGCGACAGCAGGCTCGACTTCCCGCCGCCGTTGCGCAGCCAGAGAATCGAGTCGACTGGTGCTCGCTCGCCCGCCGTCGAGACGTCCAGCGTCAGATCCGTGAAGCGGGCGGCACGGTCCCCGACGTTTGCGAGGCGGAAGGACGAAAGCTGGTAGGTCACGTCCCCACCACCGGAGTGTGGTCGCCTCGGCGCCTCGCGGCCAACAGCTCGTAGGTCGCGTTGCCCGCCAGCTCACCGACCTGGATGCGGAAGCGTTCGAGGAGCTGGAAAGTCTCGGGGCCGCGGTTCGGCGCCAGCCGCGCAAGGCCTTGGTCGACCATCCAGTTCAGGACGTTCGCGACCCAATAAGTGGAGGACGCGGCCGAGCGACGTCCCTGTCCCTTCCCCCTATCAGCCTTGTAGCCGGGAGACAGTCGGTCATACGTCCGCCATGCTTCTTCGAACGACACATCTTCCAGCATTTGGGGTTCCGGTGCGCGCTTAAGCCGATCGCACGCGTCGCGGACGAACCGTTCGATCTCGTCGACCGACACCCACCGGACGCGGTCGTCGTCGAAGTCGGCCGGGGCCGGGAACACGTAAGCCGCGATGGCCGCGCTGATCAGCCCGACCAGCAGTCGGTGGGGCACCGTGCCCACGTTGGGCAGATCCGTGAGCCGGTACGCGAACACCGATTCACGGCGCGCGCCCAGCACCAGTCCTAGCTTGCCGGCGGACAGCACCTGCAGGTCCAGTCCGTCGAGGACGCTGGTCACCGCGTTGTGGAATTCCGCGTCCTCGCGGTAGCGGCCGAGCAGCGTCCGGTAGTCGGAATCGGCGCCAGGCCGCTGCTTCGGGCGGAGCGCGCAGCCGATGAGTATGCCGACGTCCGAAAAATCCTGCTGGCCGAGCGTCATGACACCTCCTGAACGGAAGTCGCTGCCCAGCGGGCGAGTGTTTCTTCGTCTTCGGCCACGATCAGGTCGTCTCCCGACCAGCCGGGTAGGTCGATCAGGCTGCCGTCGGCGTCGACCACTGCGGCCGGGCCGAGAATGTGGGCGGCGGTGTCCACTGCGGTGGAGAAGTCTTCCGCGGTCTCCGGGGCGTAGGTCCAGAGCGCCGCGAGCACGACGAGCCGCTCGACAGCACCTCGATCGAGTTCGCCGGGCAGGTCGGCGGCTTGGACGGCAAGCAGCAACGCCGACAGTCGGGCGGGCAGCGGGACGGAGTCGACTACGGCCGTAGCGGCCGCCAGGATCTCGGGCGAGACCGCGGGCGGGTCCGGGTCGCCAAGTTCTTCGTCGAGCGGTGGTTCGTCGATCCGGGGTTCTCGCCGCGGCGCGAGCAGGTCGTCGACCAGGTCGGCGAACCGCACGATACGGGGCACCTGTGGCCCCGCGACGAACACGGCGAACGCCTCGGCCGGTTCCGCCGCGTCTTCGGCGGCCATGGTCAACAGCGGCAGGAACACACCGTCGGCGATGTCCGGGTTCCGCAGCCCTCCGATCGGCCGGAAGGACTGGCGAAGCTGTTCGTCGAGGAAGATCGTCCGCGCGCCGACCAGCCTGCCATGCAGTTCGGTGTGCCGGCGACGGCATTCTTCGAGCAGACCCGCGATCCGGGCGGCCGCCGCGGTGACGGCGGGATCTGCCTCTGCCGTGTCGAGGGCGCTCCGTACGTGGTCGAGCAGCCTGCTCTCGGCGCCGAGCCGCTCCTCGAGGTGCACCCGGTTGCGCTCGAACTGCGCCGGGACGTCCTGGGCCCAGCGGTCGAGGACCGTACGGATGTCGCGCACGGTGTCGGTCAGGAGCGCGCGCAGTTCGTCGCTGTAGCGCACCGACAGCAGCCGCGACCGCTCCGCGGCCTTCTCCGCCTGGCCGAACGCGCCTCGCTTGAGCTGCCGATCGAGCATGAGCTCGACTGCGGCCTGCTCGTCTTCGACGTCAAATTCCAAACCCCCGACCAGCGCGTTGATCGCGTCCGCGGACGCCCGGAGCACGTTCACGCCCCGCTGCTGGTCTTCGTGCTCGCTCAACAGCCGGAACTCCACAGCAATCGCCCGGTGGTGCACGGATCCGTCAGGTTCGAGCGAGAAGTCCGAGACCTGGTAGGCGAACGGGGCCTCGCGTTCCCGGCGGTTCAGCAGCGCATCGATGACGTACCGTGCGACCGCTTCGTGTACCTCGGAGGGCTGCTCGGGACATGCGCTCGCCGCCAGCCTCGCCAGGCCGCTGACAGCCTCGTCGTAGGTCACTTCCTCATCGAAACCCTGCCGGGAGATCACCGTGTCGATGGCGGCGAGCGCAAGGGTGACGACGTCGTAGTCGTGGGTGCCCCAGGACTGCCGGCTCGCATTGTCAGCCGCGTCCGCGACCGGCCGGGCTCGCAGGAGTGCCCGCACCCGCCCGCCAAAGGCCTCGTCGAACACGGCGCGGCCCACGGTCCGCGGAGCACTCATCTTGTGCCACCCCCTCGGTGCGTGGATGCCCGGAAGATCGGCTACGAGCGCGTCACCGTTACGCCGCCGGCACCTATCAGCCGACGTCGAGTCGCGAAGCCGCAAGCTCGATGCCCGCGGCGTTCCCTACCGGTCGAGAACGCCTCCCGCAACGCCTCGTCGTGCTCAAGGGTTCGTTCTCGACGTTGTCTGCTGATCTCCTCTCGCGCAGCGGTGTCATCGCGAGCTGCCGGAGGCCGCCCACGTCCCCCGGCCCGACCGGTCGCCCGTAGCAGGTCCGGCACGACTACGGTGGGCCCGTCCCGCCACGCCGGAACGCGGGGAAGGTCGTCATCGTCTGCCTCGTCGTAAAGCTTGCGCCACGAGTGGTCGCCCACCGCGGCCGAAAAGACTGCCGGGCCCAACCGGGGGTCGAGACAGGCACGAGCCAACACCAGGGCTCGAGCGCGCCCGGTCGCGGTCGACGAGGACGCGTGCAAGCGACGCAGGTTGGCGTGCATGCCGGGCAGCGCGCGCACTAGCCGCAGGGCGAACCTCACCGCGCGCCCGGTGTCGGGATCACACCAAACTAGAAGGCCGTCCCAGTCGCCTCGGCGACCACCTCGGGATGCCGTCAGTGCTCCTCGCTCAATCAATGTCTGGGCCTCGGACTCCGTAACGGCGGTCTCCTCGAGCGATTCGAACCTTGGCTGCAGTGAGACCAACGCACGGTGCGCTCGTGCCGAACCGGTCTCGAGTTCGGCGGCCACGTGCGTCGCGTACTCGACGAGGAGCTGCTTGAGCTCGCCGGTCGTGTCATCGGCGAGATCGAACCGGTCGGCGAGCGTGGCGAGAGTGTCTTCGGCGCCGACGAGCGCGGCATCGAGGTCGTCGTGGCTGGTGAACAGCCTCCCGATGTGCTCAGCGACGTCTGCACCGGCCGGAGCACCGGTCGAGAAGGCCTGAGCAATGAAGTCCAACGCAGCGACCACCCGCGCCAAGCTGGAGAGGGGGATCTCGCGCATCGTCGGCGTGCCGGCCAGTACTGTCGAATAGAATCCCGGAGCTGAGCCAGTCGCCTGCCATCCTCCTCGGCAGTGTTGTGCCGTGGAGTTGCTTGCATCATGGCAAGTCGCGAAGCCAGCTTTCTGCAAGTATCTCGACGATGACGAGACCCGTGTCCTGGTCACCAGGAACTCAACGAGCTGCTCGCGGTCGAGGGCTACCAGGTCATCTACCGATCCGGACGGCCCGCGCTCATTACCCAGACCCCGACGATGAACCGGCCCGCGATGAAGGCTCCCGTGCAGCTCACCGTCAGCCTCGCCGACATGGTCAGCGATGCCGTGTTCGGCGAGCAGCTCAAATCCCGGCTCAACGAAGCCCAGGCATGCTGGCATGGCGGGGCACCGACTGCTGCGATCATCATGCTCGGCAGCCTCCTGGAGGGAGTGCTCTACGACGTCGCGCTGAGCCAGCACCGCAACGGTCCTGCCCCCACCGACCACCTGGAGAGCCTGATCAACCTCGCCCAGGAAAAGGGCTGGCTGCCCAAGGATGTCGTCGACTATGCCCACGTGCTGCGCAACCACCGCAACCTCGTCCACCCCAAGAAGCAGTTCACCGAGGGCTACTCGCCGAAAGACAGCACCGTCCGGATCGCCTGGAACGTCGTCGTCGCCACCATCAACGACCTTGCCGCACTCAAGAACCCGGCAGCTGGAGCAACCGACAACCCCGACAGCACTCAAGACCAGTAGGCCTGCACCGCCTCAACGCGCGCCGGGAGGCCCGACATGCACTGCGGCTACTGCTGCTTCGAACTCCGCAAAAACAAAAACGGCACGGTCCCCAAGCACTACTCGGGTAAGACCAAATTCCTTGAGTGGACGCAGAAAGCGTGCCCGGGATCGGGTACCACCGAATACACAACCACAGCTCCCGGGCACAAGTGCCGCCGGACGCGTTCGGGAAACCCGTGCCCCAGCTGCGGCAAGAAACTCCGCCTGAAACAGGACGGACGTTTTCCCGCGCACAACAACACGAACGGATCCGAATGCGGAGTCTCAGCAGCCGACAGGTAGTCACGCAGTGCCGTGCTGTTCTTCGAGCTGGGCAACCGAGTACGCCGACCCGGCGGACCGGCGGTCATCGTCGTGCGGTACCTCCACCAAGCCCTGGCCTACGCGACTGCCACCGAATTATCTCAAGCGACCCATCCACGCCGACGGTCCTCCGAGCGGCAGCATCCACAACCTGCCCCGCGCACGGCACGCGAATCCATGTATAGCACCTCAGCCTCGCTTCGAGCCCTCACGAGGTACTCGAGCAGATCGACCGACTTGCTCATCACGTCAAGCACGGCGTCACCCATCCCGCTATCACGGGTTGATCCCAAACTTGACCCAATCCGCCCAATGGGGAGGCGACCCTCGTTGACCCGCTGAGATCAGCGCTGACATTGCCGACAACCTGATTCTCCGACCGCTGGCCGCCTCGAAAGGGGTAGATCTCTGGTCAGAGAATCTCGCGTCGCGGACTCTGATGACCATGGCAAACAACGTCATAGCTGCACAACTCACGATGTGGCGTCGTGGACGCCCCGACTGATCCCTGGGCTGAGCTCGACGCCTTATGGGGAAGTACGCCCGCCTCAGCTACCGAGACGAACGTGCAATCGTTCGCCTTCTACGGCAGATGCTCGACCGAGGACCAACAAGACCCAGCCACATCCCGTAGCTGGCAGTTGCGCAACGCGTGCCGATTCATAGCGCCGCTTGGCGGCCAGGTCGTCGAAGAGTACTTCGACGTCGGCCAGTCCCGCTCCGTTCCCTGGCACCGCCGACCGGAGGCCGGTCGCCTCCTGGACGGGCTCAAGCCCACGACGCGCCGGTGGACGGCGGTCGTCGGCGGCGAAGGCACCAGGTGCTGGTTCGGCAACCAATTCTCCCTCACTGCACCCCGCATGGCCGCCTACAACGTCGAACTCTGGGTCACCGAACTCGGCGGCCCCTACCAACCCCGTACCCCCCCCCACACCATGCTGATGAGCCTCCTCGGCGGCATCAGCGAATCCGAACGCCAACACGTCCAAGCCCGCGTACGCGCCTCCATGGACGCCCAAGTCATCAACGAAGGCCGCCACGAAGGCGGACGCCCACCCTACGGCTACATCGTCATCGATGGCGGACCACACCCCCACCCGCGCAAAGCCGCCGACGGCCTCCAGCTGCGGGTTCTCCACATCGACGACGAAGCAGCCACCGTCGTCCGCCGCATCTTCACCGAGTATCTCCGCAGCCTCGGCGACCACGCCATCGCCACCGGACTCAACCGCGACCGCATCCCCTGCCCCTCCGCACGCCACCCCGAACAGAACACACACCGCCGCGGCGACCGCTGGCTCGGAAGGACCATCAGATCGATCCTCGAGAACCCGCGCTACACCGGCTACGCGGTCTTCGGCCGCTGGACCAAAACCGAAGTCCTCCTCGACCCCGACGACGTCTCCGCCGGACACACCGTCCGATTCCGACGAGCGTCACCCGACCGAGTCGTCCGGTCCCGACTGCCAGCACACCCTGCGATCGTCACCGTTCAGCAATTCACCCAAGTTCAACTGCGCCGTCGCGCAAAGACCCTCGCCGGACGCAGCAGAGCCGAACGTCACGGCCGCCGCACCCGTCACGAGTACCTATTCCAGGGCCTTATCCGATGCGCCACCTGCGATCGGAAGATGGAAAGCTCAACAACTGGCCGGCACCACTACTACCGCTGCGTGCAACGTGGCACATCCAGGCGCGCGACCCACCCGCACTCGGTCTCGGTCAGAGAAGATCGCGTCCACAAAGTTGTCAGCGCGTGGCTAGCCGAGCTGGACGCCGAGAGTGCACCAAGTGGTCGAGAAATTGACCATATCGATCCGGCCTCCGCACAGAGAACCGATCTTGCAGAGATTTATCGCGATCTCCAGCTTGTGGTTGCATATGATCACCGGACCGCGACGTTGGCAATGTCGCTCAAACTGGTCGGTGTCGACGCACAACTGCGCAACCGCCTGGCGCTGTGAACGTCGCGAGACGGGGCGACATGCCTCACTCGTACGCGACCCTCTGATCGGGGTGCGCGCGGTGTCACCCGTTTCGCCCGGTGCCGGCGCGCGGCGAACTTCGCCCATCGCCGTATCATGGAGTGCTGCCTCAAAATGCTTCACTCCTCAGATCCGGGTCAGGTTGCGGCTATTCGGGAAGAGGGACAAGCCATGTCGTCGAGGTGGGGGTCCGGTTCGCGGCATCACTTGATCGTGGTGGCCGACGTCGAGGGATTCGGGGACCCGGTCAGGACAGGCCCACATCTGCAGGCGGTGCGGGCCGGGCTCGACGCGGTTATGCGCGCGGCGTTCGCCGCCGCCGGAGTCGAGTGGGAGGACTGCTACCGGGAGATGCGTGGGGATGCCGTTGTCGCGCTCACTCCAACCAACATGGACAAGACAACATTCGTGGAAACTGCATTGCCGGCCCTCGTGACGCGACTACGGGTGCACAACGACACCCATCCCGGCCCGCAGCTACTCCGACTGCGGGTCGCACTGCACGCCGGCGAGGTCAGCTACGACTCCCACGGCATCTCTTCCGCCGCGCTGATCCGAACTTTCCGGCTATGCGACGCCCCGCCGCTGAAGGCTGCGCTGGCCGGGTCGCCGGGTTTACTGGCCGTGATCGCCTCGGACGGGCTGTTTGACGACGTCATCCGCCATACCCCTGCCGCCGCTCCCGCGACGTGGCGGCCGGTCCCAGTCGCGGTAAAAGAAGCCGACACCACCGGCTGGATCACCTTGCCCGACCAGCCCTATTCTCCCGTCCCCGCACTGGCAGGCAGCGGAGGGAGAGGCGTCGGACATCCGCGCCCTGACTCGAAATCGGGCCAGGACGGAGTGGTTCCGCGCCAACTACCTGCGGCGGTGCGAGACTTTACCGGCCGCGACGCGCACTTGGCCGCCCTGGACGCCCTGGTCCCACCCGAATCTGATCAGCACGACCTCGACAAGCCGAGAGCTAGGTCGGTGGTGATCACTGCCGTTGACGGTGCTGGTGGGATCGGCAAGACGAGCCTCGCGCTGCACTGGGCCCACCTCAACCAGCACCGGTTCCGTGACGGCACGCTGCACGTGAACCTGCGCGGCTACGACCCCTCCACCCAGACCACTGCAGGTGAGGCGCTCAGTGGATTCCTGCGTGCTTTCGGCATCGCACCTCGTGCCATACCCATCGCAGCGGACGACCGGTCAGCAATGCTGCGATCACTGCTAGCAGGCAAAAGAGTGCTGATGGTGCTAGACAACGCGCACAGCGCGGAACAGATCAGGCCTCTGCTGCCCGGCACTCCCGGCTGCATGGTCTTGGTGACCAGCCGCGACAGCCTCACCGGGTTGGTCGTCACCGACGCCGCCCACCGCCTCACCCTTGACCTGCTCGACGAGCCCGAAGCACTCAACCTAGTCATCAGCATCGTGGGCACCGAATGCGCGGCCGCCGAACCCGACGCCGTCGCCGAACTAGTCCGGCTGTGCGCGCGACTGCCGCTGGCGTTACGGATCGCGGCCACCCGCGCCGCTACACACCGCCATCGAAGCGTGGCCGACGTGGTCACCGACTTAGCAGATGAGGGCACCCGCCTCGATGTCCTAAGTGAGACGGGCGACGAACGCACGGCTATCCGCGCCGTTTTCGACTGGTCCTACCAGCAGCTCCCGCCAGATCACGCGCAACTATTCCGCCGTCTTGGCTTGCACCCCGGGCCCGACCTGACGCTGCCCGCTGCCGCCGCACTTGCCGAACAGTCCCCAGTCGAGACTCGCCCACTGCTCACCACGCTCACGAGCGCACACCTGATCGAACCCACCGCGGGCGGGCGGTACCGGTTCCACGACCTGCTCCGCGCCTACGCCTCCGACCAAGCCCACCACTACGACACTCCCGAACAGCGCCACCAGGCCCTCGAGTCCGGGCTAAGCTGGTACACAAGGACCGCTCGCAGTGCCGACCAGCGCCTCTACCCCTACTTGCAGCTCAGGACGGTTGTGACCGAACCTGGCCACGCGCACCCCATCCCCGGTACCGACGAGGCGTGGGCCTGGCTCACGGGCGAACGAGCCAACATCCTGGCCGTCCTCCAACTCGCCGCTGACCACCAACTCGACCACCACGCCATCTCCCTCGCTGGCGCCTGCCGCTTCCTCAACTCCGCCGGCAGCCCGCAGGAAGCAATCGACGCCTTCAGCCTCGGAATTACGGCTGCGCGCCGAGCCGGAAAGCGCGTCCAAGAAGCGATGCTTCTTATTTGGCGGGGAGCCTCGGCGTCTTCACTAAGCGACTGGGTCCAGGCTCAGGACGACCTCGATGTCGCGGTAGCGTTGGCCGAGCAACTCGACGACGACACGCTTCGAGCATTGATTCTCAACGATCGTGGGTGGCTGGCCTTGCGGCGGGGCCAGTTCGACGAGGCGGTGCAGTGGTTCACCGTGGCGCTACCGCTGAGCCGGGGCTTCGACACCGTACGCTGGGAAGCAGTCGTTGAAGGCAACCTCAGCGCCGCCCACACCAGTCTTGGCCACTACCAGCTCGCCCTCGAGCACGGCGAGAGAAGCCTCCGCCTGCGACGACAGGCAGAGGACCAGGCTGGTGAAGCATCGGCGTTCACGCAGCTGGCGCGCGCGTGGCAAGGCCTGGGCGACCCCGAGAAAGCGATCCAGCTGTGCCGGGACGCGCTCGCTCGTGGTCACAGCACACCTCTCTACCATCACGAGACCATTGCCGAGCCGCTGGTCGTCCTCGCCAGTTGCCTGCATCAACTTGGCCGTACAGACGACGCTGTCGTCCGCTGGCAAGAAGCCGCGACTATCTACGAAAACACTGGCTTTGCTCACTATGCTGCCGAAGTCCGTCAGCACCTCCATGATGCGCAACCACACCCTGAACCACCAAGCGAGGCGTAGACCTGTTGGCCGACCCCGGGGCAGGCGAACGCTTGCTCCGGCTGACGCGATGGCTCGTCGGCGGCCCGCGTGACTCAAGCAGCCCGGGCGAGGTCGCGGAAGTGTTGCGGCTGGCCGGGTTCCTGCAGCTGGCGATCTCGCTGCTGGCCCGCCTTTTCGCCCGGAACCAGTCCTGGACGCTGGCCGACCTGGCCGCCGGGAGCAGCGCGAGCCTGCTGTCCCTGGCTGCAGAGCACGTAAGCGTCGCCGCCGCGTTCGAAGTCTCCTACCGGCACCTGGACCCCAACGGTCAGCGGATGTTCCGCCTGCTGGGCCTGCACCCCGGAACCACCACCGACGGCTACGCGGCTTCGGCCCTGGCCGGAACCAGCCTGACCGAGGCCGCAGGACAGCTCGATGGACTCCACGGAGAGGGGCTGCTGATTGACACCGGCCACCGCCGATATGGCATGCATGACCTGCTGCGCCGCTACGCCCGCGACTGCTCCGCCGCCGGTCCTGCCAAGGAATCCCGGCGGGCGCTGAAGCGGCTGATGGATTACTACCAGTACGCCGCTGCCCGTGCCGGGGCCCGCCTGGCCCGCCAGACGCAACCCGGCCCCGTGCCCGCGGCCCCGGAGGGGCTGGCCGCCGCACCGGGATCTGGATGACGTCAATCAGGCGCTGGCGTGGGCACGCGCCGACCGTGCCAGCCTGCTCGCCTGCGTCGACCACGCCACCACCACTGCTCAGTCTGCCCGGGTCGTAGCGTTGTCCCGTGCCCTGGCAGAGCTCTTGCGACGCGACGGCCCCTGGGCCGACGCCATCACCCGTCACACCGGCGCAGCGCAGGCCGCACAGCAGGTCGGCGACCGGCTCGGCGAGGCCAACGCCCTCCACGAGCTCGGGAATGTGCGACGGCTGACGGGTGACTACCTGGGCGCGGCCAAGGCGCTGGAGCGCGGCCTAAGCATCCATCGCGACCTGGGCGACCGGCGCGGCCAGGCCAACAGTCTTAATAGCAAGGCAGCGCTGCACCGGGTCAGCGGTGACCTGGCGCGGGCTGAGGGGGCAATCAGCAGGCCCTGGAATTGGCTCGTGCTGTCGCCAGCTTGTTGGACGAGGCTAATGCGCTCGCTGGCTTAGGCCAATGCGCTCTGGTCGCCGGCTACGCCGCCCGAGCGGAGGCATTGCTGCGACAGGCACTCAGGGTATTCCAACAGATCGGTGCGGGCGAGGCCTGAGACCTGCTCGCCGACCTTGACGACCTCACCGGTCAAGGTCCGCAGGGCAAGCCATAACCAACAAGGGCGACCGGTTAGCCGCCTACCTGTGGGCTAGCCTGGTGATCGAGCAGGGGCGCGTCGCAGATGCCATCCCGGTGCTGCGCCCCCACGCCCGCCCCGTTCCGCATCGTTGTGCGCCGGCTCGCCGGGTACCCCCAGCCCGCCGTTACACGCCGGCCGGACCTCGTCCGCGGGATCGTCATGCTCGACTCCACGATCCGCAACCCGCTCGGCGGGCACCCGCTCGTCGTCGGTGCGGCCCGCTCGCTCTCGGCGACCGCCTCGGTTCAGGCGGTGCCCGCGTTCGAGATCGCCGACCAAGGTCACTGCGAAGTCGGCCAGCTTGACGTAGAGGCCCTGCCGCGCCATCAGGATGCCCTTGGCCTCCCCGATCGCCCGCCGCAAGTCGGCGCGTTCGCCGCCGTGCGCGCCTCGGACACGCCGGCGCGAGGGCCTGCTCGGCGGTCAGCGGTACGACGTCGACGTCGTCGGTCAGGTGTCCTCGCGTCCTCGGACCGGGTACCGCAGGGTGTGGCTGGGCGGCAGGCCGTAGGCGTGCCGGTAGTCGGCGGCGAACCGGCCCGGGTTGGAGAATCCCCACCGGTACGCCACCGCGCGGGGTCTACTGTGTCCGGTCATGGACTTGGCCGCGCTCATAGTGGCGATCGCATCTGGAATCATCGCGCTCGGCAGCGCTGGCTACACGCGGATGGCTGCGCGCGCCAACAGGCGCTCGGCCGACGCCGACGAGATCACCGCCGCGTTGGAGGGCGACCGTCGGCACGCCGAACTCACCCCCCGGCTCAGGGTTCGGTGCGCCCCGGCCAACGCCGGCTCCGAAGACTTCAAGCTCACCGTGGAACTACTCGGTCCGCCCGAGCTCGGCGGGCTGGATAGCCTGGAGGTGACCATCCGCAATGACAACCCGTGGCGCGGCCAGGGCACTCCCCTCGCGGGCGGCCCTTCGCCGGAGGCCGTCGCCGCGCACCTGTGGAGCCCGCTGCGGTTCAAGTCTGGCACCGGTCCCGGCGCCGATCCCGTGAACGGCGTGCCAGGCGCCGATCCCACCGGTCGCACCACGCCGACCAGTGGGTTCCCCGTCGGTGAGGCGCTGCCGTTCTTCCTCGAGCCGACCACGCCGCCGGTCTGGTCGGAGGGCCAGTCCAGCCAGGACTGGCGACGCGAACGCGGCACAGTTTTGCGGTTGAGCTTCCTGTGCGGCAAGGACGGCACGGAGTGGACGCTGGTCGGCGAGATCGACACCCAGACCGACAACGCGGTGATCATCCCCGAACGACACTGACCACGCGGTCGAAAAGACGCTGCTCCGACCTCTAGATGACGCGTTGACTGCGCTGATCGGATGAACCGCTCGGAGCGCGCCGTCATGACCCAACGGCCGCGACATCCGTCCAGCGTGATCCCACCGCACCCGCCCCCGCCTCAGGTGGCCGCGCCACCTGAGGCGGGGGCGACCTGCTGGCGCAGTGGATGAACGGCAAGAAGCTGGCAACCACCACCTCCACCCGCCCCGACCATGGCAGTGGCTTGCGGTTCGCCTTCTACGGCCGCACCTCGACCACCCGCCACCAAGACCGCGCGTCGTCACAAGGGTGGCAACGCGACATGGCCGATGAGTTGGTCGCGGGCCACGGCCAGGTCGTCGCCGCTTACTTCGACGCCGGCACCTCACGCCGCGTCCCATGGCACCAACGACCGCAGGCGGCGCGGCTCATGACCGAGACCTCGAGTCCGGAGTCCGCGATCGATGCGATCGTGATCGGCGAATACGAACGCGCCTTCACCGGCACCCAGTTCGCCACCCTCTACACCTGGTGCACCCGGCACGGCATCCAGCTCTGGCTGCCCGAAACCGGGGCCCGGTCGATCTCGGCAACTCCGATCATCGGGCGCTGATGTCGCTGCTGGCCACCCAGTCGCAGCGCGAAGTGCTCCGCGCCCGCCACCGGGTGCTGGCGGCGATGCACAACCAAGCCACCCAGCAGGGCCGCTACCTCGGCGGCCGCCCACCCTACGGCTACCGTCTCGTCGACGCCGGCCCGCACCCCAACCCCGCCGACGCCCGCTGGGGCCGACGGCTGCAACGCCTCGCTCCCGATCCCCAAACCGCGCCGCACGTGAGCTGGATGTTCCGGCAACGTCTCGCTGGGCACAGCGTCGCCAGCATCGCCCGGCATCTCAACGAACGCGGTGTCCCCTGCCCGTCCATTGCTGACCCGGACCGCAACCGGCACCGCACCCGCGGAGCCTGGACGCTGCGCACAGTCGCCGTGATCCTGGCGAACCCCCGCTACACCGGCCGACAGACCTGGAACCGCCGCACCACTGACACCAGAGGCCCAGCCGCAACGCCGGCCCTGTCAGCGAAGGCCGCCCATCCGGCGCTCGTCACCGAACAGGACTTCATCGCCGCGCAGCAGATCCGAGCGGCGCGACCGGCCAGTGACGGCCGGGCTCGCCGGTTCGCCTTGGCCGGCCTGATTCACTGCGGTGTCTGCGACCGGCGGCTGGACTCGCACTGGAACCATGGACGCCCGACCTACCGCTGCCGCCACGGCCACACCAGCACCCAACGCGCGAGCCAAGAGCGACCGAAGACGCTCTACATCCGCGAAGACCGTCTCATCGATCAGATCAACATCAGACTTGGAGGCCAGATCAGCGACGGCTGCACCAGGCTCGAGCCTGACCGAACACGACACAGACACGTGGCAGCAACACTGCGCGACTCAGGAAAGATCATCGTCTACAACGGCACCGGATGGCGCCTGAAAGAGATCGATTCGAGCTAGGCCCCAAGCACCCCAGTTCCAAGATCGCGTTTCGCGATCCGTGGGGTAATACTGTGTCCGAGACCGAGTTGATCTATAACCCCACCCTGAAGTTCGCCACCGACCTGCAACTTGGGTGACTCGCCACCGCGCGGGAGATTTCCCATGTCTGTGCGCTGTTTCGCGGTCGCGCAGGCTCAGCGCCGGCCGGCTGTTCGACGACCGAGGGCAGCTCACCCAGCGGTGGACGGCACGAACCCCGGGAAGCTCTGCTCCCGTTTGCCCAGCCAGTGCGAAATGCGCGCCGGAGCGCGGACGTACGGATCGGGCACGCCCAGTTTGCGCGCGGCGTCCAGCGGCCAGTTCGGGTTGTAGAGCAACTCTCGGCCGAGCGCGACCAGGTCCGCCCGGCCGTGCTCGATGATGGACTGGGCTTGGGCGGCACGGACGATATGCCCCACGGCCATCGTCCTGCTCCCGGTCCTCTCGCGGATCTGGTGTGCGTAGGGCACCTGGTAGCCGTAGCCGGTTTTCGAGCCCGGGTACGGCAGCCCGGTGATTCCGCCGGAGCTGCAGTCGATGACGTCGACACCGTGGGTCCGCAACTCCCCGACCAGCTCGACGGTCTGGTCGATCGTCCACTCGACGTCGACGCACGAAAGGCGGACGAAAAGCGCCTTGGCGTCCGGCCAGACCGTCCGGATGCGGTCGACGATCTCCACGAGGAACCGGAACCGGTTCTCCGTCGACCCGCCGTAGTGGTCGGTGCGCCGGTTCGCCAGCGGCGAGAGGAAGCTGTGGATCAGGTAGCCGTGGGCCGCCTGCAGTTCGAGCACCTCGTACCCGGCTTCGTCCGCCCGTCGAGCGGCGTCCGCGAAAGCCGCCACGGTGTCTTCGATGTCGCGCAGCGTCATTTCGACCGGGGTCTCGGCGCCCTCGAGTCCCATGGGAACCGCGCTGGGTGCGAGCAGTGGCCAATCCGCGGACGGTGGTGGCGTACCGGGGATCCACGGCGCATTCCGGCGCCCTTTGCGGCCGGCGTGGATGAGCTGGATGCCCGGTACGGCACCGCCGGCTTTGACGACCTCCACGAGCTGCGCGTAGCGCGGAACCACGTCGTCCTCCCACAGACCGAGGTCGCCCACGGTGCCGCGGCCGCGCCGGTCCACCGTCGTGCCTTCCTGGATGACCAGCCCCGCGCCGCCTTCGGCGAGTCGTCCATAGTGGACGGTGTGCGTCGGCGTCGGGCGACCGTCCACTCCGGAGTACTGCCACATCGGCGACACGACCACCCGGTTCGGCAGGCGCACCCCGCGGATCTCGATCGGGCTGAACAGGGTCGGCGGCATCCCGCTGCTCCTTCACTCGGCGATTGACATGCGTCCACGGCACACTTACCGTCATGCTACTTGACGAAACGCCGTATCGCATAGTGGCACGAGGAGCAGGCATGGCGACGTACCGGGTGACGGACAGCCGAGAAGTCCACCGACCGGACGAGACGTCCATCCGGTACTCGCTCAGCGGACCGGACGAGGGCCCCACGGTCGTCTTCGTCCACGGCTGGGCGTGCGACCGGACGGACTTCGACGCGCTGACCCGGTTCTTGCCGGACGAGTTCCGCGTGCTCGCGGTCGACCTCGCCGAGCACGGCGAATCCCGCTCGGCGCGCGGCACTTGGACGATCGAGGAGTTCGCGCGCGACGTCGCCGCGGTCCTCGACGCCGAAGCGGTGACCGACGGCGTCGTCGCCGGGCACTCACTCGGGGGCGCGGTGGCGGTCGAGACCGGCCGGCTGCGTCCCGAGCGGGTCCGGCACATCGTCGCGCTCGACGCCCTGCACTACCTCTTCCTCTTCGGCGCCATGGACGAAGAGGAAGCGGCGGGCTTGCTGCAACCGCTGCGGGACGACTTCGCCGGGCTGGTCCGCTCGATGGTCGAGGCCGGTTCACCCCCGGGCACCGACCCCGCGCTCAAGGACGCGCACTTCGCCAAGATGGCCGCGGTGCGGCAGCCGGCGGGAACCCGGGCGTTCGAAGGCCTGGTCGCCTGGGACATGGACGCGGCGCTCGCCGCCGCGCGGCAGCCAATCACCGTGTTCGGCGTGCGCGACCTGGTCACCCCGGAAGCCCTCGACCGGCTGGCGGGCCGGGCCGACGTGGTGCTCGTCGACCTCGGCAGTCACCACTTCCCGGTGGAGTCACCGGAGGGGACGGCCGCGCTCATCGCCGACGTCGTGCACGCGCGGGCCGTCACGGGGACGCCAGCAGGCGGCTGATCTCGTCCGCGGCCGCGACGACCTTCTTCGCCAGCTGCTTCTCTCGCGCGGGCTCGTACCGCATTTCCGGGATGCTCAGCGTGACCGCCGCAATGGGTCGTCCGGCCGCGTTGGTGACCGCCGCGCCGAGGGAAGCGACGTGCGGGCGGTACCACGACGACATGTTGGCGGCGTAGCCGCGCGCGGCGGTCCGCGCGATCTCCTCGCGCAGCTCGTCGGGACCGAGCAGCGGCGCGCCCTCGAACTCCCGGGGCTCGGTCCGCAGGAGTTCGCCGACCTCGCCGGGGTCGAGGCGGGCGAGGATCGCGACGCCGCCCGAGCTCGCCCCGAGCGGCACCCGGGTGCCGATCTCCATGAACACGCGGACGAGCTGCGAGCTGTCCTCGCGCGCGACGATCAGGTACTCGTCGCCGTCGCGCAGGCCGAGGAGGACCGTCTCGCCGGTCTCGGCGGCCAGCCCCTTGATGACGGGCGTCGCCACTTCACGCAGGTCCTGCTCACCCGCGCTGCGCAGACCCAGCACGAGCGCCTTCATCGTGACGCCCCACCGCGCGTGCTCCCGATCCACGATCCGGAGCCAGCGGGCCTGTTCGAGGGTGACCAGGCAGCGCTGGACCGAACTCTTGGGGATACCCGTCACCCGGGCCAGTTCCGAGACGCCGATCGGTTGGCGCACTGCGACTTCTTCGAAGACGCGAAGCGTGCTCAGCACGCTGTTCATCGAACGGATGCTGCTGTTCGGCTTGTCCGGTTCGCCGCCGTCACCTGGGGTGCTCATGAGGCCACGACCGTACCACTGGACGCACTGCCGTACCTCATCCCGGCACAGCGACTTCTTTACAACGTCGACAGCATCGGTCTACTCTGCGGCACAGCGTGCCGCCATATGGAACGGAGTTCACATGGATCTGACTGTCGTGGGCGATGTCGTGATCTCGGGGTGGCCACGCCACCCCGGCGGCACGGACCCCGGCGCATCGGCGTTCGGGCTGCTGCGCGGCGGCGACCTGACGATCGGCAACCTCGAAGTCGCCTTCACCGGACGGGGGCAGCGCGCGGAGAAGCTGGTCGCCATGCGGGCCCCGACGTCGGGCGCCGCCGAGTTGGCCGACCTGGGGTTCGACCTGGTGTCCCTGGCGATGAACCACGCGCTGGACTACGGCGCCGACGGGATGCGCGACACCGTCCGCGCGCTGGACACCGCGGGAGTCGGCCACGCCGGCTTCGGCGAGACGCACGCCGAAGCGACGCGCGCCCGCGTCGTCTCGGCCGGCGACGAAAGCCTGGCGTTCTTCAGCTTCTGCTGCGCGCTACCGCGGGGCTTCGACGCGACCGCGGACCGCGCGGGCATCGGCGCCATCCGGGTGCGTCAGTCCTTCGAATACGACAGCGGCTTCCTGGACGAGACGCCGGGCACGCCGCCGTTCGTCCATTCCAGCGCCCACGAGCCGGACGTGTGCACGGCCGAAGCCCTGGTCCGGGAGGCGAAGCGGCACAACGACTTCGTCGTCGTGGCACTGCACTGGGGCGTTCCGCACTGCTATCTGCCCGCCGCGCAGGGACCGCTGGCCCAGTACCAGCAGCCCCTCGCCCGGCGGTTGATCGACGCCGGCGTCGACCTGGTCATCGGGCACCACCCGCACTGCCTGCACCCCGTGGAGTTCTACCGGGACGGGCTGATCCTGTACTCGACCGGCAACTTCGTCTTCGACTGGTGCGACGGCTGGAACGCCGAAGCGATGGTGCCGAAGGAAGCCGCCCACCCGTCGGCCCCCTATCAGCCCGCCCTGGTGCGCGGCCCCTGGTTCGAGAGCGCCGTGTTCCGCGTCGGGTTGGGCGGCCCCGGCGGGCCCACCCTCCGCCTCGACCCGGTCGAACTCGACCCGGACAGCCAGCCGATCCTCCCCCGGCCGGACGTCGCCGCATCGATCCTCGCGCAGGTCGCCGAGACGTCCAGGGACCTGGACCCGGCGATCGTCGTGGACGACGACGGCACCGTCCGGCGCACTGCCACCGCCTAGCCGCCACCGACCAACCGAGGAGCGTCTCGATGTACAGCCCCGCCGCCAAACCCGACGACTACGAATCATTTCCCTACCTCCGACGCGGGGTCGACTTCCCCGCCGTCGAACTGTCAGATCCGGCCGCCCGCCGGAGCCGCTTCACCGCCGGTTCGGACGACGACCGGATCGACCACCTGCTCGCCGACAACGTCACCATCAGCTTCCACGACCATCCCCAGCTGCTCCCGGCCGACTTCGCGGACACGCCCGCCTTCCTGCGCGCCAAGCACGAATTCACCGCGTTCGCCGAGCTGCGCCGGGCCGGCCTGACCGCGGTCTTCGACAACTGGTTCGGCGTCATCGGCAGCACCCGCCGGACGGGCTGGAAGTGGGACGACCTGATCACGACGCTCGGCCTGCGGCTCGCGGATCTCGCCCACCAGGACGGCGTCGTCGTCGCCCGCACCGTCGGAGACATCCTCGGCGCCCAGCGCGACGGGAACGTCGCCTTCGTCATGGGCACCGAGTCCGCCGGCATGATCGAAAACGAGCTGGACCGCATCGACGTCCTCTACGGACTGGGCATCCGGCAGATGGGCCTGGTCTACGCGGAGGCCAACACGCTCGGCAGCGGTCAGAAGGAGCAGCGCGACGGCGGCCTGACCGTCTTCGGCAGGCGCGCCGTCGAGCGCATGAACGCCGTGGGCATGCTCATCGACGTCTCCCACGCGAGCGACCGGACGAGCCTGGACGCGATCGAGGCGTCGGCCAAGCCCGTCGCGATCACGCACGCCGGCGCGCGGGCGGTCTGGCCCATCGCCCGGATGAAACCGGACGAAGTCCTCAAGGCGTGCGCGGAACGCGGTGGTGTCCTGGGCATCGAGGCGGCGCCGCACACGACCGTGTCCTACGACCACCGGGCGCAGTCCATCGAGTCGGTGATGGACCACTTCACCCACGCCGTCGAGGTGATGGGCATCGAGCACGTCGCGTTCGGCCCGGACACGCTCTACGGCGACCACGCCGCCTTCCAGAAGGCCATCTCCGACGTGATCGGCTCGTCCACCGTGTTCGACGCGGGAGACCTCGAGTGGGAGCGGGTCAGCCACGTCGACGGGCTCGAAAACCCGACCGAGAACTTCCGCAACATCGCCGGCTGGCTCGTCGAGCACGGGTACCGCGACGAGGAGATCACCGCCGTGCTCGGCGGCAACATCCTGCGGCTGCTGGGAGAGGTGTGGCGATGACCGGCATCGAAAGCGCTTTCGCAAGGCACCTCGACGACGTTTTGGCCCTGTCGCACGCCATCAACGCCGACCCGGAGCTCGCCTTCGAGGAGCACCGGACCTCGGCCGCCATCACCGACGTCCTGGTTCGGCACGGATTCGCCGTCGAGAAGCCGGTGGCCGACCTGCCCACGGCGTTCGTGGCCTCGGTGGGGTCCGGTGAGCTGGTGTTCGGCATCTGCGCCGAGATGGACGCGCTCCCCGGCATCGGCCACGGCTGCGGGCACAACACCATCGCCGCGGCGGCCGTGGGCGCGGCCCTGGCCTTGGCGCCGTTCGCCGACGAGCTGGGACTGACGCTCAAGGTCTTCGGCACGCCGGCGGAGGAACGCGGAACCGGCAAGGAGATCATGGTCAACCGCGGTGTCTTCACCGGGACGCACGCGGCCATGATGGTGCACCCGTCGCTGAAGGACGTCGTCAGTCCTCAGTTCCGGGCTTCGCGGTCGTGGCGGATCGAGTACACCGGCCGGGGCGGCCACGCGTCGCGCCCGTGGAACGCGCTGAACGCCGCCGACGCAGTCGTGGTCGCGCAGACCGCCATCGGACTCCTGCGGCAGCAACTGCGCGACGGGGTCCGGGTCCACTGCGTCGTGCCGGAGGCCGGGTCGGCGGTGAACGTCATCCCCGACCGGGTCGTGGCCGAGTGCATGATCCGCTGCGACACCATCGCCGAAGTCGACGAGGTGTGGGCGCGGGTCCGCCGGTGCTTCGAAGCCGGCGGGCTCGCGGCCGGGACCACCGTGGACTTCACCACCCAGCCGTCGCTGTACCGCGAGTTCCGGCACGATCCGGACCTGGCCGCGCTGTTCGAGACCCACGCGAAGTCCCTGGGCCGCACGTTCCCGGACTACCCGGACAAGCTCTTCGGCTCGACCGACATGGGCAACGTCTCGCAGGTGATCCCCGCGCTGCACCCCATGCTGTCGTTCGACCTCCCGGAGGAGGACGGGAACCACACCGCCGCCTTCGCGGCCGCTGCCGGTGGCGCGGAAGGCGACCGGTTCGTGCGCGACGGCGGCCTGGCGATGGCGCTGACGATCGCGGACGTCGCTCGGTCCGCACCGATCCGGGCCCGGCTGATTGTCTCCGGGAACTGAAGGAGAACGACCATGGAACCCACTCGGATCGGCACGGCCCCGGCGGAACAGACCGGACGGGGCAACCGCCGGGCGCTCGTCGCCGGCAGCATCGGCAACGCCGTCGAGTTCATCGACTGGGCGGTGTACACGACGTTCTCGTCCGTCTTCGCGCACCACTTTTTCCCGCCGGGCAACGACAGCGCGGCCCTGCTGTCCACTTTGGCCGTCTTCGCCGTCGGTTTCGTCGTGCGGCCGATCGGCGCCGCGATCATGGGCGCCTACGCGGACCGGCACGGCCGCAAGAAGGGCCTGGTGCTCACGATCGGCCTGATGGCCGCGGCGACGTTCGTCATCGGGGTCTCGCCGTCCTACACCCAGGTCGGCCTCGCGGCGCCGATCATCCTGGTGATCGCACGCATGGCGCAGGGCTTCGCCGCCGGGGGTGAATTCGGCTCTGCGTCGGCCTTCCTCGTGGAATCCGCCGGCCCCGGCCGCCGCGCGTTCGCGGGCTCGTGGCAGCAGGTGTCGGTCGGTGTCGGCATCCTCATCGCCTCGGGCATGGGCGCGATCGTGACGTCGGCGCTGCCCCGGCAGGCGGTGGAGAGCTGGGGCTGGCGCCTGGCGTTCGTGGTCGCCTCGCTGTTCGGGCTCATCGGGCTCTGGCTGCGCCGCTCGGTGGAGGAGACGGCGTCGTTCCACCGCGCCCGCGGCGGCCGGAGCAACGTCCTCGTGACGATGCTCCGCGAGCACCCGAAGGCGGCCTTGCGCGTCTTCGGCCTGAACATCGCCGGCGTCGTGCTCTACAACATGTGGCTGACCTACCTGCCCACCTACGCGGCCGTGTCCACGCACATCCCGCTCAACCAGGCGCTGCTGGCCAACGTCATCGGGCTCGTCACGTTCGTGGTCCTGCTGCCGTTCGCCGGGATGCTGTCCGACCGGATCGGCCGCAAGCCCACCATGGTGGCGTTCGCCGGCGGGTTCCTGCTGCTCGCGTGGCCCGCGTTCCGGCTGCTGAACGGGGACTTCCGGCTGCTGCTCCTGGTCCAGGTCGCCGGGCTGGTTCTGCTGCTGGGCTATTCGGCCAACGTCGCGGCCGTCATGGCGGAGCAGTTCCCGCCGGAGGTCCGGGCGACCGGCATCGGCCTCCCCTACGCGTTGTCGGTCGCGGTGTTCGGCGGCACCGTCCCGTACCTCACGACGTGGCTGACCACCCACGGGCTCGGGACGTGGGTGTGGCTGTACTGCGCGATCGCCGCCGCGATCGGCCTGGTCGTCTACCTGACGATGCCCGAGACGAAGGACAAGGCCATCGACTGACGGTCAGTCGATCGTCAGCACGACCTTGCCGAAGCGGTCCGGGCTCACCAGCCGTTTTTGAGCCCGGACCAGGTCGGCCAAGGGGAACACCGAGTCGACCACGGGGCGCACCTTCCCCGCGGCGAGCCAGGCGAGGACGTCGGGGACTTCGCGGAGGTCCCCGGCGTGGGCCCCGCGGAAGTCGATTTCGTGGCGGTAGAGGCTGTACAGGTCGATGCCGGCGTGCGGTCCGGAGTGCGAGCCCATGCCGATCAGCCGGCCACCGGGGCGCAGCGCCCGGATGGACTCCTGGATCGTCGCGCCGCCCGCCGAATTGTGGACGAGGTCGACGCCCCGCCCGTCCGTCAGCGAGCGGACCGCCGCGCCGAATCCAGGCTCCTTTCGGTAGTTCACGACTTCGTCGGCGCCGATTCCCCGGAGCAGGTCCTGCTTGTCGTCGGTGCCGGTGGTGGCGATGACCCGCGCGCCGAGAGCGCCGGCCAGTTGGACTGCGGCTGTGCCCACGCCGCTGCCGGCGCCGACGACCAGCGCGGTCTCGCCGGACTGCAGGCCGCCGCGCGTCACCAGCATGTGCCAGGCCGTCAGGTACGCGAGCAGGCTCGCCGCCAGCTCGACGTAGGTCAGGGACTCCGGCGCCGGGACGGCGTTGCGGGCCGGGACAGCGAGGTATTCGGCGTACGTGCCGTCGGTGTGCTCACCGAGGAACTTCAGCTCGCGGCAGCGACTGTCTACATCGGATCGGCAGGCGTCGCACGCGCCGCAGCCCAGCATGGGCAGCAGGACCACGCGTTGCCCCACCTCGACGTTCGTGACCGCGCTGCCGACCGCCGCGACGTCTCCGGCACCTTCGACACCGAGGATGATCGGGAACGGCGGTTGTTCGGCGAACCGCCCGTCCCGGACGAGCACGTCGGCGCGGTTGAGCCCGGCGGCCCGGATGTGGACCAGGACCTCCCCCTCACCGATCGGAGGACGGGGCACGTCGTCGATCTCGACGACGCCGGCTTGCCGGACGATCGCGGCCTTCATCGTGATTTCCTTTCTCCAGTAAGCGTTTCGACCTGGCCGGTCGCGGTGATCCGGCCACTGTGGTCACGAACGGAAACCCCGCCGCTGGTGGCGCGCACCACCAAGCCTTGGTGGTCGAACAGCGGCGCGACGACGCGATAGTCGATCGCGGTGGCCGTCGCCCCGGTTCCGCGGACGGCTTCCGCCATGGCCAGCGCCTGCAGCGGGCCGTGGACGACCAGCCCCGGATAGCCCTCGACCTCTCGGGCGTAGTCGCGGTCGTAGTGGATGCGGTGGGCGTTGTAGGTCAACGCCGAGAAGCGGAACAGGACGGTCGGGTCGACCGGGAACACTCGCTCGTCCGCTTCCACTGGCACTGGAGTGGCGGCCGTCGCCGGGGCGGGCGCGGCCGCGGCGTCGCGGTAGACGATGTCCTGCTCCTCGACGACCTTCACCTCGCCGTCCTGGCTGATGGTGTGCCGGACGACGACGAAGGTCAGCGGGCCCGAACGGCCCGCCTTGTCCGTCGTCGACATGACTTCGGTGCGCCGGGTCGCGGCCCGGCCGACGACCAGTGGCCCGGTCCGGGTGACCCGGCCGCCGGCCGCCATGCGCCGGCGTCCGGGCGCGGGAGGAGCCGGGACCACGCCGCGCACGGGATGACCGTCCGGCCCGAGGTCGGCCTGGTGCGGCCGATCGAGCAGGTAGACCCAATGCCACAGCAGGGGCAGCCCGGCGTCCTCCAGGTCCGGCGGATCGACGCTGAGCAGGCGGGCCAGCGCCACAGCCGGCTCCGGTTGCAGCACTTCGGTGCGCTCGGTCACGGGATGACCTCCTCGCGCCGAAACCCGAATTCGGCTCGGAGGGCGTCGTTGTGCTCGCCGAGCCTGGGCACCGGGCCCAGCACCGGCTCCACTCCGTCGATGTCGACCGGCGGCAGCAACGCCCGGACGACACCACCAGGGGCCTGGATCTGCTGCCAGCGATCACGCCCGGCGAGCTGCGGATGGTCGAGGAGCTCACCCGGCCGCCGCAGGCGGGCGCACGCGATCCCGGCCGCGCCGAGCAGTTCGACGACCTGGTCGGCGTCGAACGCGGCGAACGCCGACTCGATCAGCGGCCCGATCAGGTGGTCGTGGGCGACGCGTTCCGGATTGTGGACGAACCGCGGGTCGTCGGCCAGGTCCTGGCGCCGGAGCACCTCCCGGCACAGCCGAACCCATTCGCGGTCGCTTTGGACGGCCAGGAAAACCTGGTTGCCGTCGCCGGCCCGGTAAGGCCCGTAGGGGGCGATCGACGCGTGCTTCGCCCCGGTCCTCCGAGTCTCCGAACCTCCGTAGACCGCGTGGTACGCCGGTTGGATCATCCACTCCCCCAGCGCGTCGAGCATGGCGACCTCGACGGTCGCGCCGGCACCCGTGGCGGCTCGCCGCAGCAGCGCGGTGAGGATGCCCGAGTAGGCGTACATGCCCGTCGCGATGTCCGCGATGGAAATCCCGGCCTTGCTCGGTTGTTCCGGCGTGCCGGTGGCGGCGACGAGCCCGGCCTCGCACTGGATCAGCAGGTCGTAGGCCTTTTTCGCCTGGTACGGGCCGCCGGGGCCGTAACCCGAGATCGAGCAGTGGACGAGGCCGGGGGTGGCGGCCCGCAGGGTCGCGGCGTCGAGGCCGAGGCGGCCCACCGCGCCCGGGGCGAGGTTCTGGACCACCACGTCGGCGGCCGCGACCATCGCGTCGAGCACCCGGCGGTCGGCCGGGTCCTTGATGTCCAGCTCGATCGACTCCTTGCCGCGGTTGAGCCAGACGAAGTAGCTGGAGTCGCCGTGGACCGTCCGGTCGTAGCCGCGGGCGAAGTCCCCGGCGCCAGGGCGTTCGACCTTGATGACGCGGGCGCCGAGGTCGGCGAGCTGCCGGGTCGCGAAGGGCGCGGCGACCGCTTGTTCCAGCGCGACGACAGTCGTGCCTTCGAGAGGGAGCATGGAAAGCCTTTCGTAGCCGGGTGCTTCAGGGCCGGAGGATCGCGTGGGCCCGGTCGAGCACCGGTTTGTCGATCATTCGCCCGTCGGGACCGGTGACCGCGCCTGCCGATCCCTCGGCCGCCCGAAGCACGGCACGGGCCCACGCGATTTCGTCCGCGCCGGGGGCCAGACCTCGGGCCGCGGGCTCGATCTGGGCCGGGTGGATGCAGAGCTTGCCGCGGAAGCCGAGGCTCCGGGCGTAGCGAGCCGCCGCGGTCACGGCGTCGGCGTCGTCGATGACCGTCGTGACGCTGTCGATCGGCGCCGGCAAGCCGGCCACCCGGGAGGCGAGCACGATCGTGCTTCGCGCGAACAGCATCGCTTCGGCGGTGTCGTCGGCCCCGAGGTCGGCGGCCAGGTCGAGCGCACCGAACGCCAGCCGGGTCACCCCGGGCGCGGTGGCGACGTCGTGCACGCGGTGCAGCCCGGCCGCGGTCTCGATCAGCGCGACCACCACGGCGTCCGGTCCCAGCCGCGCCGCCAACGCGGCCAAGGTCGCCGGGTCCTCGGCCTTGGGCACGAGCACGCCGAGCAGCCCGCTCGCGCCGGCGACGGCGTCGACGTCCGCGTCGAACCAAGGGGTGCCGGAGGCGTTGACGCGGACCCAGGCCTGGCCGCCTTCGGACAGCCGGCGGAGCGTTTCGGCTCGGGCGGTGTCCTTGTCCTCGGGGCGCACCGCGTCTTCGAGGTCGATGACGACGGCGTCGGCGCCCGCGGCCGCCGCCTTGGCGAAGCGCCCGGGGACGTTGCCGGGCACGAAGAGCCAGGTGGCCTCGGGCCTCATCGGACCGGGTTCCGCTTGACGAGCTGACGCGCGATGACGGTCCGCTGGATCTCGTTGGTGCCCTCGCCGACGATCATCAGCGGCGCGTCCCGGAAGTACCGCTCGACGTCGAACTCCGTCGAGTAGCCGTAGCCACCGTGGATCCGCACCGCGTCGAGCGCGATCTTCATGGCCGTCTCGGAAGCGAACAGCTTCGCCATCCCCGCTTCCATGTCCGCGCGTTCCCCGGAGTCGTAGCGCCGGGCGGCGTACTGGACGAGCTGCCGGGCCGCGGTCAGCCCGGTCGCCATGTCGGCCAGGTGGTTGCCGATCGATTGGTGCTGCCAGATCGGCTGCCCGAAGCTTTCGCGCTCCTGGCTGTACCGAACCGAGCGGGCGAGCGCGGCGGCGCCGACCCCGAGGGCCCGCGCCGCCACCTGGATGCGGCCGATCTCCAGCCCCCGCATCATCTGCGCGAACCCCTCGCCTTCGACCGTGCCCAGCAGCGAATCGCGCGGCACGCGGAAGTCGGTGAAGGACAGCTCGCAGCTCTCGACGCCCTTGTAGCCCAGTTTCGGCAGGTCGCGGGACACCTCGAAGCCGGGTCCCTTTTCGACCAGCAGGATGCTGATGCCGCGGTGCTTCGGCTCGGCGGTCCGGTCGGTGCGGCACAGCAACGCGACCAGCTGGGCGCGGCGTGCGTTGGTGATCCAGGTCTTGGACCCGTTGATGACGTAGCTGTCTCCGTCCTTTCGCGCCACGGTCCGGATGGCCTGCAGGTCGGATCCGCCGCCGGGTTCGGTGAGCGCCATGGTCGCCCGGATCTCGCCGGTGGCCAGCCTCGGCAGGTAATGGTCCTTCTGCTCCGGGGTTCCGTAGTGGAGAAGGAGCTTGGCGACGACGCTGTGCCCACCCATGGCGCCGGCGAGGCTCATCCACCCGCGGGCGAGCTCCTCGGTCACCGCGGCGTAGCACGGCGTGGACACTCCGGCGTCGTTCCACGGTTCCGGAACGGCCAGCCCGAAGATGCCCACGCGCTTCATCTGCTCGATCAGGGCTTCGGGATAGGTGTCGGCGTGCTCCAGTTCTCGCACCACGGGCTCGACCTCGCGGTCGACCCACTCGCGGACGACGTCGACGATCGCGGTCTCGTCTGCGCTGAGTTCGTACATGGCTGTCATCCTGACTCGTTATGACGAGTCGAGAGAAATGCTGATTCGTGATATCCCTAGACGTGTCCGGCATACCGGCAGGAGGACGGGTGGAACTCAAGCAGCTCTTGGCCTTGGTGACCGTCGGCGACACCGGGAGCGTCACCAAGGCCGCACGCGTGCTCCACGTCGTGCAACCCGCCGTCAGCCGGTACATCCGCGCTCTGGAGGACGAGGTCGGTGTCCCGCTCTTCGAGCGCAGCCGTCAGGGGATGACCCTCACCCCGGCGGGCGAAGTCCTCGCCGAGCGCGCGAGACGCGCGCTGCTCGAACTGGACCGGGCTCGCGCCGAGATCCGCCCGGACCGCGAGCACGTACGAGGGATCGTGACGATCGGGCTGCTGGAAAGCACCGTCGAACTCGTGGCCGCGCCGTTGGTGGAGGTGCTGGGGCGTCGTCACCCGGGCATCGAAGTGCGGATCCTGAGCGCGTTTTCCGGTCACCTGCGGCAGTGGCTCGACGACGGTGAGGTGGACATGAGCCTGCTGTACAACGTGAACTCGACGCCGTCGATCGCCGTCACCCCGTTGCTGCGCGAGGCGTTGTGGGCGATCGCTCCGCCCGACGCCGAACTCCGCCGTCAGGCGATCACCTGGGCGCAGGTGTGCGAGAACCGGCTCATCCTGCCGGTCGCGGGCCACGGCCTGCGCACCCTCGTGGACGAAGCGCTCAGCACGGCGCCCACGATCGTGTGCCAGACCAACTCGATGCCGGTGCAGAAGAGACTGGTGGCCGCCGGCACCGGCTGGAGTGTCCTTCCCGCGGCGGGCGTCGCCGAAGACGTGGCAGCCGGGCGGCTGCGGGGCGGCCCGATCGTCGATCCCGCGATCTCCCGCACGATCGTCCTGGCATTGCCGCGAGCCGGCCGCGTCCCGCCCGCTGCCGAGGTCGCCGCCACCGAGATCGTCCGGGTGACCCACCGCCTGGTCGAGGACGGCACCTGGCCGACCGCCAGCGTGGCTCAGGCCGGGTAACCACACACCGGCCACTGCCGTCAACGGTCGCGACGACCTGGTCGCGGCCGACGCACGCTCGATGCCGTCGGCCGCGACCACCCTTCAGCCCGCCGGACACAGGAAAGGCTCAGCCGCGTCCGCGGAGCCGGACGTGAAATGCCGCGCTACACCGGGATCTGCGTCGTGCGTGCGGAGGGCGGCCGGTGGAGTAGACCTGGGTGCCGCTTGGCGCCGCGAACTGCGTCACCGACGATGAGACCTTGGTCAAACTCCGCGTGCTGCTCTGCAGTGGCGCCAGACCTGTCCCTGACCGTTCGTGCTGTGCTGACATCCGAGGTCGCTTGGGTCATCAGGTGCTGGGGCCACCCTCCGTTTCCGGGTGACCGACTCGGTGGAGGTCATGCGGGAGCTGACCGATCCGCGGCACGGCCTCCACGACCATGCGGCCGCGATGCGGATACTGGAGACCGTGGCGTGGTCGGACGATGCCGACGACTCCGGCGGGCCACGACGTCACCGCGCGCTTCCAGGCCGCCGTCCGCTCCTTGCAAGAGCGAATAGACCGTGCCCGCCCTGTCCTGCACCCCGCAGGCGTTCGCCGCTGAGAAGGCACGCGCTGTGTGCGAAAACCCCCACTACGACGTCGCCCATCATCGGGTACGGGCCCACCGGCGTCACCGCCACCAACCTCCTCGGCGCGCAGGGCCTGAAGGTGATCGTCGTCGAACGCGACGCCGCGGTCCACGCCCGCGCCACCTACACCGACGAGGAGGTTCTGCACATCCGGCAACAGGTCGGCTTGGCCGAAGAATTGCAGTGCGACATACCGGCCGGCTTGCCGATCGACTTCGTCGACCACCGCGGCCCGTCCTTCCTGTCCCCTCCTTCGACCCGCCAGCCACGGCTACCCACCCCAGCTATTCCTCTACGAGGCCGCCATGGAAGAGACCCTCGTCAGGGCGTCGCACGGTTCCCGAACGCTGAGCTGCTCCGGGCCCACGAATGCCTGCGCGTGCGCGCCTCGTGGGTCATCGCCGCGGACGGCTGCGCGGACGCCAGCCGGACTCGCACTGGGTGAACGGCCGCCCCGCTACCGCTGCCGCCACGGCCACACCAGCGCCCGCAACCGCCCATCAGAGCTCGCCAAGACCGTCTACGTCCGCAAAGACCACCGACTCGACGATCTCCGCGTGCAATTCGCCGAGATCGCAAGTGACGATGGGCCGCGATCGCGGCCTACCTGAGATCGAAGGACGTGGCGATCATGTATAGCGGCCCGACAAGAGAAGTCAAAGCATGCAGCCCACAATGCGCACCTGCCTCGATAGACGAGGCCGTCGGCGACCAGCTCCTGCTACTACTCTGACCTGGTCGCGACGCGCGACTCCATGGGGTAATTGAGTGTCCGAGGACGATCTTGCTCGATAGCAACAACGCTTACGCTCTAAGAGATTGCGCGGCTAAGCGACTAAGCGATCGATTCAGATGGAGCTGGAGAGTCGGCTTTGGTTGCAGTGCTGGATGTTCGAGCATTATTTGGTGCACTCGGATCGCCGCGGTCAACGTCGGATACGAGTCGGTGAGTCCAAGCTCGAGCAGCTGTCGAACAAGGTCGAGGCCTACAAGAGCGGGTCGTCGGCCAGCTGCAACCGGCAGTACTCGAGGAACGGCTCGATCAGCGTCGGCTGCAACCGGCGCCGCTTGCGCGGCTCGCGGGAACGGACACACCCGGGGAGTTGCTCCAGAAACTCTGAGGCCAATTACTTAGCGCGAACAGCGTCACCTGACGGCTACCCAGCCCGTAGTGGTGCCGGCACCGGTCTCCTTGACGTGCCGCAGGGTCCCGGCGACGCCGTCCGTCTGGTGGAACTCGTCTCCGACGGTTCCCGTGACCTTGTTCTCAGGCGTGCCCGCGCCCTCATAGGTGACGCGTTTGCCGCTCGTCGCGACGACGATCGCTTCGAGCCCAGGGCAATGACCGAAGGCGCCCGCGTACGCAACGTCCGAAGGCAGCCACGTGTTGCCGTGACAGATGGGCTGGGCCGTGAAACCCGGGGCGCCGCACCGCCCCTGAACTCGGCGCCGATCACCATTCCGGTCCCTCCGTTGCCCCGGACATCCACCGGGCCGACCTGCGACTCCCTCGAGTTGATGAACACACCCTGGGCCAGGGTGCCTCCGCCCGCGTCGCCGACGACGTCGTTGTCAGTGATCCTGACGTTGCTCAGCGGAACTCCGGGGACCGTCGTGGTGCCGAAGAACCCGCGGTGTTCGCCCGCGGCCGCGCCGTAGTAGCGAAGGGTATTCGCGGTGGCGACGACGTTCCTGGCCGAGGCGATCTGGACGATGTCCGCCTCGGTGTACTGGTGGAGGCAGTTCCCGGTGATGAGAACTCCGTCGTTGCCCGCGCCCGCGTCGGTGCCGGCGAGCAGGACGTTGCCGGCCGCCGCCCCGCGGGGTCGGGTGAAGGTGTTCCCCGCGATGTGGACGTCAGTGCTCAGCATGATCTGCAGAGTGGGGGTGCGGCTCTTCGGCCCGGTTGTCCGGCTGACGACGAAGTTGCCGATGACCTTGATGCCACGGCAGTTCCTGATCTGCACCGACCCGCCGATCACCTTGTTGAAGCAGAAGCTGGTGTCTTCCATGCCGGGTGAACGCAGGCCCACGAGAGAGACGGCGAAGCCGGCCCCGGCGGACGGGTTGTGGACGATCGTGTTGTGCGAGATGTCCCACCTCGTCGGCGAAGGGTCAGGAGTGTCGGACGGCGGCCCGAGGGCGCTCGGTTCGAAGTCCACGGCGCTGTCGGTGACGCTTTCGATGTAGCAGTGGGTCACACTGCAGTCGATGGTCCCCCGTTGCCCGCTGACCGGTGCCCGCTTGACGTTGAGGAATCGGCAGTTCCTGGCGTGGCTGCGGCGAACGAACAGGCCGGGTGTGTTGCCGATGGTGCGGAACCCGTCGCCGCAGCAGTTCCGGAACCAGACGTTCTCGAAGTAGACGTCGGAAGTGTCGGTCTTCTGCGAGGTGACCTCGGTCAGGTGGATGTGCTCGGCGAACCCGGTCTCGCCGGACCAGTTGCCGTCCAGCGTCAGGTCGCGGAAGACGACCTCCGACGCGTCGCGGGGGCGGATCAGGCGCCAGCCCTTTTCGAACGTCTTCGTCATCTTGAGGACCGAGGCGTCCGGGCCCTCTCCGATGATCGTGAGTCCGTGAACGTCGGACAGGTCCAGTCCGACGCCGATGCCCTCCGAGACGGTCCGCGAGATCAGGTAACTCCCGCATGGAACGAACAACCGGTTGATTCCCTGCGCTTTGCAGGCATCGATCGCGGCTTGGAGATACGGGCGGTCGTCCGTGACCCCGTCCCCTTTCGCACCGAAGTCGGCCACGCTTGCGCACTTTCCTGTCATCTTGTCCTCCTGAACAGCGAATGCCTAACTGGTATTGAACTTCCGAGTTGCCGAGTGCGTGCGACGTCACCCGAGGGCGGGTACGTATGCCCACGTCACACTGGGTGAGACGTCGCCCCTGAAGCGCAGGGGATCGGACGGAATACCGCTACGAGGAGACCGAGGCTTGAGGGCTGGCTTGCGGGATCCCGGTTCGGGTTTTCGTGGCCGGCGATCAGCAGGACAGTTCGGCGGTTCGGGGTGCCCGCGCCTTGGCCGGGATCGTCACGCGGAATCGGAGCACGTTGTTCGTCTCACTGCGTTCCGCGATCTTGTGGCCGGGGTCGATGGTGACCGTGACCGAGTGCCCGCGGCCGTAGTCGAGTGCGCTCAACGGCAGCGCGGCGACCGTCGAGCCGGTCGAACTCCGGCTCACCGCGGTGTTCACCGTGACCGTCGCGCCGGGGACGCTGGTCACCTGGACAGGAACGAGGCCCGGCAGCTGCTCGGGAGTGGCGCCGGTCAGCGAAACGTGGAAGAAGACCTGGAGCTCATCGCGGCCGTCGGCCGTCCCGCCCGGCTGCAGGATGCAGCTCAGTCCCTGCGACGACACGCCGAGGTCGAGAAGGGGCGGGGGCTGCGTACCGCTCAGCTCGACCTTCGTCTCGTGGTCCTGGTCGCCGCGGATCACCACCTGCGCGGTCTGCGTGCTGGTTGCGCCGGCGGGCTTGAACGTCACCTTGAAACTGCAGTCCTCACCGGGTTCGAGCGTCTTCCCGACGCATTCATCGGTGCGGGTGAACTTCGCCTTCCCCGGGCCGTCGATATCCACGGTGTCGACGTGAGCCGGTGCCGTGCCGGTGCTCTTGATCGTGACTTTGCTGTCACAGACCGGCCGGCAGTTCAGCTTCGCAGGCATGGCCTCAAGCAGGCCAACCTTGGCAGGTGGCGTGCTTGTCTGCGTCGTCTCGGTCGACCTGCCCGCGATCTCCTCGACCAGCTCGATCGGCGGAGGCACGATCTTGCTGTTGGTCGCGGCTCCCACACCGACCGAACCCGAGTAGGTGACCATCGCCGCGACCACCGTGATCAGCACGGCGAAACCGGCCCGGACCGGACGCCACCGGCCGACCGTGCTGACG
Organism: Amycolatopsis camponoti; assembly: GCF_902497555.1. Classification (NCBI taxonomy): domain Bacteria; kingdom Bacillati; phylum Actinomycetota; class Actinomycetes; order Pseudonocardiales; family Pseudonocardiaceae; genus Amycolatopsis; species Amycolatopsis camponoti. Next base: position 2,575,639 of record NZ_CABVGP010000002.1, on the reverse strand, counting down.
AACGGCGGGATCGCCGCGCCGAGACAGAGCCCCACCAGCCTGACCGCACCCGGTCCGGTGGACAGGCTGCCCGCCACCGTCCCGCACACCGCCCCGATGATCGCCAGCCCGAGACCGACCGACGAGTTCACCGCTTCTTTTGTTGCCATCGCACTCTCCTCTCTCCGAATCGGTGATCACGCCGTTCTCGTCGATCGCGACGGAAATCGGAGCAGACTACGGCGCTCTCGTCCTGGCTCAAGGTGAGGACGAGCAGCGCAGCGCCGGTCAGCGCCGGCTACGGATCCCTGACGTTGCTTTCCGTCACGGCTTGTCGCCTTATTCTGCTTTCAGAAGAAGAGATATAGTCCGCGCTGGACCCCTAGCCAAAGGTGCGGGGAATTGCTCAGCCTGGAGAAGTTTCGCGCGTGCATCGGCGCACCGGCCACCAACGACTCCCGATACCACACGGTCAGGTCTGCGCGCTGGAGGTTCCAGTTATCGTCGTCACCCTTCGGCGCGAGCCGGAGAAATTTTGGGCATAGCGCGACATCTTCGAAATCCGTCTGCCACGGCGCGGCCGGGTTGTTGTGCTCTGCCAAGGCGACGTTCGCGCCCTGGCCGAAGACGAACACGTGCGGCTCGGGGGCTGGTTGGAAATCGTGGCCGTTCCCGGATGACTTCACCGCGTACTCCCGGCCGGCAAGGCCCAGGTATACCCGGCCGTCGGTGCCGGCCCCCGGAGTCTGTGCGGTCCACAGCTTCAGTTCGATCTTCGTGATCGGTTTGCTCATTCTTTGCCTCCGTCTGTGATTCGCTCGGTAAGCGGCTTGTCTTCAACGATGCAGCGAGCGCCCGCGGCGCGGAGGAAGTTCTCGACCTTCCCGTGCTTGGCCCTGATCCAGGTGAGGAGTTCGCGGCGTGGAGCCTGGCCGGATTGGGTGGTGCATTCGGGCGACGATGGCAGGCCCTCCCGGTTCGGTGACGACTGCCGATCACGGACCGCCGGAATGGCGGGATCGCTGTCGCTCTTCGATGCGAGAACCGTATGTCCCCGGGGCCCGTCGACACATGACCGGAAATGGTGGAATTCGATGGTGCATCGCATGGTCAGATCTGACCATGACACCGTGTGCACCAGATCGGCTACCCACAGCGATTAGCTGGGCAAACCCCCGATAGCTCGCCGAAAACTACCACGCGGCGACCGGGTGATTTGTTTTCCGCGCTTCTTCGCAGCGCGTAACATTCAGTGGATGGTCAGCTGGGCTCGCCCACCGCTGCCGCCGGGCTGGAGGGGAGCGGCTCGCCCGGCTTTCGTCGGTCGTGCCCGGGAACTGTCCGTGTTCGAAGACGTCTGGGCGGCGGCCACCGCCGGTTCTCGCCAGGTGGTGTTCGTGGGCGGCGAGCCCGGGGCCGGCAAGTCCCGTCTGCTCGTCGAGGTCGCCACGACGCTCTACCAGCACGGAGCCACCGTGCTGGCCGGCACTTGCATCGCCGACCTGGGGCTGCCGTACCAGCCGTTCACGGAGCCGATCGAAGCCATCCTGTCCGCCTTGGCGAGTCAGGAGGTGCCCGGTGGCGCCGGGGAACTCCAGCTGGCCGAACGCCTGATGGCGCTGACGGGAAGAGGTGATCGAAGCGTCACCAAGCAGCCGGAGCACCACCGTGAGCTCTACGACGCCGCACTGGACGCATTTCGCGCGGTGGCCGCGGCAGGACCGCTCGTGCTGACCCTCGATGACCTGCACTGGGCCGGGGAGCCCGCCCTGCAACTGGTCGCCTACTTGGTGGAACGCACGGCTGACTGCCCGATCCTGCTGCTCGCCACGCATCGCACGACGGACACCGACCGGGCCCCGTCGTTCGCCAAGACCATCACGCCGCTCTACCGTCTCAGCGGCGTCCGTCGGCTCGACCTCGCGCCGCTGACCGTCGACGACATCGCAAACTACCTGGTCCGCGAAGCCGACGTGCCGACGCGCCAGGCACGGCAGCTCGCCGTGGTGCTGCGCGAACAAACGGGCGGAAATCCGTTCTTCCTGCGCGAACTGTGGCGTGATTTGACCACGAGGAGCGGCTCAGCGGCGGTCGATCCGGCGAACCTGGTGGCGCCGGAGTCGGTTCGGGACACGTTCCGGATCCGGCTGGACCGGCTGGCGGTGGACGCCCGCCGGGTACTCGAGGTGGCCGCGGTGCTCGGTGACACGTTCGAGACAGCGATTCTGCTGGCCGCGAACGAATCGGGTGCGGACGTCGTGCTGACCGCGCTCGACGACGCGGTCGCGCTCGGTGTGATCGAACACGAGGGGGGTGCCGCCGAAGCTTTCCGGTTCCCGCATTCGCTCGCCCGGCAGGCTGTACTCGACCTGACCTCGCCGTCACGCCGGATGCTTGCTCATGCCCGGATGGCCGATGTCATCGAACGCCGGTTCCCCGCGGCCGACCGTCGGGTGCAGCGGCTCGCCCACCACTACGCCGCCGCTCAGGCACTGGGACTCGCGGAGAAAGCCGTCCACTACCTGAGCGCGGCAGCTCGGCAGGCCGACCGGATGCTCGCGCACGCGGATGCGGCCGGCTTGTTCGACCGCGCCGCGACTCTGTCCGCTGACGCCACCGAAAGAGACGACCTCCGGCTGGCGGCCGCGCGCAGTTACTTCCTCGGGGCGGACTTCGCGCGGGCCCGCGAGCTCGACGAGCACGTGAGTACCACCGGCGAGCCTGGCGCGAGGGTGCGCGCCGCGATTGGCTACGAGAGTGCCGCTTTCCGGGACGGCCGCCCCGGGCACCGGGCGGTCGAGTTGCTCACCGCCGGACTGCGTTCGATGAAACACGACCCGACCGACGCAGCCTACGTCCGCGCTCTCGCCAGCTTCGGCCGGGCGCTGTCGTATTCCGGTCGCCTCGACGAAGCCGACTCGGTGCTCGACGAGGCGGTTGCGCTCGCCCGTGCCCTCGACGACGACGGCCTCCTTGCGGCCGTGCTCCAGGCGAATGTCACGGCGATCCGCGTACCGTCGCTCCAGCGCCGTGTCACGTTCGACCGCGCCACTGAACTGTGCGACATCGCCAAGCGAAGCCACAGCGTGTACGACCTCGGACCCGCGGCGCTGTTCCGCGGGCTCGACGCCTACACGTTGGGCGAACCGGGCGCCTTGAGCGCCGCCAAGGCCGACCTCCGTCGTGCAGCGAGCTTGACGGGGCAGGAACATTTCGATTATCTCGCCGAGTGCGTGGATTACGGCCAGCATTTCATCGCCGGCAACTTCGGCTCTGCGGAACGGACCTGCGCATCCCTGCGCGAATTCGGTGTTTCACTCGGAAAGGATACCGAGGGGTCCAACGGCCTGCAGATGTACATGATCCGCCGGGAAACCGGGGCGCTCGAGAAGATCCGGTCGTTGATCACGGGCGACGAAGACCCCGCCGAGCGCTGGCCGCCCGGCCTCCTCGCCCTCTACACCGAATTGGAACTCACCAAGCCGACGGCCCGGTTGCTGCACTGGCTCCTGGACGACGACTTGCCCTCCTACCACGACACTTCGCAGTGGCCCGGCGTCCTGACGTTCATGGTCGAGGCGGCACTGTTCCTGAAGGACGAGGCCACGGCGCGCCGGCTGCGCCCGCTGATGGCCGAGTTCGCGGGAATCAACCTGATCACCGGCGAGTTCAACGCCCTGTTCGGAAGTGCCGACCGGTACCTGGGTTCGATCGACTCACTACTCGGCGTCGGCACGCCGGAGGAGTGCTTCACCTCCGCACTGCAATTGGACATCCGGACCGGAGCGCCAATACACCAGGCACAAACCCTCGCGGCGAGCATCACCCACGAGCGACGACGCGGAGCCCGGACACCGGCACAGGAGGAGATCGAGCGAGCACAGGCACTGGCCGAGCGATTCGGCCTGACCCGCGTCCGGCGGCTGCTCGAATCCCCGGCCGGTTCCCCGCGCCCACCGCTCCCCGACGGGCTGACCGCCCGGGAGATGACCGTACTCGCCCTGGTGGCCGACGGACTGAGCAACCGGCAGATCGCGGATCGGCTGGTGATCAGCGAAAACACCGCGGCCAACCACGTGCGGAGCATCCTGCTGAAGACCGGCTCGGCCAACCGCACCCAGGCGGCGATCTACGCGGCGGCCCGTGGCCTCGTCACATAGCAGGCATCAAAGCGGGCTCAACGAGCCGTCGGGGGAAACCTTGTCAGACACCTCGATGATCACGTCCGCGGGCAGCCCGGCCCGCCGCGCAGCCTGCAGGATGGCTTCCTCGGTGGGAGCGTCGTACAAGCAGTAACTCTTGCGTTTGTCCTTGGACAGGAACGAATACAGCCACTGCACTCCCTCCTCACCATTGATCCGGTTGACCTCGTCGGCGATTTCGGCTGTGGCCTCAAATTGGTCAACGTACCGGCGTTCGATCAAGAAGACGGGCATGATCATACCTTTCTCGAAGGAATGCCTATCCAACATACTCTCGTTTACTCCGGTGCGACCGCCGGTTCCAGCCGAGGCCGTGCGGCCCGGCCCGGGGCAGACGCCGACAAGCTCGCCCGGATCCCGCGATGCCTCTACCGATCACGACGTTTACGTTCTTACGGCCGTTCGGCCACCCGGGCATTATCAGCCGCACCACGTGCTCCGCAGCCATCTGCCACGCTGCAGGATAGGCGACGACTGCTGAGCATTCGGCGTGGAACCATGGCGGTGTCCGGTCGGAGTCCAGGAACCAGACCGACAGCCAACCGGCACGGAAAGACCTTGTAGTCCACGACTTGACCAGCCGGGATTGCAGATCCGAATGCTGGACCTCGATGCCCCGTTCGGCGTGGGCGTCGATCGCCACGTCAAGGATCATGCCCGCCCCGGTTCGCACCTCCTGCGACGTTCGGTAACCGGCATCCTCTGCAGCCCGCTGCCAGTAGTCCTTCTGTCGTCGATGCTCCGACGACTCCATGGAGATCTCGTGGGTTTGCGTGTACTCGCGTCCTCGGATGTGCACCGCAGCGTAGCGTCTCTTCTTCAGCCGGACGAATATCTCGGCTCCGTCATCTTCGGGCGAAGCCGCTGACAGAGCAAGATCCGGTCGCCGTGCTTGATCTTGTATTGCAGCAAGCTGATCAGCGCGAAGTGACGTTCGGTGAGCTTGGCCAGGTCGAGCGGCCGATTCCGCGACGTGTAGAGCACCAAGGTCGACATCCGACGCCTCCCCGACGGCTACCCAGGACAAAGGTCGACCACCTGCACTGCAACACGGGTGATACGGGCGGGAATGCGGCCATTCGAGTGCAGATCAGACCCAGCCTCGTCATCAGTGCCAGGCGACTGCGTTCCGTCCTCGACCCGAATTCGCCTCAGCCCCGAGGTTCACCATGCCCAGTCCTACCCGGCCAGCTACTCCTACAGACGCGATGTCTCCACGTCGGGCTGGCGCCCGACTTCGCCAGCGAACCGTCGAAGGTCACGGGCTGAAGTTCGCGTTCTACGGACGGATGTCCACGGTCGAGTTCCAGGACCGGACGACCTCGTTGGGGTGGCAGCGGGAGGTCGCCGAGGAGACGATCCGTCGGCACGGCGTGATCGTGGCGGAGTACTTCGACGAAGGGTGTTCGCGTCGGCTGCCCTGGCGTGAACGGCCGGCCGCGGCACGGCTGATCGCAGCAGCGGAGAACCCGAACCATCCGTTCGATGCTGTCGTGGTCGGAGAATACGAGCGAGCGTTCTACGGGGACCAGTTCGACGCCGTGCTGACCGCGCTCCGGGAGCAGGGTGTTCAGCTGTGGCTGCCCGAGGCGGGCGGTCCGGTGAACCTTGACGACCCGGTGCACCAGGCGCTGATGCTGCTGCTCGGTTCCCAGTCACGTCGCGAGATACTGCGAGCCCGGCGCCGGGTGCTGGCCGCGATGCACACCCAGGCCCGTGTACAGGGCAGGTTCCTCGGCGGCCGGCCACCCTACGGCTACCGCCTCGCCGACGCCGGCCCCCACCCCAACCGGACCCACGCGAGCTGGGGCCGCCGCCTGCACCGCCTCGAACCCGACCCGGCCACCGCACCATGGGTAAGGTGGATCTTCCGGCAGCGAGCAACCGGACGCAGCGTGGCCGGGATCGCGCGGGAGTTGAACGACCGTGGCATCCCGTGCCCCTCAAGCGCAGACCGCGACCGCAACCGCCACCGAACGGGGCACGAGTGGATCGTCCGGACGGTGGTCGGGATCCTCGAGAATCCTCGCTACACCGGACGGCAGGTGTGGAACCGGCACGGCGCCAGAACAACCGGGCCGGCCCACCACGGTGTTCCCACGCGACCGTCGGCGGCACGAGGTTGGGCGAGGTCAGAGAAGGTGACGCATCCTGCTCTCGTGGACGAGACGACGTTCCTGGAGATCCAGGGCATGCGCGCGGCCCGACCCACCAAGTACGGCGGCACCAGGACGTACGTGCTGGCCGGCCTCGTGCAATGTCAACTGTGCGGCCGCAGGATGGACTCACACTGGGTGAACGGCCGCCCCGGCTACCGCTGCCGCCACGGCCACACCAGCGCCCGCAACCGCCCACCAGAGCTCGCCAAAAACGTCTACGCCCGCGAAGACCACCTACTCAACGATCTCCGCGCGCGATTCGTCGAGATTGACGGTACCAATGGGGCGGCGATCGCTGACTACCTAAGATCGAACAACCTGACGATCATGTGCGGCGGCCCGACTCGAGAAGTCAGGCATGCAGTCCACCACGCGCACTTACCACCACAGACGAGACCGCCGGCGACCAGCTGCTGCTACTCTGACCCAGCCGCGATGCGCGGCTCCATGGGGTAATTGAGTGTCCGAGGACCGAGTTGATCTACAACCCCACACTAAAGTTCGCCGCCGACCTGCAGTTGCCGTAACCGTCGATCGAGTGAGCCGGTACGCTGGCAGGCCGCTTCACCAGATCACCTCAACAGGCGATCGCCCTCGCCTCTTCAAGTCGTGCAGCAGGTCGGCTGCATTAGGAACGTGCCCAGCGAGCCATGACGCGCGACACGGGCCCGCCGCAGGGTTGAGGCCGGGCAGGTAGCGAGTCCAGCGTCCCAGCCCGACAGGTCGGCTAGCGGCAACCGCTCGTCCGCGAAGTCCAAGGTCGAACCCCTGGTCAATGGCGACGTCGGTGAAGTTGGTCGCCACCGGCCACCCATCCCAAACCGGCACTTCGACTCGCCCCTGGCAGAAAGATCGGCGAATCGGCCGTCAGCGCCGCCGACCAGCAAGATCCGGCCGCCGTAAGCGTGGACATAGCAGCTTGCCAGTGGACGTCGGAGACGTGGGCAAGGTCTTGAAGCGCAAACTTTCCTGCATCCAGTGGTACAGTCCGGCCAGGCATACAACCATCTGGCTTCCGCGAGCGGACACGCCAACCTGTATGGAGACACCGTGACGCACGAACGTCCCGGCGCCGAGCCCGTCGTCAAGGCGGACCCCGGCGTTTCGGCGCAGCTCCTGGCGGAGCTGGCCGTCGACCCCACAGCAAGCACCCGATCAGGCCCTTACGTCCGATCGTTCGCTGCGGAGCTCACCGAAGTCGGGCTTGGTGAGATCGATGCACTGATCGGCTTCCGTCTTCCTTATTCGAGCGCCGAGTTCGACCTGATCCTGGCGGGCATCCACCCTGAGAGCAGGGAACCATCCTACGTCGCGGTCGAGCTCAAGGGCTGGGATGCGGCACGACTGGAACCCTCCGGCCTCGCTGTTGCGACGGGCTCCACGAGCCGGCACCGCACGCTCCACCCCGTGGTCCAGCTCGACAAGATGATCGCCTACCTCCGCGAGCGCGCGGTCACTCGGGATCACCCGATTAGCGGGCTGGTCTGGTTTCCGCAAGCCAGCGACGCGGACGTGGCTTCCCTATTCGACTTCGTGAGCCCTGAAGGCACCCGGGTCTTTACCCCCGAGAGCCGGGAAGCGATGGCCGTTTTCCTCCGCTCCCAGCTCGCGCCGGATCCGGACCGGCGCGCCGTCGGAGCGCTCACCTCGACGGCAGTGAGCGAGCCGCGCCCCCTTCTGGTCGCGGCAGCGAACGAATTCAAGAATCCCGACGAGTTCGTGTTCCTCGGCAACCAGGAACTGGCGCGCTCCACTGTCCTCAAGGCGGCTGAACGCGGCACGAACGAGACCCTGATCGTCACCGGGCCACCGGCCACCGGCAAGAGCGCGATCGCCACCTCCCTGGTCGCGGAACTCGACCGACGCGGGTACTCGGTCAACCATGCCACCGGGTCGCGCCCGGCGACATCGACCTGGCGCAAAGTGGTCGGCACCGGGAACCCCGGCACCAAGGTGCGCAGCCTCTTCACGTACTTCAACAACTACACGGGGGCAGTGCCCTGTGGCCTCGACGTCCTGATCTGCGACGAAGCACAACGCATCCGAGGCAGCTCGGCGAACCGCTACACACCACGGGACCGGCGAACCGGAGTTCCGCAAGTCGTCGAACTAATCCAAGCGGCCAAGGTGTCGGTGTTCTTCCTCGACCCGGAACAGGCGCTGCGCCCCGGGGAGATCGGCACGGAAGAGCTGATCGCGTCCGCCGCGGCGGACAACGGCCGCACCGTCCGCCGCATCACACTCGACACGCAGTTCGGGGTGGACGGAAGCAGCGAGTATCTCGAGTGGACAAGCCGGTTGCTGGACGGAGAACGGCGCACACCTCCGATCTGGACCGGCGGCCGGGAGTTCACCGTCGAGGTCGCCGACACACCACACGACCTCGAAGCCCGGATCAGGGAACGGGCAAGCGACGGCACCGCTCGAATCGTGGCGGGACTGTGCTGGCCGTGGCACGAGGCCAAGCCTGGCGAGGACCTACCGCTCGACATCCGGATCGGCGACTGGGCGCGGCCCTGGAGTGTCAAGGGCGACCGTGGGGTGCACGGTGCGCCGTCGGGCACCCTCTGGGCAAGTGATCCAGCGGGGTTCGGACAGATCGGCTCGGTCCACAACGTCCAAGGCTTCGAATTCGCCTGGACCGGCGTCATCATCGGGCCCGACCTGGTGTGGCGCACCGATCGCTGGGTCGCACGTCCGGAGGAGAGTTACGACACCAGCCTCCGCCGTCTCGACGACCGCGCCGTGGAGAAGCACATCCGGCGGGCGTACGGCGTACTCCTGAGCCGGAGCCGTAAGGGCACGATCATCTACTCGACGGACCCCGAAACGCGGCAGATGCTGCACCAGATCGTTCCGTCGAACGCACGCTGAGCAGCACTCTCAGCGGAAAGGAACCGCCGGACGAACCGTCACCGCAGCACCGATCACGCAGAAACGGCTTCGGGCTTCCGCCTCGCGGACATGCCCTCACACGTTCTGGAGAACACCCGTGGATTCCCTGTCCAGCGACGTCCCCGACACCGGGACCCCCTCGTCTACACCGATCTGCCCCAGCGGAGAAACCCTACCGCCTGAACGGATAGCGCCACCTCAAAGCAAGGTGTGCTGGATCCTCGACGACGACAATCGGACCCGACGCGCACGCAAGCTCCTCATCCCGCTGTGCTTCACCGCCATCATCCTGACCTTCCTGGTTTCGGGCACCCTTTTGCTCATCGGACTGCTCAACCCCGGATTCTGGGGCACACTGGCCACTCTTGCCGGCGTCGTGGGAACCGGTGGAGCGTCCTGGCCGATCGCCAGGAAGTGGTGGACTAGTCGCACCAAGAGCGACGACAACTAGACCGGGCGAGGGTGGTTCTCGACGTGTTCGGACCACCCTCGTCGGGTACCCGACAGCAACACCCCCCAGTCAAAGGCAGCGTTAGCTCATCAGCAATCTGTCGCCGTACGCCACGTCAGTTTCCTTGAGCACCTCGGCGCAGGAGCCCATCGTCAGCGACCCGACCGGCGTAGAGTCAGAGCGCCCGGTCGATAAGATCGAAACGCAATGCTTCCTGTGGTATAGCTCGGCCGTCGGTCAACAACTCGACACTCCGATCCCGCACGGCTTCCGGAAGCCACTCCGCCAGGTCACGGGCTCGGCCCGGCTCGACTGCGGTGCCGGTTCGCGATGGCCGGTCCGCCAACAAGCGCCAAAGCGTCTCTGCCGGTCCCGCCGGGATCCCGAACCGGCTGACGACCGCGCAGGCTGCCGCCGCGATCTCGAGGCCCGGGGCGTCGAGGTCACCCAGGTAATCGAACCGCGTCACCCGGAGCGGCAGTTCCGGGACCGACGCCAACGGTGCCGTGTTCCGTCCCTGGATCCAGGCCACCGCCGCCCACCTCGGCGTCGTTCGCGCCCGAAGCACCCTGAGCAGGCTCCGGAACGTGGCGTGGTTCTCCACGCAGACCAGCGCACCGGGCGGGCCGACGACCGGTACGGCCGGTTCCCAGGTCAGCGGCGTCGGAACGCGGACACACCGCAGCAGGTCGAACGTCAGCCGCCCCGGCCGCCACAGCGTTTCCCCGCCCGCTGGCGGTGTGGAGTCGAAGGCCTTCTCGTTGCCGAGGACCTCATACGCACGTTCGGCAGCCGGAATGACCGCCACCCGCCCGCCGTTCGTGCGCCGCAGCCAGTCGTTGACGGCGAGCAGCACCGTTCGCTGGGTGTGCAGCAGGTCGAGCGAAGTCGCCCAGCCCGCGAGCTCGGGTCGCAGAGGTACGCCGACCGGACGCCGCTGATCACCGGGCGGAACCGTCCTGATGAGCTGGATGGACTTGGGCAGCGCGCTGCGCCCGCGCCGGACCGTCGCCTTGGCGACGGACCAGAGACCAGCCTCTCGCCCGCGTTCAAGGGTGACCCGGACCAGGTCGGGGACGTCGGCGGGCTCGGCTCCGGGAGCGAGCTTCCCCAGCTCGGTGGCGAACGTGTCGATGTCGTGGCGACCGCCCCGGCCCTCCGGATCGAGCGCGAGGACCAGTGCGTCGAGGTCGACCGTGGTCATTCGCCGAGGACCTGCAAGACGTCGTGCTGGATCAGCTCGAGATCTGCCAGTTCGCGTCTCCCGTCATCGACGAGCACGACCTTTTCGCCCGACGACGGCCGCGAACGGCGAGCCAGGGTGATGATCCGGTCGAACATCGACAGCGCCCCCTTGTCCTTGGGAGCGGCGGTGAAGACGAGCTGCAGCCCGAGCTTGTCGGCCGCGAGGCGCATGGTCCGGACGAACTGGTCGGCGGACGCCTGGCCAAACGGGTTGTCCAGCCACAACCAGCCGATCGAGGTGTCGTTGCCGGCCGCCTTCACCCGGGCCATCGTGGCGTACAGCAGCACGCCCGCCGTCACCCGCTGCCCGCCGGAGAAGTTCTTCAGCTCGGCGACGTCGACCCGGTCGAGGGCGAGATCGGTGTGGGGCTTCAGAAGCCGGACGCGGAACGGTGCGTCGACGAGGGCCCGTGCGGCGGCGAACAACATCGCCTGGGCATCCGAGCTGCCCGAGCCGGGCGCCAGGAGAGCGTGGACGACTCGCGCCACGCGGTCGACCGAAACGGATTCGTCGACCGGCACGGGTTCGTGGTCGATCACGGCGAAGCGCTGTCCCGACCACTCCCCCAGCCCTTCGGGCAGACGTGACTGGTTCTGGTAGTGCCGCAGCTTCTCGATCGCCGTGGACGCCTGAATATGCAGCATCCTGGCGCACGTCCGCACGCGTTCGTCGTGCTGCCCGAGGTCGTCCCGGAGGGTGGCCGCCCGCTGCTCGAGCTGTCCCGCGATGCGTTCGGAGTCCAGGGCGAGGCTCTGATCCGTTCTGAGCCGCGCGATCAAGTCGGCCAGGTGAGGATCGGCCCGGTCTTCGACAGCTCTCGCGTCCTTGCCGTTGGTGTGAGCCTGCACGCCGGCCGTCAGCTCGTTCAGCGCGTCCTGGGCTCGCGAGACGTTCTCGTTCGCAGCCCGCAGCTCTTCGGTGCCGTTGGCGAGGGTCTCGGTGAGCACGCCCACGTCGTCGAAAACGCGTCCGTTCGGAACCTCGACCGTGAGGTGGCGGAGCGGCCGCACCGAAACCTCGATCAGCCGACGCGCTTCCGCAGCCTTCTTGCCGTCCTCTTCGGCCTCCTTCATCAGGCGGTCTTCGAGACCACGCTTCTCGAGGTGTTCCACCGCCACCTCGTTGAGCTGACGTGCGTACTGATCGGCTTCCAGCGGCGCGGTGACCCGTACCGCGCTTGGGTACCCGTCGGCGTCCGGAGAGCTGCGGTCCTCCCGGTCGTCGACACGCTGCTGGTGGACGCGTCGAGCAGCCTCTGCCGTGGCCTCGGCCTGCGCGTAGGCGATCCCGGCCTCGGAACTGCGTGCTTCGGCGGCCCGGGTCGACTCGGCCAACGCGACCGGGTGGCGGGCTCCTCGGCTCGCTGCGTACTCCCGGGCAAGCTCGCGCCGCTCCCGGTCCGTGCCGATCCTTGCCTCGGCATCGGCGAGTTCGCCGCGGAGCTGCTCGATCTCGTCGGACAGCGCGGGATCGATCGTGGCGTTCGCCAATGTCTCCTGCACACCGTCCAGGCGCGCCCGGAGAACGGTCACTTCTTCGTCCGGGATCGGCCCGTCCGTGGTCGGAGCCAGCCCGGCCCCGCGCAAAGCGTCGGCGGCGTCATCGCGCGCATGCTCATGGTCGTCTTGCAGACGCTTGGCCTCTTCAATATGTTCCGCCAGATCGGCCTTGACGTCCGACAGCTCCCTGATGCGCGCGCCGAGCGAGGCGATTGCATCACGGAGTCCCGGCAACGCCCGACGCGCCGCGGCGATCGTCTCGGCAGCGGCGATCGCGGGGACGAGCAAGCGGCGCTGCTCGGCTGCCGTGTCGATCGTCAGCTGTGCCTGTTCCACCACGCCCTGCTGCATGGATCGTTCTTCTTTCAGCGCGGCGATTTCCTCCTGCGCGGCCTGCTCGTGCCCGCTTGCCTCCGCTCCTCGTTCCTCGGCGGCCTTGATGCTGCCGTCGAGCCCAGGTCGAGGGTTCACCTGGAATTCCTGCCACAGCTGCTCGCAGGTCGCGAGGACACCACGAAGGAGCTGGGCTCGTGCGATGGCCTTGGCGCGAGCACCCTCCGCCCGAGCGCGGTCGTCGATGGCCGCGGCAACGAGCCCGGCCGCCGCGTCCCGGTCGAAGACCCCCGCGGGCGGCAGCAGAATCCGCGCTTCGGTTCCGCTGCCCCCGGCCCCCACCGCCGCGGCCTCGGGATCGATGACCGCACCGACCCAGAGGGCGACATCGAGGTCGAGTTCGTCGAGCACGGCAGCCACCGTCGGCACGAGGCGCGGCTCCGCGACGACGAGTCCCGAAGCGATGTCCGGCCGCGACCGGGCGAACGACTCCGCGGGCTCGGCGCTCATCGTGTCCGCGATCCACCGCCACCCGGACCAGACCGTGAGTTCTTCCTGTTCACAGCGCCGCACCGCGTCCTCGACGATCTCGGCCGGGGGCAGGAGCCCGTCGGTGCCGATCGAGCCGATCGTGCGCTGCGCCGCCTCGGTCGCCCGGCGAGCTTCTTCGGCGTCACCGTCCGCCCGGGTGGCGCGTCCAGTCAGCACGTCGGTGAGGATCGGCCGGCCCTCCCAGAGATCGGCGACCGCACCGCCGAACGCGTCCAGGACGAGCTCGTTTTCTTCGAGTGCGGTCACTCGCCGGTTGACGGTGTTCAGCTGCCCGCGGAACCGCTCGACGTCGTCGCGTGCTTCGTTGACCCGCCGTTGCGCCGCCGCGAGCCGGTCCTGCGCAGTACCGAGATCCGCTTCGATCCGCTCCAGCTCGAGTCCGGCGACGCGTCTCCGGCCCTGTGCGGTGGTGATCGTCTCGGCGAGAGCCCGATCCCGCTGTGCCGGTTCGTCACCTTCCGACAGCAAGCCCGCCTCGACGACCTCGGCCAGCCTGCTCTCCGCTGCGGTCCGGTCCTTTTCGTGCTGCGCCGCCTGCTGAGTGACGGCACCTCGTTCGCCGAGCGCCTTCTTCTCTTCGTCGGTTGCTGCCTCGAGGTCGGTACGTGCCTTCTTCAGCCTCTTCTCGGCGGCTTGGCGGGCGTTCTCCGCTTCGTCCCGGCGTGCGGTCAGCAACCGGGCGACACTGTGTCTGAGCCTGCTTTCCTCGCGCTGCAGTTGTTCCGTCTTCATTTCGACCACTCGCCGTCGCTCCTCGAGACCGGCGAGACGACCGGTGAGCTTGCCGCTCTGCAGGACGTCTTCGACGATCCGCCAGGCAGCGAGCTGTCTCTCGGCATCCTTTCGTTCGTCGAGCTTCCGGTCGGCGATGCCTTCCGCTTCCCGGACTCGCAGCTCGGCGGCACGCAGTTCCATCCGAAGGCGGTGGGCTTGGGCCCGCCGCGCCGCCGAGCCGGCTTCCCGGCGAGCGCCGTCGTGGTGGTCATAGAGCTGCTTCGACGTTTCCTCCTTAAGCCGCAACGCCGCAGTCGTGGCCTCGGCGTCGGCCACGGCCGAGACGGCGCGTGTCCTGGCCGCCGTGGCCGCGCGGCGCTGCTTGCCGGCCTCGTCCTGTGCGACGGCGAGGTCGAACAGCGGCTCGATGAGTTTCTGCCACAGGTTCAGCTCCTCCTCCCAGCGCGGCCGGGCGGCGGCGTTGGCCCGCAGGACGTCGACGCTGTTCGTGATCTGCTCCACCGTCGAAGTCGGCATGGTGGCTCCGACGAGCCACTGGACGAACTGGTCGGAGTCGGTGAACCGCATGACCCGGTCGACGCCGCCTTCGGCGGCGTTCATGACGGCTTGGAAGCGGACCTGGTCGAGATCGACGCCGACGGCGTCGAGCCACCTTCGCCAGCTCCCCTGGTGGTCGGACGGCGAGTGTGGGGGCGCCGCGCCGCCCGACGGCAGAATGGCACGCACGCCGTCCGTGAACTGGTTGCGGGTGGCCCATCTCCCGGCCTCGGTCCGGAACGGGAGGTCGTCGATGGTGGGCCCGTGCTCACCCGAGAACCAGCCGTAGAAGGCGCGGTGCAGCCGCGACGGGTTCTCGAGGTCCTGGGTGCCGCCACCGGGCCAGTCGGCGACCATGCCGACCACGACCCGTTGCAGCTCCCCGTCGACGACCCGGCTGGCCTGCTCGACGACGTGGCAGACATCGCGGGACCGGACCAGCTGGGCCAGCGACCGGTCCGAATCGCCGCGGATGAAATCCCGGGAAGACGGCAGGTAGAGGGCGTACCTCAAGGCCGTGACCATCGTCTTGCCAGTGCCGTTGTCCGCCCACAGAGCCGCGTGCGCGGTCGGGTCGAGCGGCTCCGACCACCTGAGGTCCAGCCCCTCCAACCGGGACTCGGCCAGGCCGGCGCCAGCCAGGAAGGTTCGTTCCAGCCGCCAGCCGAGGTGCTTCACGCGTCCTCCTCATCGAGTGCGGAAATTCCCGAGTTCACGATGGTCTGCCACGCCAGCGGACCGCCACCGGCGGCGACGTGGGCACGAAACCGGTCGGTTGACCGCCACACCCGCAGGTCCGGGCGCGGCGGCGAGATCGTCCGATCCGGCACCAGGAGACCGAAGGCAGCCAGCATGCCGAGCACTTCTTCGCACATCTTCACCGTGCATCCGCGCTTGAGCTGACCGGTGTTCTTCGTGACGGCGATCTGCTTGCGGTGGACGCTGTACTGTTCCCAAGCCGGCCCGAGACCGACGGGCAACTCGGCCTCTCCGGCCTCGACAGCGGCGGCGTGTTCCCTGATCAGCCGGTCGACGTCGATCGCGGAGACCCGCCGGGTGCCGGGCTCCCGCACCGAACGCGCGGTCGGGTAACACCAGGCGGCGACACCCCCGAGCGCCACCCCGTAGACCATCCGGTCGCTGGCGCTGCTGATCCGCAGCCACGGGGTCGTGTCCGCAACGGCGAGCGGCGAATCCACCTCCGCGGTGAGCACCAGGCCGGTGGTGCGGTCCACGGCCAAGGCGCGAACGCCGAGGCCGGCCGCGGTCTCTTCGAACGCTGTCCTCAGCTCGGGATCCGTGGTGTAGCGGTCGAGGAGCCGGTTGTACGTGTCGTGCCGGGCCGGCGTCACCGTGTGGTCGAGAGCGAACCGCAGCAGCATGCCGACGTCCCGGGCGAGGTCACGGTCGGTCATCCGGTCCCCTCCGGTGCAGCAGCAGATCCGGGAAATCGAGATCGGGAGCGTTTTCCCGGCAGGCGTCGTCGACCGCCCACCAGTCATCGCTTCCGGTGGGAAGGCCGTCCGGGCGCCACAGCATCAGCGCGTCCAAGGCGAGCAGGAGCCGCAGCCGCAGCCGAGCGGTGTGCCACCCGCCGGCGAGGGCGGCCAACTCGGCGACGGTCCGGAGATCGGGCTGGGAGAAGAGCGCGTCGGCGTCGGCCAGCAGATCGGACAGCCGCGCCTTCATCCCGGGCGCGATCCGGCGGCTGCGCAGGGCTTCGGCGACGTTGTGGAACTGCTCGGGGAATTGCTGGTAGACGCCGTCGTTCTCCTCCAGCGCGCCGGTCGCCACCTCCCGTCCGGGAACGTCGAGAACCTGGCGTGGCGGCGCGACCAGCCTATCCGCCAACGCCGAGAAGTTCAGCAGCCGTGCCGGCGCTGGAGGCGAAGCGTCGGCGCCAGCCGGCAGCGGCCGGCCGGTCAGCAAGGCGGTCAGGACATCCGCGGTGGGGTCGACCTCGGTCGCCGGGACCGCCGTGAACGCCTGCGCAGCCTGCGCGTCGCGCCAGCGTGGCGTCGCGCCGATGACGTCGGTGTGGAGTTCGGCGAGCGTCTCGACGGCCTCGCCGAGCCGGGAGATTGCCACGGTGAGCTGCTGGACGGCTTCGGGGTCCTGCTCTTCGGAGGCATCGGAGCGCAGGCTCTCCAAGTGCCGCAGGAACGTCCCGTCGACCTGGATCCGCCGTTCGAGGTGCCGCGACGCGGCCGTCAGCTCCGGGCGCAACGTGCTGACGTAATTCACCCGGCTGACATCGCGTTCGGCTTCGATGATCATGCGGCGGACGTTCGCCGAATACGTCCGTGACAACGTCAAGGCGTCCTCGGCCGATTCGATCGCCGCGCCGAGCCGTCCGCTGTCGGCCTGCGCCTGCATGACCGCGATGACCGCTTCGTGTTCGTCTTCGAGGGAGCGGTTGGTCGCGAGCAGCAGCAAGGCCACCGCGGTGTGGTCGGCGTTGACCTGCAGCGACGTCCCGTCGCCGGCCAGCGTTTCGTACAGCACTCGGACCTGGTGGGTCACGCGCGCCCAGCCGGCGTCGGCGTCGGCGTGCTCGACGGTGAAGTACGGCGACGGCTCGTCGTGCCGCAGCAGGTGATCCAACACGAACCGGGCGACCCGCTCGTGCTCGGCGACGGGCCGGTGCGGGGCCATCATGGCCGCGCCCAGGGTCATCTCGTCGAGGACCGTCTCGCGCGGCGCGCCGAGATTGCCGTCCAGCCCCGAGGAAAGCGCGATCGTGTCCACACTGAGCTGGACCAGCGCGACAAAGTCGTAGGCGGCCCAATCGACGTCCGATGGGTTCCTGGCCCGGTTGAGGTGCACCTCAAAAATCGGTGACAAGTGCGCGAGCGTGCGCCGACGGCGAGCCGCACTGCCGGACAGCGACGATCCGGTGGAGAAACCGGCCGTCACCTGCGTTCTCCGCTCAGGTCCCCGACGCCGAACCACGAGGTCATTCCCCACCTCCCGGACACTGACCGTAACCGCAGGTGGTTGGCCAGACGACGACCGATCGGGTGATGGGACGCGATCTGCCTACCCACGAGCACTACGCCAACCGCTGCAGACCGCTGGCCAGGTCGGCCTGCACGAGTTCGTCGCGTTCGGCCGGTGTCAGCCAACGGGCCGTGGACCCGGCGACACCGCGTTCGACTCACAAAACGTCGTCGACGGCTTCGGCGACGGCGTGCAGGTGGCTGATCACCATGACGAGGCGGTCGCCACCGGCCTGGGCGCGCAGCACTTCCAGAGCCGACTGCAGGGCCCCCGCGTCGAGGGCTGCGAAGCCTTCGTCGAGGAACCAGGCGATGGTCAACGCGACGCGCCCCCATAGAAGACGCCGGCCGCGTTGCTGGAACGCCTTACCCGCTTCCCGGCGCGAGACACTCGACTTCCCGTACTCGGCGACGATCGGCGACCAATTCCGCGACAGGTCGTATGGGTGAGGACATCCGTTACTCCCGCTGGTTGCGGCGGATCTACTTGCAGGCTGCAGTCTGGCCAGCCCCATAGGCGGCCTGGGCCTTCGTGAAGCCGTCACCCGCCGACGATGACAGCTGCTGCTTCAACCCCGAGCAAGAGAACGACGTGAAGCTCAAGTAGTTCTCCGCCGACTTGACCGCCTGCGCGTTCCAGTCCACCGACAGGCTGTCGACGGCCTGGGTCGCCACATCCTTCGGGAACCCGTCGCCGGCCGACGAGGACAGCTGCCGGATCAGGCCGTTGCGCGAGAACGCGGTGAAGCTCAGGTAGTTCTGGGCGGAGGCGCGGGCCTGCTCGACCTGCGGCGGGAACTTGGGTGCTTCGCTCGTGGTGGGTGCCGGCGGCTCGACCGGAGCAGTGGCCGCGGCCGAAGCGGCGGCGTCGTTCAGGTTGGGGCTGGTGGTCTGAACATGGTCGGGCGCGGCGACCGAGCTGGTCAGGGCAGCGGCGGGCATCCCGTTGGCGGCGTCGTTGACCGCCTTGCCGAAGGCCGCGGTCCAGAGCACGCAGATGACCAGCCCAATCGCCGACAGCACGACGGCGGTGATGGCCAGCCCCTTGTTGCTCGCCTGGCCCCGGTTGGCGCGCAGCGTCCCGACGATGCCGAAGATCAGCCCAAGGATCGTCAGCGGCCACGCGACGATCCCGATGATCGGGATGAACGCAAAGATCAACCCGATCAGGCCGAGCACGAACCCGGCCGTGCCGGGGCCGTTCTTGGGCTGGTTCGCCACCGGCATCGGCACCGACGGCGGCATGGGGACGTAAGACACGGGGCTGCCTCTTTCAGTCCAGCGGCGACGCAACGGAACGCGTCACGCTCTGTGGCATTCGTCGACATCCGCATCCCGCGCGTAACAGTGCCCGAAAGCCGCCTCCGGTCACGAAAAGGACTCAGCCGACGATGTTCACGATCATTTCCTCTGGTGACCGCAGTGAGCGACTGACTCACCACCGTTACCTAGGGTAATAAATTGAAACTTCAAGTTCACTCGTTCGGAGCAAGAGGAGACGTGGGACGTCGCCCCGAGCTGAGTTACGACATGAGCGCTCACTGTCACTGGCTGGCGGCGAGCCTGCGAGACGACGACCCACCCTCACCTCCGGAGCTGCGAAAAACGCGTGCGTCGGGAGCGCCGCGGGCTAGATGACGCGTTGACTCCGCTGATCAGATGAACCGCTCAGAGCGCGCCGTCATGACCCAACGGCCGCGACATCCGTCCAGCGTGATCCCACCGCACCCGCCCCCGCATTACGTGACCGCACCACCCGCCGGCACGGCCGACCTGCTGGCGCAGTGGATGAAAAGCAAGAAGCCGACAACCACTACTGCCCGCCCCGACCACGGCAGTGGCTTGCGGTTCGCCTTCTACGGCCGAACCTCGACCACCCGCCATCAAGACCGCGTCTCATCACAGGGCTGGCAACGCGACATGGCCGATGAGCCGGTCGGGGGCCACGGCCATGTCGTCGCCACCTACTTCGACGTCGGCACCTCACGCCGCGTCCCGTGGCACCAGCGACCGCAGGCTGACCAGCTCATGACCGAGACCTCCAGCCCGGAGTCCGCAATCGATGCGATCATGGTCGGTGAATACGAACGCGCCTTCACCGGCACCCAGTTCGCCACCCTCTACAGCTGGTGCAACCGCCACGATATTCAGCTCTGGCTCCCCGAGACAGCCGGTCCGGTCGATTAAGCAACCGCGATCACCGGGCACTGATGTCGCTGCTGGCCACCCAGTCACAGCGCGAAGTCCTCCGCGCCCGCCACCGGGTACTGGCGGCGATGCACAACCAGGCCACCCAGCAAGGCCGCTACCTCGGCGGCCGACCACCCTACGGATACCAACTCGTCGACGCCGGCCCCCACCCCAACCCCACCGACGCCCGCTGGGGCCGACGCCTCCAACGCCTCGCACCCGACCCACGAACCGCGCCACACGTAGCCTGGATCTTCCGGCAACGCCTGGCCGGGCACAGCGTCGCCAGTATCGCCCGGGACCTGAACGAACGTGGTGTGCCCTGCCCATCGAGCGCCGACCCGGACCGCAACCGGCACCGCACCCGCGGAGCCTGGACACTGCGCACAGTCGCCGTGATCCTGACGAACCCCCGCTACACCGGCCGACAGACCTGGAACCGCCGCACCACCGACACCAGAGGCCCAGCCGCAACGCCGGCCCTGTCAGCGAAGGCCGCCCATCCGGCGCTCGTCACCGAACAGGACTTCATCACCGCGCAGCAGATCCGAGCGGCGCGACCGGCCAGTGACGGCCGGGCTCGCCGGTTCGCCTTGGCCGGCCTGATTCACTGCGGTGTCTGCGACCGGCGGCTGGACTCGCACTGGAACCACGGACGTGCGACCTACCGCTGCCGTCACGGCTACAACAGCACTCAGTGCGCAGGCCAGTCGCGGCCGAAGACGCTTTACATCCGCGAGGACTACCTCGTCGAGGAAATCAGCATCCGACTCGCAGAAGAAGGCAACGACGGCCACGACACGCCGGAGCTTGACCGACCACGACACAGACGCGTGGCCGCGCCGCTGCGCGAATCAAGAAAGATCATCGTCTATAACCACGCCGGATGGCGCCTGAAGGAGATCGATTCGAGTTAGGCTACGGTCACCCCGGTTTCAAGATCGCGTTTCGCGATCCGTGGGGTAATACTGTGTCCGAGACGTTCTTGCACGCTAACCACAACACTATCGCTGGCCGGGCAATGATAATTCAGTGCGGCCGGCGGCCGACGCGACGATGCCTCTGGCTGGTCGCAGACTGCAACCAGGTCACTCTAAGTAGCCCAGCCGCTGCGCGCTCACTCGGTCGAACTCACACCCCAGAATACAGCACGCGTGCTCTGATGCCCGGGCAAACTCAGTACTCTGTCTCCCTTCATTGCTGGCGGCTCGTCGCACGGCGGCTGGAGGACCAGCGACCACCCCTTTGATCGAGCTGGCCATGGCGTCCCCAGTTAAAGGCTGGCGACCAGGAACCTTCATCGACAAGCGATTTCGCCCATTCGTCAGCCAGTCGTCGTCACTGCCGCAAGTTCATCAAGGATGAAAGTGCACCAGGCATCCGCTGCTGCGACAGCGAGGCGGCCATGCCGAGGTTGGAGCCCCTGCGGCAGGGCTGCCGGAGCATGTCCAGTTCCACATGTGTTCCGCAAAGCCGCGAGATCATCAGCTATCGCAGTCACTCTGCCCAGCAACCGACGAACAGCCGGTCCGCCATCCAACTGCTGGTCAACGTTGCGAGGATGCACAGCCAAGGCCTCCTCAGCTTTGCGGACGAGCCCGGGCAGATCCGCTTCAGAAACTGGCTGTCCAAGCTGCACGAGGACGGCCTTGCAAGTCGCTTCAACCAGTTCTTTTGCCGAACCAATCGCCAGCATCGGGTCGTCCGGTACTGCGCGAGTGATTCGCAGCAGAATCTGCCTGATCAAGGACGGGTCGTCGAGCGCGGCGATTGCACCGGTGACGAACAGGTTCGCCGCTGGATGAATCCGCCCCTGTTCATCGACGCGGCAACCGTCCTTTGCTAGTTGACGGCGCAAGCGTTCTCCAGGAAGAGAATCCCAGTCATCTCCGCTATCGTCCGACCGATCGAAAAGCCACAGCATCTCCTCGACAGCACGGAGAGCTGCGAGGGTCTGCGTCGGTGAGGCCCAATCCACCGCTTCGATATAGAAATCGACCACGCTTCTCGGATCGGTGAACTTCGAGGCACTCGCGAGGCCTTGAAGGAACCCCATCCACTTGGACTCGGCCGCCGGTTGGGCGCGCACCGCCATCAACATGTGATCAGCGAAGCCCTCGTCACGAAAGACGCGGCTGACTTGGGAGAATGTCAACGAAGCTGCGACGTCCCTAAGCGCCGCACGCGTCGCGCGGCTGAGATACGGCGCGGGTGCTCCGGGCATCGGACCTACCTTCCGGCGGTCCAACAAGATCGCCTACTCCAGCACTTGACCGATGATAGATCTCGACCAACCTATGGATGAATTCGGGCGCTTGCCGAACACACCGCCCGACACAACACGCTCGGACATGACGCGGAAGACGAATGGCCCGCCGACGCCTTCGCCGGCCCGACGAACTCGCCGCCGCCCGCTCCGTCACGATTTGCGGTGCGCAGGCCGCGACCGAATACGGCGAACACCACGCCTCCGAACCGTCGCGCGACATCGCGGTCTGGAGCGGCGCCGCCTACAGCATCGACGGCGCCGGACGCCGAGGCGCACTCGCCGCCCACCGTCCCGCAGCCACGGTCGCGGTCCTGGCGGCCTCGACGCTGGCTACCCAGCCGGGCACGTGAGCCTGCTCCAGCGGATCGCACACTCCGGCGCACTCATATCGGGATATCCGCCCGGCGTCCCATCGGCCCGGCACCGCTTCGTGACCCGCCGGCGCCTGCTCCCTCACCGACGCGACCGTGGTCATCGAAGCCGGACAGAGCAGTGGCGCCCGCCACGCCGCGCACATCGCCGCCACACTCGGCAGGCCGGTCCTGGCCATCCCCGGACCGATCAGCTCCGCCATATCCGCAGGCTGTCACCAGCTCATCCAGTATGGCACCGCCCGTTTGGCGACGCTGGCAACCGACACCTCACCGTGTTCGAACACGACACCGAGACCGGCGCCGAGCCGGAGCCGGTGGTCCCCGGGGGTGAAGCACGCCACCGCTGACGCACACCCCGGCGGTGGCCCTGCCTCGCCATCACCGGCCATCTCAGGGACCGCGGGCCGACCGCCGCGCGCACACGGGGAAGGTGGCGGCCCACACCCGTGAGCCCGCCACCGCCTCCCGCACCGCACGCTGGAGTAAGGCCAGCTTGCGCTCACGAAAGACACCTGCCTGGTATCCGGCGACCCCATCGACGTCCCGCACCAACCACTCTTCGACCTCGGCTTCCCCTTGCTCAGTCGATCCGGCCTCGCCCGCCGTCCGGCCGGCGAGGCTCAGGCTGTTGCGGCCGCTCGGCGCTACCGACCACCGGATCACTTAGCGGCGTCAATGGCTGAGCGACCCCGTTCAAGGGCGCATGAGCTGGTGAGTTGCGTTCCGACGAAGGCCGGGTCTCGCTGGGTATCGGCGACCCGCACGCAAGAGCCTGACCGGCACCGGTACGCCGATGCGAATCTTTACCGGCACAGAATCAGAAGCTGCCGAGGATTATCGGGGCTCCTGGTCGGGGTTCGAGGAATCGCCAAGCGCAGCCAGCACTTGGCCGATCACCGCGGCGCAGTTGTCGGCGCTGCTCAGTTCGAGGTGCACCTTACGGCCCACGCCCTGCTCTAAGTCCAAAACCAGACGGGTACCGCGCGGTCGCTGCCCCAGCCAGGTAAAGACGGAACGGATCAGCACCGTGGCAGCGCCCCCGCCGCCCACTGCGATACCGACGACATCGAGCACACCGCCCATCCTGTCTGGCTGCACCGGCCCGCCGACGAGCTCGACACCTCCGCGCAGCTCGTCAACCCGCCTCAGCCAGTCGGCCAGGCCTCGCGCATCGCGCGCCGAACCATCACAGCTCAACAGGACTCGCATCTACCACCGCCGCTTCAGGGATACCGGAGATCCCGCCGGGAAGCATCGTTACAAACAGCGAGACCGTTAGCAGCTGTAACACCGCGCCCGGCATGGAGCGACATCCTGCCCGCATGAGTCATCAGGGCGCAGGGGCGGGAGTTCATAGCAGTGCTCGAACCAGACCTTCGGCGGTCAGCAGCGGTGCTCGTGGGAACGAGCGTGTACGCCAGCAATACTGATTTACCCAACCTGCCGTCGGTCGACAACAACCTCACCGACCTCGCCGCGGCGCTGACCGATCCCGCAGTCTTCGGACTGCTGCCGCAGCATTGCGCAACCATCCGCAACGCACCCGACGCGCTTTCCGTTACGCGCACATTGCGGCGATACGCCATGACGACCGCAGACACTCTCATCGTCTACTTCGCCGGCCATGGCCTGGCGGCCAACAACAACGAGCTCTATCTGAGCCTCAGCGGAACCGACCCCGAGGAGTTGCAGGCCAGCGCACTTCGATACCAACTGTTGCGGGAGATACTTGTCGACTGCCCTGCGCGGAACCGAATCCTCATACTGGACTGCTGTTTCAGCGGCCTGGCAACAGACGGGATGAGCAACACCCCGAGCCTCGGTATTACGGGGACGTACATCCTGGCCGCAACCCCGTCGACCGAGATGGCACTGGCTCCGGCAGGCGAGAGAAACACCGCGTTTACCGGTGCGCTGCTGCACCTGCTCCGCAATGGAGTTCCGCACGGTCCCGCCAGCCTCTCACTCAACGATATCTACGGTCGCCTGTGGCAGACACTGGATGAGCGGGCACTACCGAAACCGCAGCAGCGGACAACTGGCCAGACCCACATCATTCCGATGTTCCGCAACGTGGCTTCCGGCAGTCCCACGAGCTCCGAACCGGTACTTCCAAGCGGCACAGCTCAAGACACCAGGCCGGAAAAATCTCGAAGGCCCTCCCGACAAAAGACGATCATCGTTGCCACAGCGGTCGTCATAGCGTTGGGCTCCGGGCTGACTTACGCCATCGCTACGCAAACAGACTCCGAGTCACAAGCTAGCCCACCGCACTCCTCAACAGCACCGTCATCACCGCCCGCCATGACCTCAGCGTCGCCGTCGCCCGAAACCAGCGCGACGCCGAGCACGACGGCGGCGTCCACTACCAACAAGGAAGCACCCGATTCGACGCTCGTTGCGCGGAGCACCTGGCCGACAATGCGAGGCTGTGACGGCGGCACCGCCGTCTCGATGCCGGCCAAGGGCCCGGCAATAGAAACCTTCCCGGCCGCTGGTGCCGACATCCGCGAGCAGGCCGTTGCACGAGGAGGGGCCTTCTACCTGAGCGGTTACATCTACCTCTTCTTGTCAGCCACGGCAGGCAAGACAGTCGACATCTTGGATATCACCCCGTCTTTCAAGCCGTCAACACACGAGCAGGCCGCCTGGATCTATTCACCCCAGGGTGGTTGCGGAGGTCTCGGCAACCGGGTCTTCGACCTCGATCTGGATGCAAAGAAACTCGTCGACAAGGGAATCGAAGACGGAGTCGACGGTTCCATGGACCCAAGCGTCAACCCCGACGCCAAGCTTGCACGAAACGAACCTCTCGGTCCTGGCTTTGCTGTCAGCAAAGACAAGCAAGGATTGATCCGGATCGACGCCCATGGATGCAAGGCGAACTACACCTTCAGTCTCAACGTCAGCTACGCGATCGGCGACGACACAGTCGTGCACGTGCAGTCGTTCGGGCCATTCAGGTCCAACGCCTCCGACGGAGACGTGCCGGTCTACGCTCCGACGTCGACAGACGGACAAAACTGGCAGTTCGTCAAAACTGGTGTTGCCAAGCAATACTACGGATGCTCGTGACACTGTCCCGTACCGTGCATCGCCGACCTGCGCAGCACCAGAGCAGTCCATTTCTGCGGAATCCACTCCCCTGCAACACTACGAAATTTTCACGAACTGCAACAAAAAGCAGATCCAACGAGACGTTTTCGAAGAACTAGCACCCCTTAAGATCAACAGTTCCTGACGATCCCAATTATCTGTTGATCAATGCATAATAGTCAGCATGGCAGTGACCTATCGGCGTCCGGTCTCCACAGGAGCCAGCCCAGGCACGAGCGGCCCGGGCGGTGCTGGCAGTGATATCCGCCCACGTGCCAACCCGCGTGGCGATTCCTCCAGAGGCACTCCTGAGCGAGACATCTCGGGTGGAACCCCGACTCGGCGCCGGAGGTCCGCGCCGGACGGTGGCTCCGGCGGGCCGGGATCAGGCACGTACTCCGACCCGACGGGTCCGCAGGGACCGGGACAGAGCGGATCGACGCAGGCCAGTCCGCGCGGGCCGCAGGGAGAATCAGTAGTCACATCCGGTCCTCACCCGGACACGAGGCCCGGTGGGCCGCCCGTCGCCCCAGCCGAAGCTGCCGAGCGGGATGCCGTGGTTGCCGAAGATCCTCACGCGGACAGCTCGGGCGCCACGCCGACATTCGCGGCGACGCGCGACGACTATGCGCAGGAACCGGCGGCGAGGCACGAAGTCACAGCCAGCCGGGCATGCACCGACTGTGAAACCCGGGTCGAGATCGCGGTCAACACCGACATCATGATCATCACTGCCCACGGAAACACGTGCGAAACCTGCGTTCCCCGCTCGAAAAAGCGAGTGGCACGCACCGACACCGTGCCACGGACGGCGACCACGCTTCACGTTTGGTGGGCACCTCATCCGGACGGGTCCGGGCAGTGGCATGTCTTGCGTCAGCGATTCATCGATGAGGAGGTACAGCAGCCCGCTGTCCCCCGGCCTGACGCGACGGAGGCACAGGAGCCGACCTCAGACCGCCTCGACATCGCCGGCGAGCATCCGCAGGTCTCGAGCGAGCTCGTCCTCAGCGAGGGCTGGCAGGATCCGCTCAGGCAGGATGCCTCCGAGATCTTCGGGAAGCGCGATTGGCTGGCTATCGCCTTGGTGTGGGGAGCCGTCGACTGCCGGATGCTGGGCGCGTTCGCCGTCCTGCTGGAGTCGTTCTGGCTGGAGACCGTCGTCGGCAGCGACGGCTCGGCCCGCATGATCGTGCGTCTCACCGGATTGCCTCCGCTGGTCGCGGTGCTCGTGCCCGAGGCCGCGCTGCGGTGGGCGAACTCGGACCAGCCCATGGCGCTCCCGGTGTCCGGCATGGTCGCGGTGTATGCGACGCTGGGTCCGTTGCTGTGTGCCAGCACCGGGCATCGTCCCGAGTGCACGGACCTGGAGCGACTGCTCGGTGATGCTTCGAAGTTGCCGGAGGCCCCTCGTACGCCCAGGCCCACAGCGCTGCGGCTCGCCTTGGCCGGTCGGAGCGGCCGGCCGGCGATCGCAGATCTGCTGGCTGCGTACCCGGTTCGAGAGCACGCACCAGGTCAGGCCGAGCAGCCTCCACCAGGACATCTCTTGCTCAGCCCCCCGCAAGCGGCAGGAAGCTCCACGGAGGCAGCGCAGCCGCCGAGCGCCGGAGATCCCCACAGCTTCACCAGGCCTGCAACTGCGGAACCGGGCGCCGTGGCCACCCATGTCGAGATCCCGCGAAAATCCTCCCCCACTACCGAGGGGGCACCCGGCGGGGACCGGGAACCGGCGCAGGACTTCGCCGGCATGGTTGAGCCGGGAGCGTCTGCAGAAGCTTCCAGGAGCACGCACGGCACAAACGGCACCACCCGCCCGGCCTTCGCCTCGGACAGGGCACACGAGACAACCCGCTCGTCGAGCGCCGGTGACCACAACACCACCCGCGGCGCAGCGCCGGGCGCCGACTCGCCTGCGCACCGCTCGCGGACGCCAGGAACGGTCTCCGGTGGTCGAGGTGCCTCCGGTAGCCAAGTCAGGGCACCTTACGGTCTGAAGGCGACCCAGGCGGTGATGCAGGGAATCGGCTCGGCACCACAAACGGCCATCACGTTCGGCCGCTCGTGACCGGCCTCATTCCCCTCACCCCGGGCCAGCGACAAGCGCAACGGGAGCTCTCCGAGCTGGAGCGCCTGACTGCCGGAGGCATCGCGGTCGTCCGGACGCACGAGCGCACGGACGTGGCCGCAAAGGTCCGCATCGATTTGCTGATCGACTGCCAGGCGCAACGGGACCGGACACCGCTGGTTTCCTTGCAGTCGGCCGAGGCGGTGTACGTGATGGTGCCGCCGACGTATCCGTTTCACGAGCCGAGCGTCCACACAGACCACAACCGGTTCGCCGGGCTGCCCCACGTACTCTGGGGACACCGCATCTGCCTGTACCTCTCAGACAACGACTGGGATCCCGCACGAGGCATGCACGGACTCGCCGATCGTCTGATCGAGTGGTTCCGCTGTGTCGAAGAGGGAACTCTCACCTTCGGCGACATCGTCCCGGAGCCGCCGGTGACCGGCACCTCCATCTCGGACGTCATCACGGTTCAGCAGGAACTCCCTGATGCACTCGAAGCCGATCCGGAGCCGTGGCTGTGCTGGGCGTGGGTCGGTCTGGTCGGCCGCAACCGCTGGGAAGTACGACGCTGGATCACCACAGACGATGCAGGACCTCCCGAGAACGGCCCAGCGTTCCTGGCAGTGGTTATCGGGTTGCCTGACCCGGTCGGTTTCAGCTTTCCCACTCGAATAGGCGACCTGCTGGCGGGGCTGCGGGAGCAGCGTATCGACACCGACCGATTGAAAGAGAGACTGCAGCGCGCATGGGAAGCCAACGACCGCCATCTGCCGCCGAACCCTGAAACCGGTGCTGGTCCGCCAGTAGTCGTGCTGGTGGTGAGCCCCGCACCAACCGGATCAGCCGCGCCATCGCGCGTCGCCTATCTAGCGGCGTGGCTGTTGAACGGATCCCGCCTGGTCTCCCGTCCACTGACTGCGCAGGATCGGGTGCTGTGGGTTCAGGTTCTCGATCAGCGCCCCCGGTTCACCATCCGCCGCGATGTGAGCAGACCCGCGTCATGGTTGCGCAACAAACGGATTCTCCTGCTGGGCTGCGGCGGCCTAGGCGCACCCATCGCCGAGTTCTGCGTCCGTGCGGGAGCGGCCGAGCTACGCATCATCGACAATGGGGGCGTTCTGCCCGGGATTCTGGTGCGCCAGCCTTACACCGAAGCAGACTTCCGCCAGCCGAAGGCCAAGGTCCTCGCCCACCGGCTCGCAGCAATCCGCTCCGGTACGAAGATCACAGCGACGCACGGTGACGCGGTGGTACACGTGCTGCAGGACCACGACATCGACGTGGATCTAATCATCGACGCCACTGCGGCTCGCACCGTCGCCGCCGCACTCGAGCGATCCCGCTGGGAGGGTGGCCGGTCGCAGCCGCCTCTGCTGTCGATGACGGTCGGCCACGACTCAGCACGCGGGGTCGCCACTCTGGCGCTGCCGGGCGCCGGCGGTGCCGGCGCCGACATTCTGCGCAAGCTGGCGGTGACCGCGGCCGACGACGACAGTCTTCTCGACGTGCTCGACGACTTCTACCCGGCCCTGCCGCGGACCGACTTGTTCCTGCCCGAGCCGGGCTGCTCGGACCTCACCTACGTGGGTTCGGCGGCAGATCTCGCGTCCTTCTCGGCTTGGCTGCTCAACGACGCGCTGACCATCCTCGGCGCCCCACTGCACCCGGCCCAGCCGTTGAGGTGGGCCTCGGTCCTACGCGCTCCGGGGACGCGCGGGCAGTACCCGACTTCGGATCGCCGGCACTGGCCTGAGGACATCGCGGCAGTAGACGCCGAGCAGGGATACCACGTACGGCTGAGCCCATCTGCGTTCGCCGAGATGCGCAACGACGTCATCCGGATGGCAGGCACGCGCGGTCCGGACATCGAAACGGGAGGTCTCTTGCTGGGGCAGATCGATCATGCCAGCCGGGTCGTGTGGGTCACCGAGGCGCACGGCCTGCCGGACGGCAGTGAAGCGTTCGCCGAGAAGCTGTATGTCGATCCGGTCGCGGCGAGGGAAGCGGTAGAGCAACGCCGCTTCCTGACCCGGCAGCAGGTCCAGTTTGTCGGTGGATGGCATACCCATCCACGAAATGCAGCCGAACCGAGCCCGGACGATCGAATCGCGATGCAAAAGATGACAGATGAAACCGGCACAGCGGCTCTACTCGTGATCCTCGGAGGACAGGACCACGACAGGTGGCGCACATGGATCGGCGGGCAGAAGAGGCCACAGTGGTACGCCGGGCTCTTCTATCCCGGCGGCCCCGACTCCGCAGGCTTACCGCGCTAGGGATCCGCAGTGCACCCGTACTCGACGGATTCGGCCCGGCAGCGGACCATAATGCTGCTGATGGCGGTCGTCGCGATCCTGCTCGCCTGGCTGCTGGGGCGCGGGTTCCAGCTGTCGGACACCTCGCCTCCATGGTGGCTGGACACCCCTGCTGTGGTCGGATTCTACTCTCTGTTGTGGAAGGTCTACGACAGACTGCTCTGGAAGTCTCGGCCGTTCGGGAAGCCGGTGAGCGACATTCCGGACTACAGCGGGACATGGTCAGGCGGCATCCATAGCAGCTTCCGGCCCGACGAACCATACCCGGCGACATTGAGGATCCACCAGACGTCGTCACGGATTCTGATCGAACTGGCCACCGGCCAATCACAGTCATACTCGAGGCTGGCGATGATCGGCGCCGCGCCTGGACCAGGACATGGCCTGCATTACGTATACGTCAACGAGCCTACACAAAAAAACCAAGAGATCAGGCACCACGAAGGCTCCGCCACCCTCCAACTGTCGCAGGACGGCAAGACCCTCGCCGGAAACTACTTCACCGACATCGACCGCGGCACCGCCGGGGCACTGATATTCACCAAAGTGAAGGACTCAGCATGACCATCGACCCGGAACAGATGCGCGAATGGGCACGGCCACCGGGTGAGTTCATGCTCTCCTGGACCAAGGACGTATTGCACGACGCGTTGCGCAAATCACGGCTGTTACGAGAACGCGGATATAAGTTCGGAACCGCGTCTCGCGACCGTGCGCCGGACGAGAACGAGTACGAGGTTTTCCTGCAGGGATCTTACGCTAACGGCACGAACATCAGCGACTCCAGCGACGTGGATCTGGTTATCCTGCTGAAGATGCCGTTCGAGGAAGAGGTGAAGGCTCTCAAGGAGAAGCTCCACCCGGGTGACATCGAGAACTTCCACCGCCGATATGCACCATCGCCGATGACGTCCGACTTTTTCAGCCAGGACGTACAGTCCGGACTCAAAGAAAGATACTACGTCCGCCCACGCAGCAAGTGCGTCAACATCGCAGACTGGGATTCAATCGCCCGAGTGCCTGCTGACATTCTTCCCGCAATGGAATATCGGAGGTACGACGAGTTTCCAGCATCCGGAAAAGAAAAGTATGACGAAGGGATATTCTTCCGCGACAAACACGGCACATCGATCATCAACTACCCGAAACAGCATCTACTTAACGGCAACTCGAAGGATCGCTGGACCGGCGGCAGGTTCAAAGAAGTAATTCGGGTCGCAAAGAATGCTCGCCACAAGGCAATAGAAGTAGAACTTCTTGACAAGAAGGAAGTGGCGCCGTCGTACTTCATCGAGTGCCTGTACTACAACGTGCCTGACACTACGTTCCGCACCAGCCTCCATTCGGCGTTCTACGCAGCGACACGCTGGCTGCACCGAAAGTGCACTGACAGCCCCGACGAGTTCAACACGCTGCTCTGCCAGAACAAACTGGTGAACCTGTTCGGCAAGGGACCAGACCAGTGGTGCGTATGTCGGGCGGAGAAGTTCCTCAACGCGCTGCTTGGCCTCTGAGGTCGCGCTACACGAGCCACCGGCTCCTCCAGCGACGGTCTCCGTAACGATGCCGCACAACGGCATGCGCCGGGAGTTCGCTGTCGGCGACTGTGCGACTGATGTGGCGCCGCGAACAGCGGTGCGAGTGTTCCGGCCGGGCCGACGCACTCTAGCGGCGCCTTGCGGGGGCGGAAGCCCGCCGGGCGACCCCACCGGCTGCGGATTGCCGGGCAGGGCGGGCTTCCGCCGCCGCGGGCGGCCCCGCTGTGGCGAGTGCGTCCCGACCCGGGAAATCCGCACCGCACCGTGATCGAAGTGCCACTGACCGTGGCCGCTCGGCCAGTCGGGGACTACGACGACCATACCTGCACTGGGCTTTGGTTCAGCTGGCAAAGAACGACCGGATCGGACGGAGCGATCCGCCGGGTGCTTCCTCGCCCCAGCCGAGATCGGCTTCCCAGGTCCGCTTGCTCTCCGAATGCGCCGCGTAGGCCGTCAAATTTGCCGGCGTCAGGACGATCAACGGCGTCGCTGCCTTGTCTTGCATCTCGTGCACCAAGTCCGGGTGGGCGCCCACTGCCCGCCCGTTGCGGTGCTCGACCCAGCTACCCTCTTTCAAGTCTTCGGTGACGAATGCGATGGCCCGCCCAGAGGGCTGCCCTAGGGCGAACTCCAGGAGCTCGTGCCAGATCAGGCAGTCGCTGTGCCGCAAAGGCTCCTTTTTCTTCCGGTCACCCCAGCTCGGCGCATGACCGTAGCGAACCCTCTTACGCGAGTCTTCGATCCACCTCGCCCACTTCGACGCGGTAGGCTCCGGTCCTACGCGGCCGGTCATGATGTCCTTCACCTGGTCGGCGACGGCGATCGCATGAGCCGTCAACGCCGGCTCGGGATCGGAGCCGTGATGGCCCGCGGATACCAGAACCTGCTGAAGCGTCCTCACCGCCAGTTCCACGTTCCGCAGGGCGTTCTTCCCCCGTGGATCCTCGGCCGCGATCCGCCGCATTTGCCGGCGGGCCACCACGTCCAGCCGCTGCATGAGCATGCCGACCTCGGCCGCTGCGATCTCCGCCTCCTGGAGAATGCTCCCGACAATGGTCGGAGAATTGCCGACGAACTCGACGAGAACCTGATGTGGTACCCACAAGCGGTCCTTGACGGAATCGATCGCAGCCGACAACCGGCGGCCTTCCTCGCCTCGCGACCGGAAAAGGTGAAGGTAGGAGCAGGTGTCGAGAACGAAGGTCGCGTTGTCGAGGTGCTCCAGCCGCTCTTGCCAATCTTGCAGCAGGGAGTTTTCGTCCCGGTGGTCGCGAAGGGCCGCCATATCACCTGCTCCCAAGATCAAATAAACACTTTCGAGTGAAACCTGTGTCGCGTGTTCGAGGTATCGCGAAGACAGGTACTCTAGCCAACGATCTAGCGCGCGCGACGGAACCCCCGTCACCGGCGCGCCGGTGTCGTGGGGAGGGGTTTCGACTGGAGAGGACCGGAACCGGAGTACGCAGTTTTTCAGCACTTCCGGAAGTCGATGATCTTTCTGGCTCCTCTGCGGAAGGGAAGTCCCCTGACTCGGGCCTGCCGGGGCAGATGCCGGTCGTGACCTACTTGACCAGGCCCGACGCGGCGCACTACCGGCTGGTACTGGATGTCCTCCTCGAGGAGGAGGGACGTCTCGGCCTGCACCTGACCACCGCCGAGATCGGGCAGCGCGTGGCGAGACGGCTCGAGGAATCGCCCCGCCGCGCCGAGGAGCCTCCAGTCGACCGCCTGCTCGCGAGCCTTTACGAGTGGGGCAACGTCGACCGGATCCAGAACCGCCACCGCAAGGGCACCTACCAGGAGTATCTGAAGAAGGACTACCTCTACCAGCTGACGCCGGCCGGCGCGCAGGTGCACCGCGCACTCACCGCGATCGACCAGGAGCTGGGTGCGGCGGGCGCTCTGCAGTCGTCGATGCTTCCGGAGGTGCTTCGGGCACTGGACGAGCTGCACAAGCTCTTGCAAAACCGGGCGTCGAAACGTGACGTCTACAGCACGGTGCAGCGCATCTTCAACGGCTTCGTCCAGCTGTCGGAGAACGCGAAGCGGTTCGTGCAGGGACTCAACCATGCGCTCGAACCCGGCAGCGACATCGAGGACGAGGTGTTCCTGGTCTACAAGGACGACGTAATCCTCTATCTGCGTACGTTCGTCATGGCTTTGCTGCGTTATGCGTCGCCGATCACGCAGGCGATCGACGCCGCCGAGTCCGCGGGCGTGGTTGCCTTGTTCCCTGGGCTCGCGCTGTTCGAGGCGACGCCGACACTCGGCATGTCGCTGAGCGAAGTCGCCGATCGCGACGCTGTGCAACTCGAAAGCCAGTGGCGGGGACTGCGCGGCTGGTTCTTCGGCGATCACGACCGGCCACCGGTGACTCAGACCCTGCAGGACCGCTCGGCCGAAGCCGTCAACCTGATCGTCGCCACTGTGCGTCGGCGGAACAACCAGCGGTTCCGCAAGGTGAACCGAGCAGCCGACATGATGACTCTCGCGACGTGGTTCGCCGGCACCAGGGACGCCGGCGCCCGCGCGGCGATCTGGCGTTCCGCCTTCGGCATGTACTCGGCTCGACACTTCGGCGCCGCCCACCCGCCGGCGAGCGATCTCGACCTCAGGAGCAAGACCAGCTGGTGGGAAGGACCCGCCGCGCCGATCGAGCCGCGGTTGCGCAAGCAGGGCCCCCGGTCCACGACCGGGCGGCCCAACGGCGTACGCGACCCGCGGGCGGCCAAGCTCGAACTCGCCCGGCTGCAGGCGCAAGAGCAGGCAGCCACCGACGCCGCGATCCGTCTGCTAACGGCTCGGACACCCGCACGGGTGTCCGCGCTGCCCGTATTGTCCGAGACCGAACTGGATGTGTTCCTGAGCTGCTTGAACGTCGTGCTCTCGGCCAGCCCGGACACTACGGGAAGGCGGACGGGCCGGACCGGGGACGGGCGGCTCCGCGTCGTGCTGCGGCCGGCTCCGGAGAACGCATACGCACCACACCGAGCGGTCGTCCGCACGGCGCGCGGTGTCCTCGTACTGGAGGACTTCGAACTGACTGTCCTCGATCTTCACCGAGGTGGCGAATGAGCAAGGAAGTCGCGATCGAGACCCTGCAGGAGGCCGCTCGCGCGTTGCTGGTGAGGCCGTTGCTGAGCTCCGGCGGACCGGACGCGGCTGTCGCAGCCATCGTGCGGCGGCCGCTCTATCGCGACCGGCTGCAGCAGTGGTTCGAGCACAACCTCGGCTGGAACCTGGTGGTCGACCGCGACGTGATCCGCTTACAAAAGATCCCTGCAGGGACACCGTGCCTGCCCCACGATGCCCCGGAGCAGCGCGTCTGCGTGCTGTACTGCCTAGTGCTGGCGGCGCTGGAAGACGGCGGCGACCAGGTGGTGATCACCGAGATCGCGGACGTCGTCGGCGTGCTGTCGGGGACGCGGACCGAAATCCCGACCTTCGATCCCGCCGACTTCGCGGAGCGCCGCAGGCTCGTGCAGTCGCTTCGGTTGCTGGTCGACCACGGTGTGCTCGTGCCGACCCGGGACCGGGCGTCCACTGAACAGGATGAAGCCGAGTACGTTTCCGGTTCCGGCAACGCGATCTACGACGTCGACCACCACGTCGCGGCGCTACTGCTGGCCTGCCCGGTCGCGCCGACGCGGGCCGGGACGCCGGCGGGACTCACCGCCGAACCCCACCCCGACACTCCGGCGGGACATAACCGGCGACGCCGGCACGTGATCATGCGCCGGCTCGTCGACGAACCGCTGGTGTACCTCGACGAACTCACCGAAGGGGAGCGCGAATACCTCCGTTCCCAACGCCATGCCCTGCTCCACGAGGTCAAGGAGCTCCTCGGCGTCCAAGTGGAAGTGCGCGCGGAGGGTGCCGCGATCGTCGACGACGAACTCACCGATCTGCGGTTCCCGGCGGAGCGCACGCGAGAGTTCGCCGCGCTTCTGCTGGCGGGGGCCCTGACCGCGGAGCCCGGCGCGGACGGCGGCGTGGTCGTCGGGGGCAGCCGGTTACGGGAACTGGCGGAGTGGGTGACCGAGCAGGTGGCCACCCGGGTCAAGTCGATCGGGAACAAGCCGGTGACATCGGCGAACGTCCTCGAAGAAGCACTGAAAGTACTCTCCGCACTTCGGTTGGTGCGACGCGAGGCCGACGGGGTACAGCTGCTCCCAGCGCTCGGCAGGTTCCGGTCGTCGGCGAGCGACCCTTCGTCGTTCGGGGACGTTGCTGGACGGCCGAGCCGAGCGAACGACGTGCCGGCATGACCGGGCGCGAAGCCGCGGACCATGCCCTGTCGACGCTGCTCGCGGGCGAGCCGCCGCGACCGGCGCTCGCCCGGTTCCAGCCCCTGCGGATGGGACTGCTGGGCATCTGGCAGTACGACGACCAGGAGTTCTTCTTCCACCAAGGCAGGCTGGTGCTGCGGGGCCGCAATGGCAGCGGAAAGACCAAGGTGCTCGAGGTCACCAGCCCGTTCCTGTTCGACGCGAACCTCACGGCGCGCCGGCTCGATCCGTTCGGCAACGCGGCCCGCTCGATGCGGGATAACCTCCTCTACGACGACCGCAAGCACCAGATCGGGTACGTCTGGTGCGAATACGGACGGCTGCGCGAGGACGGCACCGCGGAGTACTTGACGGTCGGCGCCGGAATGCGCGCTCAGGCGAGCCGGAGCGGATCACCGGACTCGTGGTACTTCATGACCCGCCTTCGTGTCGGCGAGGGTTTCGCACTGTACGACGAGTCCAGGACGCCGGCGAGCGAGAAGAAGCTCGCCGAACTGCTGGAACCGCAGGCGGTGTTCGCCACCGCCGAGGCGTATCGTGCAGCCGTCGCGAAACAGCTCTTCGGGTTGAGCATCGAGCGCTACCGATCCCTGGTCGAGCTGCTGATCACCCTGCGCCGCCCCAAGCTCAGCGAGAATTTCGGCGTCGAACGGCTGGCCGAACTGCTGCGGGACGGACTGCCCCCGGTCGACCAGTCACTCGTCGACGACCTGGCCAACGGCTTCGACGAGCTCGCCCGGGACCAGGAGGACCTGCAGGACCTCGTCGACGCGGGCAACAACGTCGACCGCTTCCTCACGGCGTACCGCGCCTACGCGCGGCGCGTGGTCCGGCACGTGGCCGGCAAGGTTCGCTCGGCGGTCACCCGGTACGACGACGTGACTCGCCAGGAAACCCAGGCGCGGCAGAGCCTCGCCACCGCTGGCGCGGCAGTGGTGGAACTGGCCGATCGCTCGTCGACGCTGGAACTGGACCGGTCCCGGATGCAGGCGAGCATCCGAGCGCTGGAACAGCGGCCGGAAATGGAACAGCACGCCACCCTGGTCGCTATGGAAAGGCAGGCGGCGGCCGCAGCCAGGCAGTCGACGCAGGCGGAGGTTCGGCTGCTCGAATGCCGCCGAGAGTTCGACGGGGCTGTGTCCGAGGTCGATGTCGCCGCGGGCGCGTTGCAGGACGCCACGACGGAGCTTGCCGAGTCCGCCGGCCAAGCGGGTGACCGAGCTCGACGATGCGGTCTCAGCCTCGAACACGACATGCAGGCCGAGCGCCTGAACACCGACGCGGCAGCGGTGCGGACCGTGCTCCAAACCGTCGTTTCGGCACGTCGATCCGCCGTGGGCAACGCTCGCAGGATGCTTCGCGAGGTCGATCAGGCTCAGGCCGGGTTCGGCCGCGCTCAGATGTTGCGGGACGATCTGGTGGCCCGCCGGGACGAGTCAGCGGACATGGTCGCGCGCAAGCAGGGGGCCATGCACATCGCTGTCGAAGGCGTGAGCACCGCGTTGCTCTCCTGGATGGGCGACTGCCGCGAACATGTGTGGGACGAGGCCGTCACCGCGAGCCTGCTCGATCTGGCCGCGGCCGCTGGCGAGCCCGGTGCCGGGCGGCTGTACGAAGAGGTCTTGGTCAGCTCGCGGACGATCGAGAACACCTTACTGGCCGAGCGCGCAGCGGTGGTTGTGGACCGACAGTCCTGTGCGGCGTCCTATGCGGAGGTCGCCGCCGAGCGCGACCATGTTGCCGCACAGGCCGAGCTGGCGCCCTCGGCCCCTCCGGTCACCCGTCGGGACCGGACCCCGACCTCGGCTGGCGCGGCGTTCTGGCGGCTCGTGGACTTCGCGGAAGGGACCGGGGACGACGTCCGCGATGCGACAGAGGGGGCGCTGTTTGGCGCAGGTGTCCTGGACGCCTGGGTGACGCCCGACGGGGCGCTGCAGCACCCAGGCACCTTGGACACCTTCCTGCGACCGACGGCCACGCCCGTGGTGGGTGCGACCCTCGCCGAGGTGCTGCGCCCGGTGGCAGGTACCGATGTGCCGACCGGAGTCGTGGATGCCGTCCTACGTGGTATCGCGTTCCGGCCCAGCGCCGCGCCGGAGCTCGGCGAGACCTGGATGAGCGCTGACGGCGGCTGGTCGATCGGGCCGCTCACCGGTCGCACGGAGAGCGGCCCGGCGAGGTACATCGGGGCAGGCACCCGCGCTGCAGCCCGCGAACGGGAGCTCGCCCGGCTCGACGCCCGGCTCACCGAGCTGACGGAGCTGGCCGAGCGGCTGGAAGCCGGGATCGCCGTCCTAGACGGCCGCGTGGCGCAGGTCCGGGCGGAGCGAACCAGCTGTCCGAGCGACGAGCCTGTCCGGACCGCACGCCTCGAACTCGACTTCGCGCTCTCCGCGACGGCCGTTCTCACCTCCGACGTGCACCGTGCAACCGAACGCCTGGAAGTTCGGCGCGCCGAGCTGACTGCGGCGACCGACAGGCTGGCGTCCTACGGCAGGGAGCAGTCGTTCGACGTCTCAGCAGCAGCGCTGGATCAGCTGGAACAAGCCCTCGGGGACTACCGGGAGGCCGTTACCGACATGGTCGCCGCGGCCGGGCGCGTCGCCACGTTCCGCTCGTCCCACGCGGCGGCCACCAGCAGAGCCGACCGGTCGCGAACGCGTTGTGAAGCTGCCGACGCCGAATACCGGGCCGCCGCCACGGAAACTGCGGAGCTCACCGCCGAGTTCGAGGCCCGCAACATGTTGATCGGCGCCGACGTCCGGCGGGTTCTGGCCGAAGTGGAGCAGAGCCGATCGGCGCTACGGGATCTGGAGCGGGAGATGACCGCACTCAGGCAGCAGGCCCAGGAAGCCGCGGAACGCCACGGTGAGGCCAAGGGCCTGCTGGGCGCGATCGAGCACGACCGGGAAGCGCGAGAACATGAGCGTGCCGAGGCAGTCGCCGGGTTCGAGCGGATGCGCCACCTCGGGTTCCTCGACTTGGCGGGGATCTTCGGGATGGAGAGCGTCGCGGTGAACCCAAGTCTCACCCACAGCCTGGAAGACGCGCGGCGCGCCGAGCAGGCTCTCCGGCAGGAAGACATCTCCGACAAAGCCCGTAATTCGGCTCGCAACCTGGTCGACGAGCACTTCCGCGATCTGCAGCGGGCCATTACCGGCCCGGACTGGCGTCCTTGGGGGGACAACGAAGGCGAGCTGTTCGTCGTGCGCGTGACTCACAACGGCGTGGACGAGACTGTTCCGAAGCTGCGCGAGATCATCACGGACGAGGTGGAAACCCGCCGCGGCTACCTCGACGACCAAGAGCGCAAACTGTTCGCCGAGGTGCTACTGGGCCGGATCGGTGAACACCTACGGCAATGCCGGGTCGAGGCGAAGAGCTTGCGCGACCGGATGAACCTGCTGCTGGCCGAGCGGCCCACCGCATCAGGCTTGCGGATGCGGCTGCAGTGGGAACCGGATGAAGAAGCGGGCGCCGACGTGGCTGAGGCCGTCGAGCTGCTCGACAGGCAGGCCACGAGGTTTCTCAACGACGAGGCTCGGGACCGGCTGGTCGGCTTCTTGGCCGACCGGGTCAGACGGGTGCGCGAAGACGACGCCGTCGGTGATTGGCGGGTGCACCTGCGGGAAGCTCTCGACTACCGACTTTGGTCCCGCTTCCGCCTGGAGGTGCGACACGACGAAGGTGAGAAATGGGCGCCGCTCAACGACGCCAAGCACCAGCAGGGGTCCGGCGGCGAGAAAGCGGTCATGCTGCAGCTACCTCTGTTCGTCGCCGCCGCGGCGCACTACGCCGGGGCTGCGGCGACTGCGCCGCGCCCGGTGTACCTGGACGAAGCGTTCGCCGGGATCGACGCCGAGATGCGGGGCAGCTGCCTGCGCCTGCTGACCGACCTAGACCTCGACTTCGTTCTGGCCAGCCACGACGAGTGGGGCTTCCACGCCGAGGTACCGGGTCTGGTCACCTACAGCTTGTTCCGGGATCCGGCGACGCCCGGGGTGCTCACGACGCCGTTCATCTGGGACGGCCGAACCCGGCACCGGCTGGAAGACCCGGCATTGGCCACCCCGGGAACATAGGAGGGAGCGAGCACTGTCGTTGAACCCTGAGCTCGTCGCCGAGGTCCGTTCCTGGGCCCGCAGGCCAGGCCCCGCGAAGTTCATCGCCGCCCTGCACTCACGGCTCGTGAACGGCGGGGGAACCGATCGTCCACTCAACTTCGCATCAGCCCCGCTGACCGACGACGAATGTGGTGAGCTGTCCGAGCTGTTCGGCAGCACCGGCGCGGTGCGCCCGGCACGGGTCAACCTGCGACTGGCGCAGCAGGCCCTGGACGACAGCCGGGTACAGATACCGCTTCGTGAGCTGGTCGAACTCGTGCAGGGTCCCGTGGTGACCAGGACAGAACGGCGACAGCGCGAGGTAGCGAAGAAAACCGCGCAGGTTGCCTGCGACCGACATGAATTGTTTGAGATCATGAGTCCTGTCCGGCAGCTGGCAGACGAGAGGCAACTTCTCGCAGCGTTGCCGCCAGGACCGACCTACCGTGTTCCGGAGGGCACGAGAACCGGGGCCGGTGCCTGGAGCAGCTACAGCACGGCCATCCGGGCCGCCGCGGCATGGTGGCCGCGCTGGGAAGCTGGCGTAGTCGTCACGGAGAAGGGGCTGGCTGCCTCG
Source organism: Amycolatopsis camponoti (assembly GCF_902497555.1). NCBI lineage: Bacteria > Bacillati > Actinomycetota > Actinomycetes > Pseudonocardiales > Pseudonocardiaceae > Amycolatopsis > Amycolatopsis camponoti. The sequence goes on along the minus strand of NZ_CABVGP010000002.1, from coordinate 2,535,227 downwards.
GCTCTCGGCGGTGCCAAGAACTGGACGGACGCCGGCCGGGTCGCGTTCCACAATCTCGTCGACGTGCCGTTCGACCAAGCCGTCAAGGTCGCCGACACGGAGATCCGGTTGCGTGGCCCGCTCGTGTGGCGCCTCGACGACGTGCTGGTGGACGCGCGCCGCAGCCGACCTTGGGTTAGCCTGCCCGCGCGGGGTGTACTGAGGCTCGGCACCCTAGACGGCTGGCCGCGCGGCGTACTGCTGATCGAAAACGGTGACAGCTTCGAACGCGTGTGCACCGAGACGACCGCCGCCGACACCTGGTTGTGTGTATGGATCGAAGGGTTTGCCGCGGATGGGTTGATCAGCTTCGTCCGCAGGTTTCCCGGGGTACCCGTCGCCGCATGGTGCGATCTCGATCCCAGTGGCATAGAGATCGTCGAGGACGTGCAGCGCCGGGCTGGGAGGGAAGTCCACCCCGTGGGCATGACCGCCGACTTATGGCTGGCCGGCGCCAAACGCGACGATGAGCCCGAGGAGCGGAAGCGCTGGCAAGCGCGTGCGGCCGAGCTGGCCTTCGACGGGCCACCGGCTTTGCGCGAGCTCGCCCGCCACATCGCCACGACCGGCGAACGGGTCGAGCAGGAGGGCATCGAAGTCTGTGATCCCGTCCTCTGTCAGCTCACCGAACGGCTCACCGAGATCGCGCTCGCATCAGTGAGCTAAACGAGTCTAGATTCGGCGTAGCATGTGCGTCCGAGGACCGAGTTGATCTATAACCCCACGCTGAAGTTTGCTACTGACCTGCAGCTCCCATGAACACGCTGGCCTTCGGGTCCTACCGCTTCATGGCTGCGTCGGATCTGACGTGGTGAAGCGCGAAGCCGATCCCAGCATCTTCGACACACCACTCGGCTTCAGCCGCGGTCAGCCTGTCGGGCCCCTGCTTGAGCACGGCTGCGAGCTGCTCGATGTCGCGGCAGCGGCCGGGCCGGCCAGCGGGCTCCGGATAACCGCGGATGTCCCAATGGTGGTGCTCGGGTTCAGCCATCACCGTAGCCAGGGCGTCGACGACTTCGCTCCAGTCAGGTCCGAGCCACCACCTCTCGAATTCCGCCGCCTTGGCCTTCAAATAGAGGGAGGCCCGGAGGCTGTGCCGGTCGGTGACGTCGGCGAAGTGATCGAGGTTCGCGGCGGCATGGTCTTCGAGCTCCGGATACAGCTCGGCCGCCACCTCCCGCACGGTGTATCCGCACGGGAGCACTCGGCTGGTGAGCGCCACGAACAACGGGCTCAGCATCGAGTCCGCCAACAAGTCGCCATCGTCGAAGTCGTCCAAGAAGTCGCACTCGTCCAGCTGCAACAGGCCGTCGATCAGGGACCCAGAACCCGTTCCCGCCGGGGGAACGTCAACCTCGAAGAAATCCCGGAAGAAGTCTTGAAGAAACTCGCGGGCCAGCCGGGTGGTGGCGGCGTTCGAGCGCATCATCTCGCCGTCGGTCAAGGGTGATGCCGGGTCCGCGTGGACGTCCTCCCACGGGCTGTTACGCCATGAATGCTTGACGATGCCCACGGCCGCGGAGTCCAGGAGCTCGGCCAGGTTGCGCACCGGGGGCGGTTCCTCCAGCGCCCACTCAACGAGTTCTTCCATCGTCGGCCGCTTGAACCTCTCCTGCCCGACGGCGGAAGCCCTCTCCTTCATCCGAATCTCCCTTCCGAACTGCGGCTCGAGCAGAGTACCCCGGCGGACGCGCCGGCCCACTTGACTCGATCCGCTGTCACCCACAAGGATTGGCGATCGGCTCCAACTCGGCTCAAGTTCGACCGCGCACGTCACTACAGTCCCTGGCCCGCGCAGCTGGTCAAGCGGTTCGCTTCACCAGCTTGATCACGGCGTCGACGACGAGATAAACGCCGAACATCGATGCCAGGGCGACGATGCCCAGTTCGAGCGCCGTCAACCACCGGTTGGACATCTGGATCGCGACCGGAAAGCGCGCCCACCAGTAGAGCGTCAAAGCCAGGACGGCCAAGGCCAGGCGCGTCACCACCGTTGGGGTCGAGGCGCCGACCACATCGGTCGAGTCGATGTCCGACCGCGCCGAGGCCTCGAACTTCTTTGCTTTCGCGGCGAAATCCGTATTCGGCGCCGTCGCCTTGATCTTCCAAGTCTCGTAGGCATCGACGACGTCGCCGTAGAGGTCACTCGTCGCCTTGGTTCCGACGATCTCGATGTGCGCCAGCGCGTCGAGCATCTTGTCACGGAGCTTCTTGTGGTCCTCAACCGTGTCACAGCGGGGGATCTTCGCCAGGCAGGCAAATCCGCGGGCGTACGCCTCACGCATGAGATCCTGGCTCTTCGCACGCTTGGCCTGGTACGCGGTGACCATCGGCGCGACCACCGTCCCGGTCAAACCGATGGCCGCGCCCAGGAGCGCTGCGGTCGCTGCGTCCATCTGCACTCTCCTACCCGATCGACCTGATGACCATCAGTCGCTCAGGCAGCCTCTGGCGTTTCACCGATCTTCGCGCGCCCGACGCCGACAGCCTTCGACGAGCAGCTGAAGGTATTGCGAACCCTGTCGACCGGGCCTGGGTGGCCGAAATGATGGCCTGACTTGTAATGCCGCGCAGCCGGGCTACCGGGAATTCCTGCAGAAGGGAGTAGACCAAGCAGCGATGCTTGGTATCACGAACGAGCCTGTTTCGCGAGGGCGTGCTGCGCCATCACGCGCGCACCAGACATCCGCATCTGAGCGAACTGCTCGCTTACGCCGTAGGCTTCGCCGACCTGGGCGTTGGTCTTGTTGTCGAACGCCGCACGCTTCGCGGCCTCGTCGGGGATCAGCAGCTGTCCCGAGAGGTACTTGGCCTCCTTCTCCTTCGCGGGATCGAAGTGCCGGCAACCGTCTTCGCCCAACAGCAACTCGGCGAACTCGTGCTCGAGCAGATGGTGCGCCAGCTCGTGAGCCAAACTGGCACGTCGACGCGCCTCGGAGTGCGCCGTGTTCTCGATGATGATCCGGCTGCATCCGACGGGAATGATGGCGGCCGACCAGATCTTCGAGCGCACGGACGTGTAGTGCCGGATCCGCTCTTCGAGGAGACCGAATTTGTCGGAACGTGACATCGGGATCTTCCCCGTCGACTTCGAGAGCCAGGGCGACAGGTGGGCACACTACGTGGCCATCGAGCTCACCCTCTTAACCAGCGGGTTCGGGGTTCGAGTCCCCGATGGCGCACCCCACTGAATCGAAGCCCACCCGCGGGTATCCTTGATCACGAGGATCTTGCCGGTGGGCTTTGATCATGGGTGAGACCGGCGAGGGACCGAATGGGGCCGACCCCGCGGGGCACTTGGTCCTCTTAGGACGCCTGTAGGGCGCAGTCGCGGCAGTGACGTCCGACTTCCTCCGCCTCAACACCTCTGACATCTCCCACGTCGCCGAATCAGGCGCGAGGCGGCCGCTTGTTCACTATTGCAAATCTGGAGCGCGGGTAGTCAACGAGCTGGGTTAGGACTGCCGCCGACGGTCCATTGCGACTCGCTTCGTTCTACGATCTCCAGCTCGGTCATGGGCGGCTCGGCTGCGTCGACGATCTTCTTCAGGTTCTCAGAGCAGCTGGCGCACGGGGTCCTTCTACGGTGCGACCTTGTGTGCCGACTTCCGCGTCGACCCCGGCCTGCGGTGCTTCTTCGTTCCGTAGTGGCGTGTGGCTTTCCGGGAGTCGCGGCGGACCTTCTTCGCCGTCCGCCGCGCCGCTTTCATGACCAGATTGGCGGTGGCTTCGGCCGCCTGGTGCGCCAGGCAGGGCAACACGCTGGTGTAGGTATCGGCGGTCAGCACGATGCTCGAGTGCCCCAACATCGCCTGCACCACCTTCAAGTCGTTCCCGGCAGCCAGCGACAGGCTCGCCGCACCATGGCGAAGGTCATGCAGCCGGATCGGCGGCAAGTCCGCGCCAGCGATGAGCTTGCGGAAGGCATGAGTGACATAGCCGGGACTCATCGGATTCCCGTACCGGTTAACGAACAAGAACCCGTCAACGCCGCACCGGCCGGTAGCCGACGTCTCCGCTCGGCCCTCAGGCATCGCAGCGCAGATACTGAAATACCGTCCAGTGCGAGGACGCGGACGCTGCTCTCAGTTTTCGGCGGGCAGATCACGGTCCGGCCATTATGGTCTTGTACCTGGTGAGACACTTGGAGCACCCGTGCGTCCAGATCGATGTCGCACCACCGCAACCCCGCCGCTTCACCCCGGCGCAAGCCAAGCAGCGCGACCAGCAGGTACAGCACATGCAAGAACCACCTGACGACAGCACCGCCCGAGGCCGCGTCAGCACTACGGCCACAGCGCTGAGGCGAGAGCAGCACCGATTGACGAGATCTCGGCCACGGTCCCGAGGACGCGTACCGCGGCTCATGCCGGTCTCGTCGTCAAGGGCAGGCAGGGACTGCCCAGTGTTGCCGTTCGGCCGGGATGGCGTGTCACCGCCCGTCCTCAGGAAAGTGCAAGACCTCTCACCAGCGTCGTGGCGTCGACCTGCGACTCCAACGCGCGTGCCATCTCCTGTGCCTCGCGGATCTGTTCGGCGGCGGGCGGGACAGCAGCAGCGGCCGCGCAGCTGCCGAACTTCTCGGCTACCTGACTCCACGTCATCGGCGCTTCCGGACTTCCTGGCAGTCCGTCTCCCGTCTTGGTGAAGCTCCGCCCATCCTGGGTGACGATCTCGACCCGGCCCGGCAGCATGTCGAACTTCCAGTCGAGGCTGGAATCAGTTATCGGTAAGACCTTCTGCGCGGCGGCGAGCACCTCGGGATCACGCCGCGCCCGGTCGGCGAAGTCCGACACGACGACAGTCCCGCGGACCGCGGCCACGGCGACCAGGAACGGAAGGCTGAACTTCGCGTCGACGGCAGTGACCGGTGCGCGTCGAAGATCGAGTGGCCGGCACATCAGGTTGTGGTGATCCCCCACATATACGCGGATCTCTCTGATGTCATCCACGCTCAGTGCCTGCTCCTTCAGGACCTGGATCGTCGCGTGGATGTGACCGTGAGAGGTGCCGACAGAGGGCCAGAACTTGTAGAGGGTCGTGCCGCCGAGGTACACCTCCCCCAGGTCTTTCAGGATCGACTCGCGGTCGTAGCGCCCACCGAAGTAGGTGTTGAGGACACCGTGCTCCCCTTCGAACAGCGTCGACACGCCCGTGGTTCCCTTGTGCGCCAGAAGCGTCGCGAGCACTGCACCCTTCGCGGAGAATCCGGCGTAAAGGCCGTGCAGGTCGCTGCCCGTTCCGAAAACAGTCTCCATCACGCCGGCGGACTGCGTGCTGGCGATACTCAGAGCAGCTGCGATGCGTTCGGGGGGCAAGCCGATCACGCGTGAGGCCGCGGCCGTTGCGGCGAACACACCCATCGCCGTCGAGAAGTTCCAGTCCTTGCGCCAGTCGATGCCCCGCCGGAAGCGCGCGAAAATGTCCTGCCCCACCGCCACACCGGCGATGAGGTCTTCGCCGGAGACCCCGCCGCGCCGCTCCGCGACCGCGAAGACGGCCGGAATGATGGAGCTCGCCGCGTGCTGGCCCCATGGCGTCTGGTCGTCGAAATCGAGACAGTGCGCCATCGCACCGTTCGCGAACGCCGCCATGATCGCCGGGGCCCGCTCCCGGAAGCCCAGCACGGAGGCCTCGGCACGACCGCCGGTCTCTCTCACCAGCTCGATGACCGGGGAGATCGCCGGTTCGAGTCCGCTGGCGGCCAAGATCACGCCAAGGGTGTCCAGGATGCTCTTCTTCGCGCCTTCGACCGCGGATTCGGGCAGGCGGCGGTACTCCGTCCGGCTCGCGAACTCCGCCAGATCATGGAGTATGTCGCGCGGGCTCGTTCCACCTTGTTCGGTCATGCGGTTTGCTACCTTCGGCTTGTCTTCGGTGTCCAGCGGCGGGAAGCAACACGGGACACGTGATTCCCGTGTTGCCCCACCTCGGCTCAGAACTTGTGCAGCACCGCGCGCAAGAACTCGGTCGGCTCGACTGCCTCGACCGGCACCGGTCCCTCGTTGGCCAGAAATTCATACCCGGTCTCGGGACCGTACTTCTCGCCGCCCGCGTTCACCTGACCGTTGATCTGAAACAGGATTTCGATGGACGGGTGCTGACCCGCCTGGTACACCGCACCGGCGTCCAAGCGCAGGAGACCGATCCGCAGATCGCGTTCGGTGAAGCTTCCCAGCCACTTCTCCCAGACACCGACGCCGCCTTGGGGCAGCCAGTCGTAGGCCTCCGGGTTCATCGCGATGACGTCGGTGTAGCGCGGGGCAGCGAACTCGAGCTTGCCTCCGGTGGCGTGCTCGAAGATCGCCTGCGAACCGTCCTGGACCTGGGCCACGCCATCGGCGTCCGTGTAGTGGTACTTGCCCTTCTTGAACTCACCGGTCTTGGCCAGCTCGGCGTTCGTCGCCTCCCGCTGCGCGACGCTCAGGTAGCCGCCACCGCTCGCGCCGCCACACTGCAGAACCATGGTCCGCAAGCCCTCCGGACGCTCTTGGGGTCCATAGTGGATGCTTTCGGGGAAGTACCCGACCCACCCCTCCTCCAGCACGTCGTTCTCGGTGTATGGCAGCGTGCCCTGGATGACGTAGCGGATCTGGTCGAAGTTGTGCCGGTGGCGCGGGGTTCGCCAGCCACCACCGCCCGTGAGCCCCATGTTCAGGTCGTAGTTGTTGGGCGAGCCGTCTTCGCCGAACAGCAGGTGCTTCTGATCGAGGGTTCCCTCGCGCATGGTTCCGACTCGCTCACTGCCGGTGTCGGATGCCTTGCCTACGCGCATCTCCTGCTCCTTCACACAATCGATGTCTCCCCGCGGCGAGAGCCGATGGGCGGTGACTTCCGGTCTGCCGCCGTCCTGCAGCGGCGCCGGTCTGGTCGCCGTGATTGACAATATCCCATATTACAGGATATGTTCAATAGCGACAGAGGCGCTAGCCGGAGCACCGCGGAGCGCGGGCGCAGACGGCCGAGACAGCACCTCCCGCCCACCATTGCTGCCTGTCCACCATGAAGCGCGACGCGACGAGGAACGAGCATGACGACGACCCTGACCCACACCCCAGAGGACTCCGGAGTACCGGCCTCGGCGCGGGATTTCAGTGTCGAGGGGCGGGTGGTGGTCGTGACCGGTGCAGCGCAGGGCATCGGTCGAGAACTGGCTCGCCAGTTCGCCGCGGCGGGGGCCGTTGCCGTCGTGGCCGACCTCGACTTCGCCAAGGCGGAGGCAGTGGTCAAGGAGATCCACGAAGCCGGCGGGACCGGCTTGGCCGTCCAGGTGGACGTGGCCGACGAATCGTCGACCGAGGCGATGGTCGACACCATCGTCGAACGATGGGGCCGGGTCGACGTCTTGATCAACAACGCGTCGGTCTTCGCGAGCATCGAGAAGGGGCCGTTCGACCAGATCCCCTTGTCGCAGTGGGAAAAGGTGCTGAAGGTCAACGTCACCGGCACCTACCTGTGTGTTCGGGCGGTCGCGGCGCACATGCGCGAAGCGGGATTCGGCCGCATCATCAACGTCTCCTCCGACGCGGTGACCCGCGGGACCGTCAACTACCTGCACTACGTCACCTCGAAGGCGGCGGTGATCGGCATGACCAACTCCTTGGCGCGCGAGCTGGGCGGCTACGGGATCACCGTCAACTGCGTGCGGCCAGGCAGTGTCGCCACGGAAGTCGAGCGCACCGTCAACCCCACCGTCGAGGTCCGTGAGCGCGCCGCGGCGCTGCAGTGCATCCCGCGGGGGATGGTTCCCACCGACCTGGTCGGCATCATGTTCTTCCTGGCCACGCCGGCGTCCGCGTTCATCACCGGCCAGACGATCGCCTGCGACGGCGGCTACACCCACAGCAGCTGACCGACCCGCACACAGCCTGAGGAGGCCTCGCCCATGAGGCAGCACCCGCACCTCTACATCGACGGCCGGTGGACGGAACCAGTCGAACCCCACGAAGTGGAACTCGTCGACCCCACCCGCGAAGAGCCCTTCGCCCGAGTAGCCCTCGGCGGCGCGGCGGACGCGGACCGCGCGGTCGCCGCCGCCCGGGACGCGTTCAAGACCTTTTCCACCACCTCGCCGGCCGAGCGGATCGCGGTGATCGACCGCGTCATCGACGTCTACGAGTCCTACGCCGACGAGTTCTCCGAGTTGATCGCGCGCGAGGTCGGCATCCCCGTCGGCAATCGCGCCCAAGTCACCGGCCCGGCCCAGCACATGCGGGTGGCCCGCGACATCGTGCGCGAGTACCCCTTCGAATCGCGGATCGGCAACGCCATCGTCCGCCGCGAGCCGATCGGCGTCTGCGCACTGATCTCCCCGTGGAACTGGCCCATCCAGACCGGAGTGATCAAGCTCGTCTACGCGCTGGTCGCCGGGTGCACGATGGTCGCCAAACCCAGCCTCAACTCCGCCGCGAGCGGGGTGCTGCTGGCCAAGGTGCTGCACGAGGCCGAGGTGCCGCCAGGCGTGTTCAACCTCGTGAACGGCCGCGGCCGCGAGGTCGGCGACACGCTGTCCCACCACCCCGGGGTCGACCTGATCTCCTTCACCGGGTCCACCGCGGCCGGCAAGCAGGTGGGCGCCGCCGCCGCGGGCACCGTGAAACGGGTCTGCCTCGAGCTGGGCGGAAAATCGGCCACCGTCGTGCTGCCCGACGCCGATCTGGAACGAGCCGCGCGCTGGAACGTCCAGCGCTGCTTCTTCAACGCCGGCCAGTCCTGTCACGCGCCCAGCCGAATGCTGGTGCACGAAAGCCAGGTCGAGCAGGTCGTGCCGTTTCTGGTCGACGAGGCACGCCGCTTCCGCCTCGGCGACCCGCTGGACAGCTCGACGACGATGGGTCCGGTCGTCAGCGCCGCCCAGTTCAAGTCGATCAAAGAGCACATCCAAAGCGGTCTCGACGAGGGTGCCCGTCTCGTCACCGGCGGCCTCGAGCGCCCGGACGGTCTCGACCGCGGCTATTTTGTGCAGCCCACGGTGTTCACCGGAGTCACCCCGGACATGCGGATCGGCCGGGAGGAGATCTTCGGGCCGGTGCTGGCCGTCCTTCCTTACCGTGACGAGGACGACGCCCTGCGCATCGCCAACGATTCGCCCTACGGGCTCGGCGGCTTCGTCTTTGGCGGCGACCGGGAGAATGCCCGCCGCGTGGCGAACGGGCTGCGCGCCGGACGGATCAGCTACAACGGCGCGGCCACGGACTCCTACACCCCCATGGGTGGCTACAAGGAGTCGGGCATCGGCCGCTCGATGGGCCGCTTCGGGCTCGAAGAGTACCTCGAAGTCAAATCCGTCTACGGGTTCGAGGACGAGGCGCAAGCGTTGCCGACGCTGTTCGGCTGAGAACTTCCGAGTCGGACAGGAGCTGTGAACGACATGCACGACGAGACCACCCGCCTGCTGCGCAATCCGGTCAAGGAAAAGCTGGCCCGGGGCGAACCGGTGTACTCGATGACCGTCCGGCTGGTACGGACCATCGACATCGCCGCCATCGCGCACACGGCAGGGTTCGACTCGGTCTACATCGATCTGGAGCACAGCAGCTTTTCCCTTGAAGCCGCGGGCCAGATCTGTATGGCCTGCAACCATCTGGGCATCACCCCGCTCGTCCGCGTGCCCGGGCTGGATCCGGCCTTCATCGCCAGGGTCATGGACTCCGGCGCCATGGGGATCGTCGTACCCGGCGTGCAGTCGGCCGACGAGGCGCGCACGGCGGTTCTCGCCGTCAAGCACGCTCCCCGGGGCGAACGGTCCCTCGCGGGTGCCGCACCCCAGCTGCACTACCGGTCACTGCCCGCCGATCAGACCGTCCGCGAACTCGACGACGCCTCGATGGTCGTGGCGCAGATCGAATCCCAGGCCGGCCTGGACGCGGCCGAGGCCATCGCCGCCGTCGACGGCGTGGACATCCTCCTCGTCGGAGCGAACGACCTGAGCGTCGAACTCGGTGTCGCCGGGAAAATGGACCACCCCTTGGTGCACGAGGCGTACCTGCACGTCATCGATGCCTGCCGGAAACACGGAAAGACCGTCGGCATCGGCGGACTGGGCGGGCGGCCGGATCTCATCCGGCGGTACCTGGAACTCGGTGGCGGCTATGTCTCCACCGGCAACGACATCTCGTTCCTCACCGCCGCCGCGACACAGAAGCGCAAGCAATTCGACTGATCGACACGGCACGGAACGGGAGCGCACGTGAAAATCTGCGTGTACGGCGCAGGAGCGGTGGGCGGGCATCTGGCCGGACGCCTCGCCGCGGGAGAGGCCGAGGTTTCGTTGATCGCTCGCGGCGGGCAACTGGCCGCGATCCGGCGGGACGGGCTGCGGGTGGAGACCCGTACCGGAACGCTGCTCTCGCACCCGGTCACCACCGACCGGCCCGGCGAACTGGAGCCGCAAGACGTCGTCATCGCCGCCGTCAAGTCGCCGGCTCTGCCGGGCATCGCCGAGCAGATCGGTTCCCTGCTCCGCCAGGACGGCTTGGCACTGTTCGTCGTGAACGGCGTTCCCTGGTGGTACTTCCACCACCACGGCGGAGCCAGGGACGGCACTCACCTTCGACGGCTGGACCCCGAGCGCGCACTGTGGAAGCACATCGGCCCCGAACGCGCGGTGGGCGCCGTCGCCTACACCGCCTGCAGCGTGCTCGAACCGGGAGTCGTTCGTGCCGAGAACGCGCGCAACCGCCTGATCATCGGACACCTCGACGGCCGGCCCGACGCGAGGCTCGACGAGCTGGCGTCGCTGATGAACCCCAGCGGCCTCGAGGTCACCGTTACCCCGAAGATCCGGGACGCGGTCTGGACCAAGCTCGCGATGAACCTGGTCGGCGGTTCGCTGGCTGTCCTCACCGCCTCGCCCATGAAGGATGTCCTCGACAAATCCGCCGTCGCCGCCACCGCGAAGGCGATGGCCGCCGAAGGCACCGCCATCGCCCGCGCCCTGGGCTGCGACCCCGGCGATCCCGCCGAGGGCCTCGGCAAGCTGGCGAAGTCCAGCCATCTGCAGAGCATCGCGCAGGACCTGCGGGCGGGCCGCCCCATGGAGGTCGACGCCATCCTCCGGGCCCCCCTCGACCTCGCCGAACTGGTGCACGTCCCGACCCCCACCCTCGATCTGGTGATCGAGCTGGCCACCCAGCGCGCCCGTGCCGCGGGCCTGTACGACGACACCGACGGATGAGTTCGCCCGGCGCGGTCACACCGAACCGTTGACGAGGCACGCCACCCACCACGAAATCCACCGAAGGGCGGAACCAAGATGCCGAAGAAGATCGCGATCCTGCACACCAGCTTCGTGTTCGTTTCTGTCGAGCCGATGATCAATGATCTCATCGCCGAACTTGTTCCCGATGCCGAAGTCCTGCACTTCGTCGACTCCGACGTTCTGGCCACGGTTGTCCGCGAGCAAGGGATCTCGCCGAACAGCGAAGCGCGGATGACGCATCTTGCGCAAGCGGCTGAATCAGCAGGTGCGGACATCATCTTCTCGGCATGCTCGTCATTGGGGCCGGCCGTGGACGTCGCTTCCCGAAGCGTCCGTACCCCGGTGGTGAAAATCGACGAGGCGATGGCGATGCGAGCCGCCCGGGAAGGCACCCGCGTCGGCGTCTTGGCCACTGTGCCCACCACGCTCGGCCCCACTTCGGACCTGATCCAAGCAAAAGCAAAAGAAATCGGCCGCAGCCTGACTCTCGAGCAGCGGCTGTGCGAAGGGGCATTCTCGGTCCTCATGTCGGGAGACCGCGAGAAACACGATTCGATGGTCATCGAGCAGGCCATGGACCTCGCCGAGACGGTCGACATGATCGTTCTGGCGCAGGCGTCCATGTCCCGCCTTGCCGAGGTGCTTCAGGAAAAGATCCACCTGCCGGTTCTGGCGAGCCCCCGCATCGGCGTGGACTACCTCGCTCGTCGTGTCGCCGAGCTTCCTGCCTGACCCTGAACCCGCCCGACCTCAGCTCGACAAGGGAAGCCTCATGAAGACCATCGTCCTCGACGATGACCCCACCGGAACCCAGTCCGCGACCGGCGTCACCGTCCTGTTCGACAGCACCGCCGAGCTGCTCGCCGAGGCGCTCACGGACGCCGATTCGGTCTACGTGCAGACGAACAGCCGCGCGCTTCCTTCGGATGAGGCCGTCGCCCTGGTGCGCCGGATCAAAGCCGACGGCGAGGCCGCAGCCGAGCAGCTCGGCGACGACGTGCGCTTCGTCCTCCGCGGCGACTCCACGCTCCGGGGTCACGTCTTCGCCGAGTCCGAGGTCTTCCTGGACGACGACGCCGTGCTGCTCTTCGTCCCGGCCTTCCCCGACGGCGGGCGTACGACGCGTGGCGGGGTCCACTACGTGCGGATCGGCCAGAACGACGTTCCCGCGCACGAGAGCGAATACGCCGACGACCCGGTGTTCGGGTTCTCCACCGGCGTCCTCGTCGACTACGTCGCCGAGAAGTCCGGGCTCACCGCCGTTCCGGTGCCACTCGAAGACGTCCACTCGGGCGAGCTGGTCCGCGTGCTAGCCGAAGCGCCCGGCGGCTCCGTGGTCCTCCCCGACGCCGTCGATGCGACCGACATCTCGGCGATCGCCGCCGCGGTGGACGCGGTCACTGCGAAGGGACGGCGCATCGTCGTCCGCTCGGCAGCGCCGCTCGCCGCCGAGCTGGCCGCGGTCACGAGCACCGGGCTCCTGCCGACCCCGCTCGTGGACCGGCCCGGGCACGTACTGCTCGTCTGCGGCTCGCACACTTCCGGGGCGAGCGACCAGCTCGAGCCGATCACCAACGCATGGGGCGCTCCCGCCGTCATCAACACGGCGACGGCGCTCGACGCCCCGTCGGCGGCCGGCCTCGAAGCGGCCGAAGAGGCCAGGCGGTCCTTCGCGGGGAAACCGGTCACGATCCTGACCACCGAGCGCGCACGGTCGACCGAGCACAACACGCTCTCCCACGGCGAGCGAGTCATGGGAGCGCTCACGACCGCCGTGCGCTCTCTCCTACCGGAAGTCAGGGTCGTCGTCGCCAAGGGTGGCATCACCTCCGCCGAGGTCGCCCGGACCGGAATCGGCGCGACGTCGGCCCTCGTGCTCGGGCAGGTCCTCCTGGGCGTCTCGGCGTGGCGCATGACGGCGCACGACGGGCGCGAGGTGCTCTACGTCGTCGTCCCCGGGAACGTCGGCGGGCCCGACACACTCACCCGGGTCCTCGACGCGCTCGGCATCCGGGTGACGGCCGCATGAGGGCATCGCTTCGCGAAACAGCGCGCGAGCGGCTGACCGACAACGCCGCCGTCGCGGCGATCACCTGCTACGGCGCGTCGACGGCGGTCTCGGTCGTCGAAGCCGCCGAGGCCGAAGGGTCCCCCGTCGTCCTGCTGGTCCCACCCTCACTTCCGGCGGCCGTGGAGGGCCTCCGCACCATCCGCGCCATGCGGGCGATCGCGGACTCCGCCGCCGTCCCCGTTTCGGTCCAGCTTGACCACGCTTCGGATGCAGCGATCATCGCGGTGGCTCTCGAAGCGGGCGTCGACGCCGTCCTCGCTGACGGCTCGAAGCTTTCGCACGAGGACAATGCTGCCTTCGTCCGCAGCATCCGCCGGCTCGCGGGCCCCGACCTCACGCTCGAAGCGGAGCTCGGCAGCATCCTCGGGCACGAGGACCGGGCGCTCGACCTCGATCCCGATACCGCGGGCATGACGGACCCCGCGGATGTCGCGGGATTCGTCGATCAGTCGGGCTGCGACTTGCTCGCCGTCGCCGTGGGCAACGTACACGGGCGCTACCGGGGCCGTCCCCTCATCGACCGGGACAGACTCGCGCGCATTCGGGTTGCCTCAGCCGTACCGCTGGTCCTGCACGGCGCCTCCGGGTTGCCGAGGGAAGATCTTGCGGCGGCCGGAGCGTCCGGCGTCGGCAAGGTCAACGTCAACACCGAACTGCGGGGCGTTGTCCTCGACGCGATCGAGACGCGGCTCCCCCAGGTCAGGAAAGACGGCGACGACGTCGCCACGCTCGCCCAGGTGCGCGGGACCGCCACCCGTGACCTCACCACCTCGATCCTCCGCCGGCTCGCCGGCGCTAGGACCGCGTAGTGACTACAGGGCCCGATGTGGGCGTGTCGGTCTTCAGTCGCGCTGCCGGTCCAGCAGCCGCTCCGAGATGGTGGTCGCCGCCTGCTTGACGGCCAGCACCGCATGCTCGACGTCGACGTCGCGGCGCTCCTTCTCGTCCCAGGCGACGCCCACACTGCCCACCGACGTCTTCTGATCGGTGAGGATGGGCGCCGCGACGCCGTAGACCCCCGGGTTGAACTCGCCCACGGTCAAGGAGTAGCCGTCCTTCTTCATCTTGCCCAGGGTGGCCCGGAATTCGCTCCACGTGCTGCCCAGCCCGGCGTCTTCGATTTCTTTGCGCTGCCGCGGATAGATGGCTTTCAGGCGGTGATGGGGCAAGTAGGCGAGGATGATTTTCGAGATCGCCCCTTGGAACAAAGGGCGCCGCTGCCCGCGCCTGAATCGGTTGGCGGGGCTCTGCGGCGCGCGGCACTCGCCGACGCACAGGACCGAGTCGCGGAAGGCGGTGCACAGCAGCGCCGAGTGGCCGATCTTGTCCACCAGTTCTTCGAGCACGCCTTCACTGGCCAGGAGCAGCGGGTCGGTCAAGCGCATCTGCAGGTCCATCTCGATGATGCGCGGGCCGAGGCTGTAATAGCCGTTGCGCACCGCGCTGAGCAGCCCCGCCTCGTGCAGGGTCTTGAGGTACCGGTACCCCGTCGACCGCGAGGTGTCCAGAGCCTCGATGATGGCGGCGGTCGACCACACCGGCTCTGTTTCGCTGAACAACTGCAGGACGTGGAGCATCTTGGCCAAGCTGCTGGCACTGTCCGTCGAAGTCGTCGGAGTCACGGTCACGTAATTAAGAATATCTCGCAATATGGGATATTGTCAATTTCGGACCCGGCAGCATCCGGTACTGACCAGCAGGCTACTCCTGCGTCAGTGGAAGGTGCGGCCGCCGTCGGCGGCCAGTGCGGCCCCGGTCACGTAGGAGGACTCTGTGCTGGTCAGGAACAACACGGCCCGCGCGATCTCCTCCGGTTTCCCCAGCCGCCGCAACGCGTAGGAGTCGACGTTGTCCCGGTACCCGTCCGCCATGGCCGTGTCGACCATCCCCGGCGACACACTGTTGACACGGACGCGGGGGGCCAGCTCGGCGGCCAGGGCGCGAGTGAGGGTGATAATGCCGCCCTTCGACGCGGCGTAGGCCGAGTACCCCGGAGCGTTCGGCAGCAGGCCTTGGCCGGAAGCCATGTTGACGACACTGGAACCGTCCTGCTGCTCCAGCCAAGGAAGGGCGGCGCGAATCACGATGTACGTGCCGGTGAGGTTGACGTCGAGCACGTGCCGCCACTCGTCGGCGGACACGTCGCCGGCCCGGCCGCGGAACATGATGCCCGCGCAGTTCACCAATCCGTCTATGCCGCCCATCGTGGCGGCTGCCGTCCGGATCGCACCGCTGACTTCCGCTTCGGAAGTGATGTCGACGGCGTGTGCGCTCGCCCGGACGTCCGCGGCCGTGCCGGAAAGCCCGTTCTCGTCGCGGTCCAGCAAGGTGAGTGCGGCACCGTGCTCGGCGAAGAGGTGGGCGACCGCTTTGCCGATGCCGGCGGCGGCGCCGGTGATGACGATCCGCCGGCCGGCGAGCCGGCCCGGCGTCGTGCTGGTCGAAGACGCGGTTGTGGGTGCCGTTGTCACGAAGATTTCCTTTGCGGAGAAACGAGCAGGCGGGTTGACGAGCTGTCCCGGCCGGGGCGGCTCACCCGGTCACCGCATCACGAACGGGTTGGCGGGGGGCGCGTCGTCGGTGGAGATGACAACACTGCGGGTCTCGAGGTACTCGTCGATGGCTTCGATGCCGTGTTCGCGCCCGAGCCCGGACTGCTTCGTGCCGCCGAACGGGACCATGTAGCTGTACGTGCGGTAGGTGTTGACCCAGACCGTGCCGACGCGCAGCGCCTTCGACATGCGCAGCGAGCGACCGATGTCGGTTGTCCACACGCCGGCGACGAGGCCGTAGGGGTTGTCGTTCGCCAGGGTTACCGCCTCTTGCTCGTCCTTGAATTCGATGACGGACAGGATGGGGCCGAACACCTCTTCACGCGCGATACGCATGTCGTTGCGGACGTCGGTGAAGATGGTGGGTTCGACGAACTGACCGGCACCCAGGCCCGGGCCGGTGGCGCGGGCACCGCCCAAGACACACCGGGCACCGTCCGCACGGGCGACATCGAGGTAGGCGAGCACCTTTTCGAACTGCGGCGGCGTCGAAATCGGGCCGACGTTCGTGGCCGGGTCGCGCGGATCGCCCATGCGGAGATCGGCGGCCAGCTCAAGCAGCTTCGCCAGCAGTTCGTCCTTGACCGCGGTGTGGACGAGCAGTCGTGAACCGGCGGCGCACATCTGGCCGGCCGCGCCGAAGATGCCCGACATCACCCCCACCGCGGCGAGGTCGAGGTCGGCGTCGTCGAAGACGATGGTGGGCGACTTCCCGCCGAGTTCGAGAGACACCCGCTTCATGGTGGTGGCGGCGCTGCGGTAGATGGCGGCGCCGGTGACGTCGGACCCGGTGAACGCGATCTTGGCGACGTCGGAGTGCTCGACCAGTGCCGTACCGGCTGTTGCACCCAGTCCGGTGACGACGTTGAACACACCGGCAGGCAGACCCGCCTCGTCCACGAGGCGAGCAAGTTCGAGGGTGCTCGCGGAGGCGAACTCGGACGGTTTGACCACGACGGAGCACCCGGCGGCCAGGGCGGGGGCGGCCTTCACGGTGGCGAACCACAGCGGGGAGTTCCATGCGGTCAGGGCGGCGACGACTCCGACCGGTTCGCGAGTGGTGAAAGCGAACGCGTTGGCCTTTTCGGTCGGGATGGTGGCACCCTGGACTTTGTCCGCGAGCCCCGCGTAGTAGTGCCAGCACTGGGCCACCGCCGCGATCTGCCCTTGGACCTCGGTCAGGAGCTTGCCGTTGTCACGGACCTCACTGTCGGCGAGGCGGTCGGCATTGGCGATGATGAGGTCCGCGACAGCGCGGAGACAGCCGCCTCGCTGAGAAGCGGTGAAAGTCGCCCACGGGCCCGTGGTCATGGCGGCCTGAGCCGCGTCCACGGCCCGGCCCGCGTCCTGAGCGGTGCCGGCGGGAATCCGGGCCCACACCTCGCCGCTGTACGGATCCGTGCTGTCCAACCACTCTCCGGTAGCGGAGTCGGCCCATTGTCCGTCGACGTACATCGGGTACTGCTGCACTGACTCTCCCTGGTGTTCATGGTCGACGACGCCCGGCCGGTCGCGGTTCAAGCACCACTGCCAGCAGCTGCGGGCGCCATACCGTGGAGAACGCCCATCTTCTCGAAGAGTGCATAGATGTGACCGGCGTACTTGCCGAACTCGGCCGAACCGGTGAGGGAGATGGGCCGGGGCCTCGGCAGGTCCACCGTGATCTCCTCGATGATCTCGCCCGGACTCGGGCTCATGACGAAGATCCGATCGGACAGCCCGACCGCTTCCTCGACGCTGTGGGTGATGAACAGAACGGTGGACTTGTTCCGCAGCCAAAGCGACTCCAGGTCGGATCGCACCTGGAGGCGTGTGAGGGCGTCGAGCGCCCCGAACGGCTCGTCCAACATCAAGACCGGTGGCTCGTGGACGATCGTCCGGATGAGCGAAACGCGTTGCCGCATTCCCCCCGACATCTGTCGCGGGTACTTACCCATCGCCTGCTCCAGGCGGAGCTGCCGGAACAAGTCGACCGCCCTGGACCGCAGCGCATCTTTGTCGATGTGCCGGATCTCCGCTTGGAGCAGGACGTTGTCCAATGCGGTGCGGAAGTCCAGCAGCAAATGGTCTTGAAACGCGATACCGACGTCGGTGAAGGCCTTCGTCACCACTCGCCCGCCGATTTCGATCACGCCCGAAGACATCGGAAGCAGGCCCGCCACCATCAGCATCAACGTACTCTTGCCACATCCCGAGGGACCGACGATCGAGACGAACTCGCCTGCCTTGATATCCATCGAGATGGGCTTGAGCGCCTCGAACTCATGAGCGGAGTCACGTCCGTAGATCTTCGTGACACCCTGAATCGAAATGGACATTCCGGTTGTCGTGCCGGCCACTGAATCTCGCATGATTTTGCCCTTCCGACGGCGACCGTAACAATCTAGCTACAAGGGGTCAGCGCGCTCTGCGGCGGGAGATAGTCGTACGAGACGAACGTCGCCGGGTCGGGCGCACCCGTCACGAGCTTCGCGCGCTCGAGAAGGGACATGGTCTGCTGCCACCGCGCCGGGTCCGCCAGCCCGATGTACTTCGCCCCGCCCGCACACAGGAGCGGCAGAAGGACCTTCAGCTCCTCCCGCGCATTGTTTTCGACCGTGTCCGGCGCCAGCTTCTTGATGTCGGCGAGCGCCTCCTGCGGATTTGCTCGCGCCTCACTCCACCCCTGCAGGCTGGCCGCGACGGCTTTCTTCACAGCGGGTCCGTTCTTGGCAGCGTAGTCTTTCGTCGTGAAGATCGAGTGCGCCGCACCGGAAACACCGTGCTCACCGAACAGGAAGTCGGTGAATTTCGCGCCTTGAGCCGCGAGGGCAACATGCGAATCCTGACCACCGACAATAGCGTCCACCCGGCCCCCGATGAGCGACGGCACCATCGACTCGAACGGCATGTTGACGATCTTCACGTCCTTCTCGGTGAGCCCCTGCGACTGCAGGAAAATGGGGAACAGGAAGGAGTAGGCACCACCCGGCGGGACAGCGACCGACTTGCCCCTGAGGTCGGCAACGGACCTGATCCCGGAAGAATCGAGGACCTGCATGGCCGTGTTGGTTTCCTGGTTGATGGTCGCGACCACGAGCAACGGCGCACCCTTCTGAACCGCTTGGATGATCGCCACGGAATCCGCGATGCCCATGTCCGCCTTGCCGGTGGCGACCAGTTGCACCGCGGTGCCGGAACCCTTTCCGGGCGTAATGGACAGCTCCAGCCCGGCATTCTGATAGAGGTGCTTGTCCTGTGCGACCGCAAAGCCGGCCGTGGAAGGCGACCACGACCAATGCAGCTGGAACGACTCTCCCGGTCCACCACTTCCCGCCTGAGACGAACCGGTCCCACAGGCACCGAGGAGCACCAGAGAAGCGATACCGGCCACCGAAGTCAGCGTAGTCTTGATCTTCATCGTTCATCTCTCATCATTTGAGTGCCACTGGAGAATACGTAAGACCGAGTGAAGACCGGTTATTTCTTACCCTGCTGCCCCTGGTGACGCTGCCACGGAGTCAGCCACCATTCAACGGCCTCGATCAGATAATTGATGACGATACCGATCAAGGTGAGAACGACAAGAATGGCAAAGATGTACGTGGTGTCCAGTTGCGATCCGGCCCGGAGGAGCGCGTAACCGAGCCCCTCGTTGGAGGCGAGAAATTCCGCGACAAGCGCGCCCGTGATCGCGATCGTCGCGCACGTCTTGATACCGGAGAAGATGATCGGCAGAGCGGCAGGCAACCTGAGGCGCCAGAACGTCTGCATCTTCGACGCCCCCATTGAGCGCGTCAGGTACAGGAGCCGGTCGTCCAAGCTGACAAACCCGGCGATACTCGACATGAGCAGCGGGAAGAACGCGATGAGGACGACCAAGCCGACCTTGGTCTGGATGCTGAAACCCAACCAGACGAGCAGAAGGGGCGCGATAGCGATCTTCGGCACGAGCTGCATCAGCATCACGATGGGATAGATCGTCTGCTTGGCCACCTTCGAAAGGGCGATCAGCAGGCCGGCCGGAATGCTGATCACGAGGCAGAGAAGCAGGCCGATTCCGAGCGCCTCCAGGGTCGGCACGGCTTGCGCGAGCAGGTTGCTCCGCTCGTCGAACATCCGGCTGAGAACCGCCATGGGGCTGGGCAGCAGATAAGAAGGGATCGTGAATATTTCCACGGCGGCGGCCCATAGCAGGATGATGACCACAAAAGTCGCAGGAGGCGCCGCGGCCCAACCGACGGACGCGAGCTTCTGCCTCCCACCCCGGCCGCGCCGCGACTTCGCCGGTGGACTGTCGTTCGTCATCGATGTGGTCGTCGCGCCGGGCCTGGTCGTATCGACCGGTGGGCTGGTGTTCGCCATTGAACGATCTCCATTGATAGGTGAGTTGCCGGTACCTCGTCGGCGGATGCCGGCGACGCTCGGGTCACAGCTGCAGGTAGACACTCTTCGTGTACAGGTAGGTGTCCATGTGCGCCGAACTCCCCTTGGCGCCGTACCCGCTCAGCTTCGTTCCGCCGAACCCGACCATCGGATCGATGTAGCCGTAGCAGTTCACCCACATCGTTCCGGTGTGCACGCCGTGGACCACCCGAAGAGCGGTGGACAGATTCTGCGACCACACCGCTCCGCCGAGCCCGTACTCGCTGTCATTGGCAATGGCGATGGCCTCGTCCACGTCGTCGAACGGGAGGATCGACAGCACCGGCCCGAAGATCTCTTCCCGTCCGATTCGCATCTCGTTCGTCACGCCACCGAAGACACTCGGCTGCACGAAGTAACCCTTGCCGAGTTCCCCCTCAACCCGTTGGCCGCCGCAGAGCAGTTCGGCCCCGTCGGCTCGGCCGATATCGATGTAGGACAGGACCTTGTCCAACTGGGGCCGGGAGATCACCGGTCCCAGCGTGCTGGCGTCGTCCAGGCTGCGCCCGACCCGCAATGTGTCCGTGAAGGCCAGCAGCCGTTCGGTGAACTCGTCGACAACGGACCGCTGAACCAGTACCCGGGTGCCGGCGAAACAGATCTGGCCGGAGTTGGCGAACACCCCCATCGCGGCTCCGGGTACCGCCTTGTCCAGATCCGCGTCCGCGCACACGATGTCCGCCGACTTGCCGCCCAGCTCCAGCTGCAGCTTCTTGATGTTCACCGCGGACGCCTGGATGATGCTGCGGCCGGTCTGCGTCGACCCGGTGAACGCGATGCGGTCGACGTCGGGGTGGGCGGCCAGCGCATGGCCGGCCTCCTTGCCCAAGCCGGTGACGACATTGAGGACGCCGTCCGGCACCCCGGCTTCCTGGAGGATCTCAGCCACCCGCAGCACCGACAGAGAGGCCTCTTCGGACGGCTTCAGCACGGCAGTACACCCGCTGGCGAGGACGGCGCCGATGATCCAGAACTGACCGTTGAGCGGCCCGTTCCAGGGAATGATGCCGCCGATGACCCCGACCGGGGCCTTCAACGTCATCGTGGCGACGGTGCCGGGGATACCGTTCATCAGCGTCTCGCCGGCGATGTTGGCGGCTTGAGAACCGAAGAACGACAACATCTTCAGCAGAGCGGGCTTGGTGGTGCGCAGCCTCGAGACCGGAGCACCCATGTCCATGGCCTCGATCTGGATCAACTCCTCGAATCGCTCGTCGAGGAGGTGGGCGATGCGCACGAGCAACGCCTGGCGCTGGTATGGGGTCCAGGTGCTCCAGTGGCCCTTGAACGCCCGGCGAGCAGCCTCGACCGCGCGATGGACGTCAGCCTCGTCGCCGGCGGCGAGCTGGGCCAGTGCCTCGCCGGTCGACGGATTGACGGTGGTCAGGGTCCGCCCGGAAGCGGCCGGCACCCGCTGACCGTCGATGACGTGATGGTGCACGTCGCGGGACAGGAAGCTCTGAGCCCGCTCGGAAAGGGCGGAGTTCTGTTCGAATGTGGTCATTGCCTGCCTTTCACGTGGCGGTCGGTCAGTCGAAGACGAAGACGCCTTTGCCGATCTGGCGTCGGTCGAACAGTTGGTAGGCTCGTTCCGCCTCGTCCAACCGGAACTCGTCGGTGAACAGCGACTCCACGTCCAGGCCTCGCTCGGCCACGAACAGTGCGCACTCTTCCTGCAGGTTCTTGCTGAAAGTCAGCGACCCCACGACCGTCTTCCGCAGCTGGATGAGCTCCTCGCTGTCCAGCTCGATCTTGCCGAGGACACCGACCATGCACGCGGTTCCCCAGCGCCGCAGCGCGTGGACCGCCTGCCTGCGCACGGTGGCGTTGGCGCTGCATTCGATGGACTTGTCCGCGCCCTCGCCGTCGCGAGTCAGCTCGCGAATCGCGGTCACCGGGTCCTGCTCTCGCGAGTCGACGACGTGGTCGGCGCCGAACTTTTCAGCCATCTTCAGCCGCGAGGGCTCGATGTCGACGGCGATGACCCGGGCACCGAACGCCTTGGCCAGCATGGTGCAGCTCAGGCCCACGGGGCCTTGCCCGAAGATCGCCACGGTCTCGCCGGCCGACAGTTCGACTCGCTTGATCGCGCCGAACGCTGTACCGGTGCCACACGAAATGGCCGCGCCGGTCTTGAACGAAAGCGAGTCGGGCAAGCGGATGAGCGTGTGCGCGGGAACCTTCATGAAGTCCGCGTGCCCGCCGTCGCCGTCCAGCCCGCCGTAGACCGTGCGCGCGTTCGGGCAGTACTGGGTCCAGCCGGAACGGCAATATCGACAGGTGCGGCACCCGTCGTAGTGGTGGACCATGACCCGGTCGCCGGCCTTGGCTTCGCCGGGTCGCACCGCCGTCCCGACGAGCTCCACGACTCCGCACGGCTCGTGCCCCTCGACCACCAGCTCGGCACCGGAGCGCACGGGGCCGTGCAGATGGTTGAGATCGCTCCCGCACATCCCGGAGGCCCGCATCCGGATGACCACTTCATCCGGGCCGGGCACCGGGTCGGGAAGCTCGCGGAGCTCGAGCTTGCCTTCGCCCAGGAAGAGAACAGCTTTCAACGTCAACGCTCCTCGATCGAGGCCGACAGCGGCGGCGCCGGCACGTCTCGGCTGTTGCCGATGTCTCATAATACAGGATATTGTCAAGACTCACGTGAGGACGAGTTGGCATCGTCGCTGGTGGACCGCCGGAAGAGCTGTTCCCCGGCACACCGTCGTGTTCGCGCCGTTGCACACCGAACACCAAGCCGAAGGTAGTAAGCCGCATGACCGGACAACGTCGATCGATCCCGTGCGCGAGGCGCAATCCCGGCCTGGTCGGCCGTACTCGGATCAAGAGTGCGGTCCCGGGAGGGGGCGGCCGATGAACACGCACGTGAACGCGGGCCAGCGGCTCGACAACGTCCCGATCGGCCGGTTCCACCGGCGCTTGGCGCTGCTGGTCGGCCTCGGCATGTTCTTCGACTCGTTTGACAACACGCTCTCCGCCGCGGTGCTGGCGTCGATGCTGCCCACCGGATTCTCGACGCTCGAGCTGAACTCGCTCTTCCTGTCGGTCACGTTCGCGGGCCTCGCGATCGGCGCGGCCTTCGCCGGCTGGCTCAGTGACCGGATGGGACGCGGCTTCGCTTTCCAATTCAGCTTGGCACTCTTCGGGATCCTCGCCCTGTGCGCGGCATTGGCGCCGTCGATGCCGGTACTCATCGCCCTGCGCGGCGTGATGAGCATCGGGCTGGGGGCCGAGTACGTCATCTGCTACGGCATGATCGCCGAGTTCATCCCGCGCCGACGCCGCGGCCGCTATCTGGGCCTGCTCGGGATCTTCGGCGGTCTCGGAGTCTCGCTGTCCTCGATCCTCGGCTGGATGGTCATCCCCGCGTTCTCCTGGCGCGGGATGTTCGTCATCGGCGGCGTCGGCTCGCTGGTCGCCTGGTGGCTGCGCCGCACCATGCCCGAGTCCCCGCGTTGGCTGGAATCGCGCGGACGGTACGACGAAGCCGCGGCCGTCATCCGGAAGATCGAGGAAGAGTCCGGCGTCTCGTCCCGGCGGGCCGACCTGGCCCGGCCACGGACGAGAAGGCCGAGTGGGTGCCCATCACGGTGCTGTTCTCGCGGCCGGTCATCCGCCGGACGTTGATGGCACTCATCCTGACTGTCACGTGCCTGTTCGGCTCGTACGTCGTCACCGGCTGGATGCCCACGTTCTTCGTCAAGCAGGGGCTGACCGTATCGAAGTCCCTGGGGTTCAACGCCGCCATCATGTCCGGTTACGTCGCGGGTCCCCTGCTGTGCATGGTGATCGTCGACCGCATCGGCCGGCGCACCAGCATCGTGATGTTCGGAACGCTTACCGCGATCTTCGCCGGTATCTACCCGTTCATGAAAGCGCCTGCGCTGGTCATCGCCGTCGGTTTCGTCCTGGTCGCCACCGTCGCGTCGTTCCTCACCCTGGGCCTGGGCACGACCCCGGAGTACTTCCCGACCGCCTTCCGCTTCCGCGGCGGTGGCTTCGCCCAGACCGTCGGCCGCATCGGCTTGATCTTCTCTCCCTTCGTCGTCCTGTGGCTGTTCAACAGCGCTGGTGTCGTCGCCGTGATCCTGGCCGTCTCGGGCATGTACGTCGCCGTGACGCTGCTCAACAGCTTCGCCGGCGTGGATACCTCTCGCGAGGCGTTGGAGCAGATCGCCCCCGACGATGACGGCGCCACCCATACGGCAAAGTCGGCACGATCAGGGAGCACCAAGTGACCGGACCCGCCGCTCATACCTTCACCATCGCCGCGGTCCCGGCGGACGGCGTCGGCACCGAAGTCGTCACTGCGGGACGCGCTGTCCTGGACGCGCTCGCCGCGGCCTCCGGAGGTGCGTTCGCCTTCGACTGGACCGAATTCCCGTGGGGCTGCGGGTACTACGAGCGGACCGGCCGCATGATGGACGACGACGGCCTGGACGCGCTCAAGGGCTTCGACGCCATCTACTTCGGCGCTGTCGGCTGGCCGTCGGTGCCCGACCACATCAGCTTGTGGGGGCTGCGGTTGCGGATTTGCCAGAACTTCGACCAGTGGGCCAACGTCCGGCCCGTCCACTTTCACCCCGGCATCACCTCACCGCTGCGCAAGGCCGATGACACGCCGTTGGACTGGGTGGTCGTCCGGGAGAACAGCGAAGGCGAGTACGCGGGCCTCGGCGGCCGTAACCTGTCCGGCCGCGGTCCGGGCAACGAAGT
This sequence comes from Amycolatopsis camponoti, assembly GCF_902497555.1. Lineage (NCBI taxonomy): Bacteria > Bacillati > Actinomycetota > Actinomycetes > Pseudonocardiales > Pseudonocardiaceae > Amycolatopsis > Amycolatopsis camponoti. The sequence goes on along the minus strand of NZ_CABVGP010000002.1, from coordinate 2,510,236 downwards.
CGCGTTGCAGACTGCACTGTTCACCGAGAAGGGGTGTGAACGCATCGCCCGCTTCGCCTTTGAGCTCGCTCGTGGACGCGAACGAAAGAAGGTGTCCTCGGTGACGAAGAGCAACGCTCAGCAGTACGGCATGGTTCTGTGGGACGAGACGTTATCCCGCGTCGCGCGGGACTATCCCGATGTCGAGACCGAGAGTGTGCTCGTGGACGCGATGTCGGCGAAGTTCGTCCTCCGGCCCGAGGACCTCTCGGTGGTCGTCGCGTCCAACCTCCACGCCGACATCCTCTCCGACCTCGGTTCCGCGCTCGCCGGCAGCCTCGGCCTCGCCGCGAGTGCGAACCTCAACCCCGAACGGCGTTTCCCGTCGATGTTCGAACCGGTTCACGGCTCGGCGCCGGACATTGCCGGACGGGGACTGGCCAATCCGATCGGCGCCATCGGCAGTGCCGCGCTGATGCTCGATCATTTCGGGCTTTCGGCAGAAGCCGGCCGGGTGCGGGCCGCGATCGAGGCCACCACGGCGGCCGGCGTGCTCACTCCCGACGTCGGCGGCAAGGCGAAAACGGGTGACGTGGTGGCCTCGATCATCGACCAGCTCTCGTCCTGAAGTGCTGCGGGGTCTCAGGGCACCCGGTGGGTGATCCACGCAGCGATGGCGGTCACGCGGCCTTTTCCACTGTGGCGGTGAAATCGCCGGCGTGGGAAGCGATGGCCGACATGTCTCCGTCGATGTGACCGATGCGGGCGATGCCGTTCCAGTAGGGCACGTCCGCGTAGTAGAGAACGAGATTGTTCCAGGGCGCGTAGTAGCCGAGGTCGGCCGGCTGGGGATCGTCGCCTTCCGGCATCCCGTCCATCGGCAGCGGCTGGGGCAAGGGACTGGTCTTCTCTGCCCCGTTGTGGTCGGAAAACGAGAGGGTGAGCGGGAGCCGGTCGAGCAACGCCCGGCCGGTCGGGGTGTCGAACACTGTGACGGGGACGGTCTGCTCGCCGATTCTGATCCGGACCGCGGTTCCCTCCCGCGCCGCAGCTCCCGAACCGCTCGTCTTCGCGGGTGTTCCCGGCTGCTCACGCGCCCCAGGTTGTGGTTCGCTCGCACCGCATGCGGCCAGGAGGAGACCGGCCAGCACTGCGAAGGCGAAGGCGCCGAGACGTCGCGGCACAATCATGGTCGATGGGGCGGCGGATGCGGTCACACGATCACCTCGCCGACGGTGGTGCGGTAGACGCCGCGCCCGCGGTGGATCGTCCAGAGCCGGTCAGCCAGGGCATCCGGCGCATACAGCGGATCGCCGCCGCCGATCGCGCCGGGAATGACGAGCTGGGCAACGTGAACGCCCTCCGGTGCCAGCGCGTCGTGCAACATCGCGCCGTAAGCCGATTCCCCGGCGAACGCGGTGGAGGTGCCCGCGACCTTGCCGTTCGGTGTCACAGCACTGGAACCGTTCACGAGCAGAACCGTGCCCCGTCCCCGTTCGCGCATGCCGGGCAGAACCTGTGCCACCGCGGTCGCCACGCCGAGGATCGAGAACTCCGTTGCCGCGGCAAGTTCGTCCACTGTGGTGTCGAGCACCGAACGCAGGAACTCCTGCCGTGGCACCGGACTGTACTGCAGAACCTCGACGGGGCCGAGATCCGCTGCCGCCCGGCCGAGCACGTCCGCGAGCGTGGCCCGGTCCCGGACATCCGCCGCGTAGCCGCGGGCGGTGATCCCTTCCCGGGTCAGCTCGCCGGCGAGCCGGTCGACGTTCTCCTGAGCGCGGGAGACGAGCGCCACTGAGAACCCCTCGTGTCCGAACCGGCGCGCCGTGGCCTGGCCGAGTCCGGCGCCGGCTCCGACAACGGCGATGGTGGTCATGGTGGTCCTTCCTGTTCGGATCAACGAATCTCCTGACAGACAACCGAGTGTAGGCAGCCGGGCGAAAGACAAGGAGGCTCTCTGAGTACACCCCTCAGCGGGATGTCGTCCTCGCCCCTCCGGTCAGTTCGGAAGTTGACGAAGTCTCATATCATAGGATATTGTCGATCGGCAGTCGGGAGCTGTGCCCGCCGTCACAGTCGGCGCATCAGCCCTGTCGAGCCACCTCTGCCCCGGCCAGGCCGGCGGCTGATCTTGATCGCGACGCTCCACCCGCGTCGAGACGGAACGGCTACCTCGTAACACATCGTCGTGTCCCCAGGTCCCGGACACCTACTCGAAGGCAGCAGCACGCATGACCGATCAACGTCGATCCCACCGGTGCGAAGTTTCCATCTTCGGCCCGGCTGACCTCTGAGGAGATCTCGTGTCCGACCACTCCCAGCCCACACGAGTCTCGACCACGACAGCCGGTCGCGAAGACCCCAGAACGTTCATCCTCCGGCTGACCGTGATCGCCAGCCTCGGCGGTCTCCTCTTCGGCCTGGACACCGGGGTGATCGCAGGAGCGCTGGTATACCTGCGCGAAGACTTCCATTTGACGGCCGTCACCGAGGGCCTGGTCGTCACCTCACTGCTGTTCCCGGGCGCGACGTCCGGCGCACTTCTGGGCGGGCCCATCGCAGACCGGGCGGGAAGGAAGAAGTCGCTGGTGATAGCCGGCGTCATCTTCGTCATCAGCACGATCGCGTGCGCCCTGGCACCCAACGTCTTGATCCTGGTTGTGGCTCGGATCGCGCTCGGTTACGCCGTCGGCGTCGCCTCCGTTGTCGTTCCGCTGTACCTCGCCGAGATGGCGCCGGCTTCGCAGCGCGGTCGTATCGTCACGATGAACCAGCTCATGCTGACCACCGGACTGTTCCTGGCTTTCGTCTTCAACGCGATACTCGCCAACATGGTCAGCGGTCACGACGTATGGCGCTACATGATCGGGGTCGCAGTCATTCCCGCTGTAGTGCTTCTCTTCGGCATGCTCTCCCTGCCGGACACCCCCCGTTGGTACGCAAGCAAGCAGATGTGGCCGGACGTGCGGCGCACGCTGGAGCGGGCGCACCTCGCCGACCGGGTCGAGGGCGAATACCAGCAGATCACCGCCATCGTCGAAGCCGACGCGATCGAGGGCAAGATCTCCGTCTTCGCCACCCTGCGCAATGCACCCTGGATGAAGCGCTTGATCCTGATCGGGATCGTCCTGGCCATCGCGCAGCAGACCACCGGCATCAACGTGGTCATGTACTACGCGCCGACCGTCCTGGAGAACTCCGGCCTCACCCGATCGGCGTCATTGCTCGCCTCGGTCACCGTCGGAATCGTCATGATCGTCTTCACCGTGGTGGGCATGTGGGTTCTCGGCGTCACAGGACGCCGCAAGATGATGTTGCTCGGTTTCACTGGTGTCGCCGCTTCACACCTCGGACTCCTCATCACCTATCTGCTCCCCGACTCGAACCTGCGTTCGTACCTGATCCTGCTGTTCATGCTGCTGGTGACGACATTCATGGTGACCTTCCTGGGAACCACCGGGTTCCTGGTGCTCTCGGAACTGTTCCCGTTGCCGATCCGCGGATTCGCCATGGGCGCCTCGCTCTGCGGCCTGTGGTGCGCGAATTCTCTCATCTCCTTCCTCTTCCCGATTCTCGCTCAGCGTTTCGGCTCGGTTCCGGTGTTCGCCGGCTTCATGGCGCTCAACGTGCTGGCCGCTCTGTTCGCGTTTCGGTACATTCCGGAAACGAAGGGGCGCACCCTGGAAGAGCTCGAGATCGAGATGCGCGACAGCCAGGGCGGCAAGCTTCTTCACCACTCCTGAGACACCACCCACCAACGAAAGTGAAACTTGACCATGACTGAACGCAGGTTTGCCGGAAAGGTCGCGATCGTGACCGGCGCCGGCAGCGGCATCGGGCGGGCCACCGCGACCGCATTCGCCACCGAAGGCGCCAGCGTGACCTTGGCCGACATCGACACCGCCGCCAACGAAGAGACCTCTCGGCTCGTCGCCGAGTTCGGCGGCCAGGTACTCACCGTCAAGTGCGACGTGACCTCGGCCAGTGACATCCAGGCCGCTGTCGTAGAAACGGTCAACCA